>DASWVO010000094.1:0-6688 GCA_036406235.1 Opitutaceae bacterium
GCGACGCAGGCCGGGCAGTGACGGAACGGATACGCCTGGTGACTTGGCGTGCAGCACCGGGTGGCGGTAGCAACGGCGAGGGCCGCTACACGATGAATCTCTACCTGCGCGAGCGCGGCGACGCGACGATCAAGAGCCTCACGGATCTCTACACGCGCGCCAACTTCTACAACGATCCGAACTTCGCCAACCGGAAGTCCTCGCTGGAAAACAGCGACAAGACCATGGCGATGGACATGGCGGTGCGCATGCAGCGACGGTTTGCGGTGCAGACGATCATCCTGCAGGCGTTCGCGGACCTGAAGCTCGATGCGCTCGTGTATCCAACGAGCAACGTCCCGCCCGCGAAGCTCGGCGCTCCGGCGGAGCCCGCGGTGAACGGACGCCGCAGCGTGTGGTCATTCCTCGGTCAGCAAGGTTTCCCGGTGATCACGGTGCCCGCCGGCTTCACGACGCACGTCTACGATCGCGTGCGCGATCCGAAGGCGCCGCCGCCTCCGCCCGGCTGGTCGCGCGACAGCGGTTTCGGGAGCGATGACGAGCCGACGATCCTCGTCGGCCCGACGCCCGCGAAACTGCCCGTGGGCATGGACATCGTGGGCCGGCCGTTCGCCGAGCCGACGATTTTGAAGATCGCCGCGGCCTTCGAGGCCGCGACCCATCACCGCACGCCGCCGGCGGACTTCGGCCCGCTCGCGACGCAGGCCGGGCAGTGACGGAACGGATACGCCTGGTGACTTGGCGTGCAGCACCGGGTGGCGGCGGTCGTTTCGACCGCCATTCCCTGATAAGATGGCAGTCGGGACGACGGCCGCTACCTCGCAGCGCCGCGCCAATCATCCGGCGTAGGGGCGCCGCTGGTCGGCGCCCGTTTCGCTGGCGTGCAATGAGTTGGGTGTCTTCAAGCGACGCCCCTACAGGTGGCGCTACGGCGGCGGGATACTTCTAGTAGCTGAAGCGCTCGCCGGGTAACGCGGGCGTGCTGGCGGGGGCGACGCGCGCGTGCGTGGCCTGTTCGAAGGCGTAGGCGTAGCCGAGGAGCTGCGCCTCGCTGAAACGCGGACCGAGGAACGATAGCGTCACCGGTAACCGATCTTTGGTTACACCCGCCGGTACGATCGCGTCGGGAAAGCCCGAGAAGTTGGCGAGGTTCGTGGCCGAGTCGGGCCCGGTGGCGCTGTAGTCGCGCTTGAGCGGCAGCGCCGGTTTGAGCGACGTGGGATAGATGAAGGCATCGAGCTGCCGGCTCGCGAGGATGCCGGCGAGCGTATCGCGGATGAGCGCCAGGCCCTGGTCGCGAGCGGCGAGATATTCAGGATCGGTGAGGGATTTTCCCTTCTCGGCTTCCTCGTGAAAAATCTCCCAGCGCGCGGCATTGGCGACGCCGGGGCGACCAGCCGGGTCGGCAAGATACGCGTCGGCGAGCTTCACGAGCTCGGCGTGGCTTTTCGGATACCCGGGGCCGAGCGTCTGCAGGTAGTCGGTGATCTGGGCCTTGAACTCGGCCATGCGCACGATGCTGAAAAGACTGCTGCGGGCTTTGAGCACGTAGTCGGGCAGCGTCACGTCGGTGACCGTGGCGCCCTGGGCTTTGAGGGTGGCGATGGCGCTCTCGATCACGGCGTCGACCTCGGCGTCGGCGCCCAGGAAATCGCGCAGCACGCCGAAGCGGGCACCTTTGAGCGCCTCGGGCTTGAGTGCGGCGGTGAAGTCTTCCGGGAGCTTGCCTTTGCTGTCGGCCGTGACGGGATCGCGCGGATCGACGCCGGTGACGAAGTTCATCACGAGCGCGAGATCGGAGACGTTGCGCGCCATCGGTCCGCCGGTGTCGAAGGAGAGCGCAAGGGGCACAATGCCCGCGCGCGAGAGCGAACCGAGCGAAGGTTTGAGACCGGGGATGCCGTTGGCGGCCGACGGGCCGCGCACCGAGCCACCGGTATCGCTGCCGAAGGCGAGCGGCGCGAACCACGCGGCGAGGGCGGCACCCGAGCCACCCGAAGAGCCGGCCGGCCCGCGCGAAAGGTCGTGCGGGTTGAGCGTCTGGCCGCCGAGCGAACTGAAGCCGTTGGATTTTCCGCTGAGGGCGAACTCGCTCGTATTGGCCTTGGCGAGGATGATGGCGCCGGCGGCGCGGAGCTTGGCGGTGACGAACGCGTCCGTCGGCGGCAGCGAGCCGGCCAGGAAAACGCAGCCGGCGGTCGTGGGCAGGTCGGTGGTGTCGAAGTTGTCCTTGAGGATCACCGGCACGCCGTGCAGCGGAGAACGCGGGCCCTTCTGTTTGCGCTCTGCGTCGAGGGCACGGGCTTCGTCGAGCGCCTTCGGATTGAGCGTGATGATCGTGTTGAGCGCCGGGCCCTTCTTGTCATAGGCGGCGATGCGCGCGAGGTAGAGCGAGACGAGTTTTTCGGAGGTGAGTGCACCGGCGTCGATCGCCGCATTGATGTCGGCGATCGTGGCGGTGGAGAGATCGAACGTCGCCGCGCGCAGGCCGGCGGAGGGGACAAGCGAGACGCCTTGGGCGAGGGCGAACGCGAGGGCGGTGAGGCGAAGGAGGCGGTGCATGGAAGAGGGGCGAAAGCGAAGAGCGAGTGCAGCCGGACCTTCCTCGCCCGGGCACGTCGTGCCCGGGCAGGGAGCTGCGTGGTCGAGATTAGTTGGTGTTCGCGGCCCTCGTGCCGGGCTCGCCCTCGAGCGGACCGAAGTCGGGCGGCGGCGCGCGGTGCTTCGTGGCATTTTGGTACGCCGCGGCGGCGGTGAAGATCAACGGCTCGTCGAACGGCCGGGCGAGAAAGTCGATGCCGACGGGGAGTTTTGCCGGCACGGGACCGACGAGCTTGGAAGCCGGCTCGGTCTCACCCGGCTCCGCGCCGGGAGTTTGCACGGGAACGCGCGGGGCGGTCGGATCAACGACGCGATCATACACTTCGGTGGTGAAGCCCGCGGGGACGGTCATGTTGGGAAACCCTTGCGCGCCGAGGAAACTCCAGACGAGCGGGCGGCCGTTCTTGCGCGGGACGGTCGGCGAGCCGAGCTTCGGCGCGGGGATGTTGTTCGTCGGCGAGACGATGAGGTCGAGGTTGAGGTCGGCCATCGCGTTGAGGACGATGTACTGCACGGCGTAGCGGAGGTGGACGCGCGCGTTGTTATCGATCTCGGCCGCTTCGTCCTTGCGCACGAGGCCTTTTCGGCGGTCACCGAAGCGCTCGTCCTTGAAGAACGTGGCCGTCTCGTAGAGGTCGGTGATGGACTTGATCTTCGTGTCGCCGCGCATGCGCAGGTAGTAGTTCAGCATGTGCTTGCTCTGACCGGTGGCCTCGACGCTGGGGAAATCGCGAATGGTGAGCGTCGCCGGCACTTTCGCCGGATCCATCGTCATATCGAGGACCGTGTCGGTGCGGTCGGTGGTGGGCTTGCCCTTGTCGTCGGCGGGAAACAGCTCGGGGAACTTCTTCGCCATCGCCGGGCTGTACAGGATGTAGAAATTCTTTTGGATGTAGGGCGTCAGCAAATCGCCCTCGCCGGGATCGACGATGGTGGCGCCGAGGGCCTTGAGGTCCTCGACGGCCTTGTCGAAGAGCGCGAGCGCCTGGGTGTCCTCCTCGGTGAAGAGGTTCCGGTGCGTGTATTCGCGAAGGACGCCGATGCGCAGGCCGTCGAGGCGCGTCGCGCCGGTGTAGGCGGAGTAGGGCTTGGGCGGCAGGCGGCGCGCGCTCGCGGAGGTCATCGGGTCTTTCGGATCGTAGCCGGCGATGACCTGGAGAATGCGCGCGGCGTCGTCGACCGTGCGGGCGATCGGGCCGACGCGCGTATTGATGCCGCCTTCGACCATGCCGTGACGGCTCACGAGTTCCTGGGTGGCGGCAATGCCGACGAGGTTATTGTAAACGGCGGGGCCGCGGATGGACGTGCCGCTCTCCTCGCCGATCGAGGCGGTGACGAGATTGGCGGCGACGGCGCTGCCGGAACCGGAGCTGGAACCCATCGGACTGCGCTCGGTGTCGTAGGGATTGTTGAACGTGCCGCCCCAGGAGCTGCGCGGAATCCCCGAGGCGTATTCACCCATCTGCGACTTCGCGAGGATGATGGCGCCGGCGTCGCGCAGGCGTTTGACGAACTCCGCATCGACCGGCGGGCGGTCGTTGGCGTAGGGGACGTCGGCGCCGGAGGTGGTGCGCAGGTCGAACGTGTCGTATTGGTCCTTGATCGCCATGACGACTCCGTGCAGCGGGCCGACCAGCTTGCCGGTTTTCGCGAATGCCGCGTCCTGGGCGGCGGCGACTTCGAGGGCGTCGGGCATCGCCGGATCGGCGTCGACCGGGTCGGTGAGGCTGCGGGCCATCTTGGCCGGGAAACCCAGGGCCTTGAGGGTCGCCGGGCGGAGGTTGAGCGTGCCGAGGGCATTGATCGTGCCGGAGTGCGGGACGGTCTCGATGCGACCGAGAATGCCCTCGGGTTCCCTTACGCCCGGGCCGTTGTAGGCTTTGATGCGGGCGAGGTAGAGCTTCACCAGTTCGGTGGACGTGATCTGCTTGGCAACAATGGCTTCCTGGATGGAGACGATGTTGGCCTCCTCGAGTTGAAACGCCATCGCCGGGGCGGCGACGGCGTCGGAAACAGCGAAAGGTGAATAGCTGATGGCCAGAGCCATCAGCGCCAGGCGGGCGAGACGAGTTGGCTGCATAATCAAAAGACGAGTTCGAAGAGAACGTCGACCCGGGTGCGTGCTCGGGGCTTATGGCGACGGTAGCGATTTGCGGGCCAACCTTATTGCGTGCGACGAGACGCGTGTATCAAAAATCTGATACGGCTACGGTGCGCCGCCTTCAGGGGCCGAGTGGCGGGACGGTCGGCGGCGGCCGGCGGTGATGCGTGGCCTGCTCGTAGGCGTAGGCGTAGCCAATGATTTTTGCGTCATCCCACGCTCGGCCGACGATCTGCAAACCGACGGGAAGCCCCTCGCCAAGGTAGCCGGACGGCACTGAGAGGCCCGGCCACTGCATCGTGCTTGCGACGAAGGTGAGGCTGGCGCTGAGGCCGGTGACTCCGCCTTTGGGGTTTGGGGTATCGGTCATGAGCTGGGTGTTGCGATCGCCATTGATGACGGGAAGTTGGGCCCACGTCGGAAAGACGAGGGCGTCGATCTTGGCGGCGTCCATGGCCTTGGTGAAGGCGACGCGGTAGGCCTCCTCGGTTTCGAGTCCCTTGAGCGTTTCCGGATCGGTCTCGACCGGGCCGGCGGCGGCGTCGGCCTCGAGGCCGGCCTGGTGGAGCGGATGCGCGAGCCGGGATGCGGCGATCGCCTGCGGCGACGGATACGGAATCCCCGGGTGAGCGGCGAGGAACTGGATCATGTCGGCCTTGCGGCGCGCGGAGGTCTGCGGGGCGCGAGGGAGCGAATCGATCTCGGGCACGGAAAACGGGTCGACGATCTCGGCACCGGCGGCTTTGAGCTCGGCGATGGTTTTCTCGAAATGATCGAGTATCCGCGGATCGGTGACACGTGCGGTGAAGACTTGGCGGAGGACGCCGAGCCGGGCGCCCTTGAGCGCGTCTTTCTTCAGCGACGTGGTGAAGGTCGCGGGAATGTGACCGGCTGCGCGCGCCGTGGCGGGGTCGGCGGGATCGGGTCCGGCGACGGCATCGAGGAGGATCGCGAGGTCGGTGACGGTGCGAGTCATGGGCCCGGCGGTGTCGCGCACGCTGTTGTTGGGAACGATGCCCGTGCGGGAGACGAGCCCCACGGTCGGGCGCAGGCCGGCGAGCGCGTTATGCGCCGAGGGCATGCGGACGGAGCCGCCGGTGTCGGTGCCGATGCCGACGGTGGCGAAGTTGGCGGCGATCGCGTTGCCCGTGCCGCCGGAGGAGCCGCCGGTGGCGTAGGCGGTGTGGTAGGGATTGCGGGCGAAGCCGCCGAGGACGGAGTTGATGTTGTCGCCGCCGCCGCGGGTGAACTCCGAGAGGGAGACTTTGCCGAGGATGATGCCGCCGGCGCTCTTGATCTTTGCGACCAGCGGAGCGTCGGTGGGTGGCACGTAGTTTTTCCAACCCTGGAAACCTCCCGTCATCGGCATGCCGGCCGCATCAATGCAGTCCGTCACGAGGACGGGGATGCCGTGGAGCGGACCAGAGAGCTTGCCGCTGGCTTTGAGCGCGGCGTCGAGGGCGTCGGCCTCCTCGAGCGCCTTCGAATTCAGATTGATGACGGAATTCAGATACGGTCCGCGCTTGTCGTAGGCCTCGATGCGGGCGAGGTAGGCGGAGACGACCTCGCGCGTGGAGAGCTGGCCGTTGAGGTAGGCGGCGTGGAGATCGGCGATGGTTGCTTCCTCGATCGTGAGCGCGAAGCCATTCGCGAGCGAGAACAGCCCGGCGGCGCTGCCGAGGAGGATAACGCGGAGGAAGCGAGGAAGCATGGGCGGAAGCGGTGCTTAGTAAGTGAGCGTCTCGCCGGAGAGCGGCGGTGTGGAGGTGGGTGGCTTCCGGTGCTTCGTCGCTGCTTCGTAGCCGCTGGCGAGCTTGATGAGCGCGGGTTCGGTGAACGGGCGTCCGAGGAACTGCAGACCGAACGGCATGCTGTCGGAGGGGAAGAATCCGCCGGGGACGATGATCGTCGGCAGGCCGGTGTAGGAGCTGAGGCTGTTGCGCGTGTCGGGGCTCATGCCGCCTCCGCCCGCAGGCCGGGGGACCT
>DASWVO010000095.1:0-13731 GCA_036406235.1 Opitutaceae bacterium
CGGCCGTCGCCGGCGGGCTGGCGAGCGCGGGGCTCACGCCGGTCTTGCTCGACGTGCTCCCGACGCCGGCGGTGGCGCGCGCGGTGCGGACCCAGGGCGCGGTGCTCGGCGTCGTTATCACCGCGTCGCACAATCCCGCGACGGATAACGGCATCAAGTTCTTCGCGGGGGGCGGGCTCAAGTTGACCGATGCCGAAGAGCTGGCGATCGAGCAATTGCTGCCCGACACGGCCCCGGCCCTCGCCCGTGGGGCTGCGGTGCAGACGTCAGCTGGGGCGGTGGGGGAGTATATCCGCGCCGCCCAAGCGCTGTTGCCCGCGGGCGCGCTCGCCGGCTGGCGCATCGTCCTCGATACCGCTCACGGCGCGACCACGGGGACGAGCCCGGTCGTGCTGCGGTCGCTCGGCGCGGAGGTGATTGGGCTCGGCGACGCGCCCGACGGCCTTAACATCAACGCCGGAGTCGGCAGCGAGCATCCGGCGGCGCTCGCGGCGCGCGTGAAAGCCGAGGCCGCGCACCTGGGCATTGCGCACGACGGCGACGGCGACCGCTGTGTCCTCTGCGACGAGCAGGGCGGGGTGCTTGACGGCGACGAGATTCTGACGTTGCTCGCGCTCCACGCGCTGCGAGCCGGGCGGCTGGTGGCGAACGAACTGGTGATCACCATCCAGAGTAATCTTGGGGTGGATACAGCGGTCCGCGCCGCGGGCGGACGCGTCGTGCGCACCTCGGTGGGCGATCGCTACGTGCTCGAGCGCATGCTGGCGGATGGCGCGACGCTGGGCGGCGAATCGAGCGGGCACATCATCTTTTCGGAGATTTCGCCCACCGGTGACGGCCTCGTCGCCGCCTTGAAGGTCATCGAAGTCATGCTCGCCACGGGGCAGCCCCTTTCAACGTTGCGCCAGGCGTTGCGAAAGTTTCCCCAGGGCACCCGCAACCTGAAAGTCCGCGTCAAACGGGAGCTGGCGGCGTGCGAATCGCTTTCAACGGCGATCGCGCAGCTCGAGGCCAGGCTGGGCACGACGGGGCGCGTCCTCGTGCGCTTCTCCGGCACAGAGGCCAAGTTGCGCCTTCTGGTCGAAGGTGCGACCGAGGAGATCGTCCGCTCCGGCTTGGAGCAACTCGAGCGGGCGGCGCGGGTCGATCTGGAGGTAATCTAGCGTTGACCCTGCCGGGGGCGCGGCGTTGTTTGGAGCCCCCCCTATGCCCGAGATTCACGTTTCGTCGCTCGACCCGCGCGTCCAAAAGCAGGTCGAAAACGCGCAAATCGCGCTCCAGCGCGGCAACCTCGATTATGTCGTCGAAGTGTGCGCGCAGGTCCTCAAGACCGCTCCTGGTTGTCTGCCCGTTCGTCGTCTTCAGCGCGCCGCGCAACTCCGCCGCTTTCAGTCGAAAAACAAACTGCTTTCGAAGGCCTTTGGTTCGGTCACAACGGCCGGCATTTTCTTCGGCGGAAAGAAGGACCCCGGCAAATCGCTTGAGAATGCCGAAAAGATGCTCGCGACCGATCCCACCAGCATCCCGGCGCTCAAGCTGCTTGCGGAGGCGGCGGCGAGCCTCGAACTGAAGGAGACGGCGGCGTTTGCCTGGGAAGCGATCCGCGACCTGCAACCCGGCGACCGCGACACGCTTCTCACGCTCGGCGAATCATATATCGCCGCGGGAAAGCCTCGCGAGGCTCTCGCGACGGCCGATAACATCCTCAAACTGCGCCCGCAGGACGGCGATGCTCTCGCGCTGATGCGCAAGGCCTCCGTCGCGCAGACGATGGACAAGGGCAACTGGGAGGCGCAGGGATCCTTCCGCGACAAGCTCCGCGATGAACAGCAGGCGGTCTCGCTCGAACAGGCCGCCAAGGTCGTGACGTCCGAGGAGATGACGCAGCGGCTCGTCAGCGAAGCGCTCGACCGCGTTTGCCGCGAGCCGTCCAACCTGAATCACTATCGCACGCTGGTCGACGGCTACCGCAAACTCGGCCAGCTCGACGACGCGATCGCCTGGGTGCGCAAGGCCCGGCAGCAGCCCGCGGGTGCGGCCGACGGCGCGCTGGAGCGCCTCGAGACGGACCTGCAGACCGCAGCCCTCGAACAGCGCGTGAAGGACCTCGCCGCGGCGCTCGCGACGCATCCCGACGACGCGACGCTGAAGACTCAGCACGCCGATGCCGTGCACGCGCTCAATGCGTTTCGGATCAAGGAGGCGCGCGCCTATGTCGAGCGTTATCCCAACGACTACGCGGCGCGTTTCACCCTCGCGAATCTGTATTTCGAAAACGGCGACTTTCAGAGCGCCATCGCCAACTACCAACAGGCGCAGAAGAACCCGAAGGTGCGCATCGCCGCGCTTGTCGGCATGGGCAAATCGCTCAAGGCGCGCCGCATGTTCGACCTCGCCGTCGCGCAATTCCAGGCCGCCAAAGGCGAACTCACCGCGATGGACGAGCTGAAGAAGGAAATCGTCTACGAACTCGCGAGCTGCTTCGAAGCGATGGGCAAAGGCGACGACGCCATTGCCGAGTACAAGATCATTTACGCCGAGGACATCGGCTTCCGCGACGTCGCCGACAAGATCAACCACTACTACGCGGCGCGGTAGGTCGGGTGGGAGCGCGCTCCCGCGCGATGGATTGATCTTCGACGCGAAACCGCGCGCAGGCGTGCTCCTACCTTTTCTCCGCAACCCAGACGGCGGCGCCGAGTAGCGCGAGGCTGGCCAGCAGCCGGGGAACATTCGCGCTCTCGCCAAAAAACACGAGCGAGCATGCCACGGCGAGCGGGACTTTGGCGTTGTTGAACGCGGCCAGCGTGCCCGTGTTCACGCGCGTCGCGCCGAGATTCCAGGCGAAAAAGCAGATGCCCGATGACAGCACGCCGAGATACGCAAGGACTGCCCACTGCTCCAAGTCCGGCCGAAACGCAGTCCACTCCGTTGACCACGCCGAGGCGATGACCGTGGCCGCAAGCGCGCCGATGAAAAGCACCGCGAACAGCTCGGCGTCCGTCACGGCCGCGCCAAGCTTCGGCCGCACGCGTTTATAGGCCACCTGTCCCGCGGCAAAGCAGAGATTGGAAAGCTGCATCAGAACGAAGCCGGTGAGAACGTCACCACCGACTTTTGCCTGCCAAAGCACGGCGCCCGCGCCGGCGACCGAGAGGACGGCGGCCAGGATGTGGCGCGCTTCGAAGCGCCGGGCCAGCGCCGCATCGATCAAGGTCACATACAGCGGCGTGAAAATAGTGAACAGGGCGACTTCGAACGCCTGAAGGTGAGCGAACGCGCGCAGATAGAGCACGTACATGACGCCGAACTGCACCGCGCCCAGGAGCGCGAGTCCCCAGAGCGCGCGACGCGTGAGCTTGGCGGGACGGAAGAACGGCAGGAAGACGAGCAGGGCAAAGGCCAGCCGCACCGCGCCGACGGCGGCCGGATCGAGTCCGGCGAGCCGGCCTTTGATCAGGCCGAAGGAGAACGCCCAGACGAAGGAAACGAAAAGGAGCAGTAACATGAAAATGGGAGCGCGGGCGGCTCGCCCGCATTCGGTCTTGGAGGAAAGCGGTCGGGCCGCCCGCGCTCCCCGGTCACACCCGGAAAATCGCCCCGAGCTTCTTGCCCAGCAGCACGCTCATGCCGACGATCGTCACGCCGAGAAAAACCATGGCCCAGACGCCGAGCGCGCTGGCGATGAACTTGCCGTCCCCGAGCAACTGGAACAGCTCGAGAATCGCCTTGGTAATCGGGTAGTAGACTTGTTTTTGAGCGAGTATCAGTGAGTCGGATACTTCAAGCATCGCGAAGGCAAACGCCAGCAGGGCGCCCGCGATCAGATTGGCCATGATGAGCGGCAGGGTGACCTTGAAGGTGGCCTTGAGCGGCGGGCAGCCGAGGTTTTGCGCGGCCTCCTCGAGGGTTTCACTCGTCTGCTGGAAGCCCGCCGCCGCCGAACGGACGACGTAGGGCAGGCGGCGCACGGAATAGGCGATGATGAGGAGAATGGTCGGATTCTCGATCGGGTTAAGAAACTCGAAGAACTTTCCCTCCTGGCTCATTGCCAGATAGCCGAAGGCGAGCACGAGTCCCGGCACGGCGAGGGGCAGCATCGAAAGGAAGTCGAGCACCTGCCGGCCGGCGATCTTCGAGCGCACGACGACGTAGGCGATCGCGATGCCCAGGAACACGTCGATCAGGGTTGAGATGCTGGCGAACTTCAGGCTGTTGGCGATCGCCGGCACGGTGAGGTCATGCCCGAGCGCGATGCGGAAGTTTTCCAGCGTGTAGTCGGCGGGCAGGATCGTGCGGTACCAGTCGCTCGAGAATGCCACCAGCGCCACGCCGATGTGCGGCAGCACCGCGAGGAAGGTCACGCCCGCAAACATCGCGGTGCACAGCCAGGACCGGGCGCGCGGCAGGGCGCGCGCGCCACCGCTGCTGGTGGCCTTCGCCATCATCGCGTAGCTTTGCCGGCCGAAGAGGCCCTTGCCCAAGGCATAGAGGGCGATCGTGCACACGAGCATCACGGCGACCAGGGTATAGGGGAACGGGTTGCCGCCGATGTCCTTCAACCCGTAGAAAATCTGCACGCTCGTCACTTTCGCGTAATCGAAGACCAGCGGCGTGCCGAGTTCGGTGAACGCCCAGATGAACACGATCGTGCCGCCGGCGAAAAGGCCGGGCTTGATCAGCGGCAGCGTGATCTTGAAGAAGCGGCGGAAACCGGTGCAGCCGAGATTTTGCGCGGCCTCTTCCATCGCGGGGTCGATGTTGGCGAGGGCCGCGACGGCGTTGAGGTAGATGATCGGATAGAGGGAGAGCGCGTTGACGATCGCCACGCCCCAAAACTGGTTCGCGGCAAACCAGTCGAACGTCCAGCCCTCGGGTCGCAGCCCGAGCGCGATCAGCAGCGCATTGAGTCCGCCGTATTGCCCAAAAATCTGCTTGATCCCGATCGCGCCGACAAACGGCGGCAGGATCATCGGGATCAGCACGAGTGAACCGAGGAGACTTTTGCCCGGAAACAGAAAGCGGTCCGCGATGAAGGCGAGCGGCAGCGCGATGAGCAGCGCGAGCGAGGTCGTGGCGCAGGCGAGCAGGAACGAGGTGCGCAGGCCGCTCAGGTAGAGCGGATCGCCGAGAAGCGCGATCAGATACGAGAAGGTGAGGTGGCCGTCGGCATCGACGAAGCCGCCCTTCAAGATCTGCAGAATCGGCCAGACGAAGAACGCGGCGAAGAAGGCCGCTGTGAGGAAAAAGATGATACGCGCGAACGACTGCGACATCGCCGCGCAGTGTGCTCACCGCCGCCTGCCGGGCACAAGGCGGAAGTCGCCGAGGCGCGGCGACGATCTGCCGCGGGAGGTGGCGTCAAGGGTCGCGGGTTTACGGGGCTCGGAACGGCCTGCGGATTCCGCGGAATTAGGTAAGGCTAATATTTTTCTTTGACATTAATTCTAGTCGCGAGTTTTTTGCGAACGTATGATCCACAACTGCGGGTTTCTTCGACTATGGCGGCTGGGTTGCGGCGCGGCGGGCCTCTTGCTGCTGGCGTTGGCCACCGGGAGTTCGGCCGCCCCTCTGCGGGTGGCGGCGACGACCTCGATGGTCGCCGATCTCGTGAAGCAGGTCGGCGGCGAACTGGTGGCGGTCGACGGCCTGATGGGCGCGGGGGTCGATCCGCACCTCTACAAGGCGACCGCCTCGGACGTGCTCAAGCTCCAGCGTGCCGACGTCATCTTCTACAACGGTCTCATGCTCGAGGGAAAGATGACCGACCTGTTCACAAAAATGGCGCGAACGAAGAAGCACGTTTACGCGTTGGCCGAGGCCATTCCCGGCGATCAACTCCTCGAGCCGGCGCAGTTCGAGGGGCACTACGATCCGCATGTCTGGTTCGACGTGACGCTCTGGTCCCGCTGTGCGGAATCCGTCGTGGAAGGCTTGGGAGCGGCGGATCCGGCCAACAAGGAAACCTACGCCAAAAACGGTGCCGAGGTGCAAAAGCGCCTCGGCGGTTTGCATGCGTGGGCGCTGGCGAAGGTCGCCGAGCTTCCGGCGGAAAGACGCATCCTGGTCACGAGCCATGACGCCTATAACTATTTCGGCCGCGCTTACGGGTTTCAGGTCGTGGGCCTGCAGGGGATCTCCACGGTGAGCGAGGCGGCGCTCGCCGACATGGCGGGATTGGTCGACTTCATCCGGAAGCGCGGCGTGAAAGCCATCTTTGTCGAGTCGAGCGTGCCGCACGCGACGATCGAGCGCATCGCCCAGGATGCACGGGTGAAGGTGGGCGGCGAATTGTTCTCCGACGCGATGGGCACGCCGGGCGAGATCGAGAACGGCTACGATCTCGGCACCTACGAGGGCATGGTGAAGCACAACCTCACGACGATCGTGGAGGCCCTGAAATGAGCTTCGATTCTCGATTTGGCAGAGTGTCGGCCTTTGGCGTCGGCACGATTTTCGATTGGCGGCGGCTCCTCTGGGTGAGCGTCGTGGCTGCAGCGTTGCCCGTGCCGACACGGGCTGAGCGCGAGCTCACGACCGACCGGCCGGATGCGACCGAGAGTCCGTTCACCGTGGAGCCCGGCCGGTTCCAGATCGAGGCGAGCGTTGCGGCCTACGAACGCGACCGGCACAACCCCGAGCGCGACGATACGCGTGTGACCATGTGGAACGTCGCGCCCGTGAATGTCCGCATCGGCCTCACGCCCGCGTCGGAGATCCAGGTCGTCGTCGACAATTACCTCGATGTCGAGGTCGAGCAGCCGTCAACCGGCCGGCGCGACCGCCGGCGCGGTTTTGGCGACGTGACCCTCCGCTACAAACACAATCTCTGGGGTAATGACGGCGGCACTACGGCTTTGGGATTGATGCCGTTCGTGAAGCTTCCGACCAATACCGATGACCTCGGCAACAACTCGCTCGAAGGCGGCGTGATCGTTCCCTTTGCGGCGGAGCTCCCGGCGGGCTGGGGCCTGGGCGCGATGACGGAGGTCGATGTGATCCGTGACGAGGTCGACGACGGCTACGACGCGGTGTGGCTCAACACCGCGACGGTTGGCCACGATCTCACGGAGCGTCTTGCCGGCTTTCTCGAACTCGCTCTCGAAGTCGGACCCGGCAAACCGGCGTTGAGCTTCAACACGGGCCTCACCTACGCCGTGAACGCCGACCTCCAGCTCGACGGCGGTGTCAATCTCGGCCTCACTCGCGCCGCCCCCGATCTCGTGCTATTCGTCGGCTGCACGAGCCGCTTTTGATCGCGACTATGAGCGCCTTGTCCGTCAGTTCCGCTGCTCCGCTTGAGATCCACGATCTCACGGTTGCCTATCACAAGAAGCCCGTGCTCTGGGGCGTCGATCTCACCGTGCCGGCGGGGCAGTTGGTCGGCATCGTGGGTCCGAACGGAGCCGGCAAGTCCACGCTCATCAAGGCGTGCATGGGCCTGCTTCCGCTGCAAAGCGGCTGGGTGAAGGTGTTCGGGCGCCCGTTTGGCGAGCAGCCCACGCGCGTCGGCTATGTGCCGCAGCGCGAGTCGGTCGACTGGGATTTTCCCGTGAGCGTCATGGACGTGGTGCTCATGGGACGCTACGGCCGCCTGGGGCTGCTGCGCCGCCCCGGCAAGGGCGACCGCGATGTCGCGCGCGCGTGCCTTGAAAAAGTGAAGATGCTGCCCTTCGCGAACCGCCAGATCGCCAACCTCTCCGGGGGGCAGCAACAGCGCGTGTTCCTGGCCCGCGCGCTCGCGCAGGAGGCCGATCTCTACTTCATGGACGAGCCCTTCGCCGGCGTCGATGCGGCGACGGAGTCGGCGATCATCACGGTCCTCCGCGAGCTGCGCGACAAGGGGAAGACGATTCTCGTCGTGCATCACGACCTGCCCACCGCGCGCCAATATTTCGACATGCTGCTGCTGCTGAACATGAACGTGATCGCTTTCGGCCCGACGGAACAGGTATTCACCGGAGAACTACTGCAGAAGACCTACGGCGGCCGGTTGACGATCCTCTCGGAAGTGGCGCAGGCGCTGGGGACGACGAGGTGACAGAACGCATGGCCGCACGAGGTACAAAGCGCACAACGGCCGGATTTGAATGGCCACGAAGAGGCACGAAAATGGTCTGTTCTGCCGACGAAGGCCGCCCGCGCGCCTATAGGCGCCTTGTGAGCCTCATACGCAGACCGTATTTTTGCGCCTTTCTGCGGCCATTCCTTCCGGGGCCTAATCTTCGCCTTCTTGCGGCGGTTCTTTGCGGCTTTGTTCTCACCGCCACAGCGCACGCGGCGAGCGTCAGCCAGGTGGCCGGTGCGTCGTGGACGGAGCAGGCGCTGCGTTTTTTCACCTTCCAGGATGCGTCGCTGCGCTACGCGCTCATCGGCTCGATCCTGCTCGGACTCAGCTGCGGGCTGCTGGGCAGCTTCATCGTCGTGCGCAAGATGGCGCTGGTCGGCGATGCGCTGTCTCACGCGGTGCTGCCCGGAGTCGCGATCGGCTTCCTCTGGAACATGACGAAGGATCCGCTGGCCATCTTCGTCGGCGCGACGGTCGCAGGACTGCTCGGCACCGCGCTCGTCTCGGCGCTTACGCACACAACGCGGTTGAAGGAGGATACTGCCCTCGGCCTCGTGCTCGCGTCGTTTTTTGCGATCGGCTTGTGCCTGATGACGATGATCCAGCGTCTGCCGACCGGCAACAAGAGCGGCATCGACAAGTTTCTCTTCGGCCAGGCCGCCGCCCTGGGGCGAGATGACATCGCCTTGATGGCGGTCGTTACCGCGGCCGCCGCCGCGCTTATCGTTCTTTTCTACAAGGAGCTTCTTGTGACCAGCTTCGACGCCGGCTTCGCGCGTTCGAGCGGCGTGCCCGCGCGATGGATACACCACGGGCTCATGCTGTTGCTCGCGGCGGCGGTCGTCATCGCGTTGCAGGCGGTCGGCGTGGTGCTGGTTTCCGCCATGCTGATCACGCCCGCCGCGGCGGCCTATCTGCTCACGGACCGCCTCCATCGCATGCTGCTGCTGGCCTCCGCGTTTGGCGTGCTGGCGGGCGTGCTGGGCGCCTTCTTTTCCTTCGTCGGGCGCAATCTGCCGACCGGGCCGCTCATGGTCATCGCGGCGAGCACCGTATTTTTCGGAGCGTTTCTGTTCGGTCCCCGCCACGGCGTGATCGCGCGCTGGTGGAGAATGCGTTCGAGCGCGGCGCGCACTCGCCGTGAGAACACGCTCAAGGCGATGTACCACGTGTGGGAAGCGAGCCGGTTTCGCGTCGAGGGTATCACGCTGGTGGAACTGGCGGAGCGTCGCCGCGAGACACTCGAGGAGGCGCAGCACCTCGGGCGCGAACTGATGAGCCACGGCCTGGCGACCCTCGAGCGCGACGTGCTCTACTTTACGCCAGCCGGCAAGCAGCGCGCGGGCGAGATCGTACGCAATCACCGGCTGTGGGAGCTCTACCTCACGAACTCGGCCAACATCGCCCCCGACCACGTTCATGAGGACGCCGAGAAAATCGAACACGTGCTCGGCGAGGAGGTCGTGCGGGAGCTCGAGCGCCGGCTGAACTACGCGACCGTTGATCCGCACGGCAAAACGATCCCGACACCGCGCGAAATCCATGCCGACGCGGGCATGGCGGGCGAAACGAAAGGGGGCTCGTCGTGAGCGACCTTATTCCCGCGTTTGATTTTCACCGGGTCTTCATCGCTCCGTGGACGGAAAACGCGGACCTGTTCGGCTGGGTCGGTCTGATGGGTTTTTTTGTAGCCGCGGCCTGCGGGTTGGTGGGCAACTATCTCATCCTCCGGCGCATGGCGTTGATGGGCGACGCGGTGAGCCACAGCGTACTCCCCGGCCTGGTGATCGCGTTCCTGTTCTCCGGGAGCCGGGGAACGCTGCCGATGTTCCTGGGCGCGCTCGCGGCGGGACTGGTCACCACGGTGATCATCGAGATCATCCACAAGAAGACCCGGGTGAAGCAGGATGCGGCCATCGGCATCGCATTTTCGACGCTCTTTGCCATCGGCGTCGTGCTTGTATCCGTTTACGCGCGACAAGTGGACCTCGATGCCGACTGTGTGCTCTACGGTGAGATCAGCTATGTCTCGGAGGATCTGCGCGCAATCGTGGGCGGGGTGAGTCTCGGGCCGGAGTCGGTCGTCCGCATGGGGGCTGTGCTGGTCGGCGTCGGCGTATTGATTGTGCTTTTCTACAAGGAGCTGCTTGTGAGCGCCTTTGATCCGGGCCTGGCGCGATCGCTGGGGGTCAACCCTTCCTTGATGCACTACGGCCTGATGGCCGTGCTTTCGATCGTGGTGGTGAGCGCCTTCGAAGCGGTCGGAGCCATCCTCGTCATTGCCATGTTGATACTTCCGGGGGCGACCGGCGCGCTGCTGACCACACGCTTGCCGGTGTTGCACGCGCTGGCGGTGGTGCATGCGGCGCTGAGTGCGTGGCTTGGCGTCACCCTGGGGGTGTGGCTCGACACGTCCATCGCTCCGGCGATGGTGGTCGCGGGCACGGGGCTTTTTGCGCTCGCGTGGGTGTTCAGTCCGACCGAAGGGCTGATCGCCCGCTGGCGGCGAAGCGGACGGACCGGCGGGCTTCAGCCCACCGCTCTCGACTCCGCGGGCTGATGCCCGCCGGTTCGGGCCCACGGTCGTCGTTGCTCACTTCGCGAACGCGAAGCCCCACGTGCGCTTCGCATAGCCGTAGGCGACGGGCTTCACCGCCGCAAGCCGCGCGAGGGCGTCGGCAACGCTGCCGCCGCCGTAGCGGGCTTCGAAGGCGGCGACGCGGGCATCGTAGTCGGCGAGGAGTCGGGCTTTCACGTCCGGCTGCGCGAACGAATAGGCGAGGGAGTTCCGGCCCAGTGTCACCATCTCGTCCCACGACAGGTTGAAGGTCGTCACCGCGGTGTAGTATTCGTCGGTCATGTTGCTGTCCCACATGCCGCGGTCGTCGGTGTTGAGGCAGACGGGCAGGCCGGTGCGCAGGTATTCGGGAAACGGATGCGCGGAGAGGTCGGGCGTGTATTCGAGGAGACGGTTGGAGATGAGGTTGACCTCGACCAGCACGCGCTGCGACTGCTGGAGCAGGAGGAAGGTGTCCGGGTCGTTGATCAGGTTGACGCCGTGCCCAATGCGGCTCGCGCCGAGCAGCAGCGTGTCGCGCACGTGCGAGTCCGGGCCGTCCATCTCGCCGGCATGGATGGAGAGCCGGAGGGTGGGGTGGCGGCGCCGCAGCTCGCGAAATGTATCCAGGAACCGGCGCGGGTAACCTTTGCCGTTTTCCTCGATCCCGGCCATGTTGAGGCCAACCCAGAGATCGCGGTGCGCGGCGACGAACGCGTACGTTTCCCGCAGGCGCCGCTCGGCGTCGGGAGCGAAGCGCAGCACCGTGTCCTGGAAACGCACGACGAAGCCGGAGGCCAGGATCGGGGCAACGTCGGGGCGGGCCAGCCGCGCCCGGATGAAGTCCACTCCCTCGTCGCGGGTGAGCACGCGACCGTCTTTGGCGACAAAGCCGTCGGCGCCGAACTGGGTCTCGAGATAGCGCAGCCCTTCCGCGGCGAAGGCTTTGATGTTTTCGACGAGGAGTTCGGTGCGCACGTGCGGATTGCGGCTGAGGTCGCCGAGGCGCGTCCAGATGACGTTGAAAAACTCCATGCGGCCTTCGCCGGCGGCGTCGAGGCGCAGGGCGTCGCACCACGCGGCGCGCTCGGTCGGGGTGAGGTTGGCCAGCGGCGTGTATTCGGCGCGGACGCCGGGAGGGAGCTGATCATACGTGAACTGGCGGATCACGTGGTGACGCGCCGCCGGGGCGATGGCATCGGGCTGCGCACCGAAGCGCAGGCGGGCGTAAAAGGTGTCGCCGCCGTTGCGCTGCGGATCTGTCGCGACGGTGTAGATCCATTCCGGAATGTTGGAGCCAAAGCCGTGGTTGTGCAGGTCGCCGCCCTTGGGCAGGTCGTACAGCAGCGTGTACAACTGAGCCGGAGACGCGGCTTGTTTAAGCTCCTCGAAGCGCGCGGAAAAACCGGGCGAATCAGCCGCGGACGCAGCGAGGGCGGTGCAGGCGAAAAGAAGACAGAACCGAAGCGCGGGCATGGGCGAGGCTCAGCGCTCCGCGGGTTTCGGGGCAAATGAAAAAGCTTTCCGATGGCATTTGGACTGCTAACGAGAAGCATGGCACTGACCCGCTTCTCTGTTGCCCCATTGCATACGTCGACGCGCACGCTCGCAGCCGTTGCCATGGGGCGCGAAGCTCCCGATCTCGTCATCACCGGTGCGCGTGTGCTCTCGACCTACACCGAGCGTATCCACGACAACCGGGAAGTCTGGATCAAACGCGGCCGCGTCGCTGCGGTGAAACCGGCGGGCACGTTCAAGAAAACACGCGGCGGCGCGACGCAGGTGTTCGACGCTCGCGGCGGTTTGCTGGCGCCGGGGCTCGTCGATCCACATGTGCACATCGAGAGCTCCATGATGACGGCGTGTGCGTATGCCGAGGGCGCGTTGCTCAATGGCACCACCACGATCTTCTGCGACAGCCACGAGATCGGCAACGTGTGCGACGTAGCGGGGGTGGAGTGGATGCTCGAGGACGCGCGTCGGGCGCCGCTCTCGATTTTTCTCACCGTGCCGAGCACGGTGCCGGCGACGTCGGCGACCTTTGAGACGGCGGGTGGTGACCTGACGGCCGACAAGATCGGGCGCTTGTTCGATCGCTGGCCGGAGGCCGTTGCCCTCGGAGAGAAGATGGACTTCGTGCAGGTGGCGATGGGCGATGCGCGGAGCCACGCGATCCTGGGCGAGGCGCTGAAGCGGGGCCGGCCCGTGTGCGGCCACATCTACGGGCGCGAGTTCGTCGCCGCGGGCGCGGCGAGCGGCATCACCGACACCCACGAGGCGATCGACCGCGAGATCGCCGAGGATTTCCTGGAGAACGGCGTGTGGATCTTCTTGCGCGGAGGCCCGCCGACCACGCCCTGGCACTCGCTGCCGCAGGCGATCAAGGCCGTCACGGAGCTCGGCGCCGATCCGAAGCGGGTGTGCGTCTGCACCGATGACCGCGATGCGGACGATCTGTTTCTGTTCGGGCTCGACTGGGTGACGCGCGAGGCGGTGAACGCCGGGATGAAGACCACGACCGCCTGGAGCATGGGCTCGCTGCATCCGGCCACCCGCTACGCGATGGACGGTGAGATCGGCGGCATCGCGCCCGCGCGCCGGGCCGACCTCGTGTTGCTCAATGACGCCCTCGAGCCGCAATGCACCTGGTACGGCGGCGAGTTGGTCGTGAAGAACCGGAGGATCACGCCGGTCCTCGAAGCGGCGCTGAGCAAGCCCTACAAGTATCCGCGCGCTGCATACCAGACGGTGAAGATTGCACCGCGCCTCAAACTCACTCCGGACCTGCCGGCGGGGCCGGTCACGGCCAACGTGATCCGCACCGCGTTGCCCGGCATCATTCTCTTCCACGAAAAGGTGCGCCTCGAGCCGGCGGTCGGTGAAACGTGGACCGACCTGCTCGCGAAGCACAGCCTGTGCTTTGTCTCGGTGGTCGAGCGGCACGGCAAGTCGGGCGCGGTGGCCCACGGTCTGCTCAAGGATTTCGGCCTGCAGGGCGGCGCGGTCGCCAGCACCGTCGGCCACGATGCGCACAACCTCATTGTCGCCGGTACGAACGAGCCCGACATGCAGCTCGCGGTGACGGCGCTGAAGAAACTCCGCGGCG
>DASWVO010000096.1:0-3468 GCA_036406235.1 Opitutaceae bacterium
GCACGTGGCCGAGCCCGCGCGCGACAATCTCATGCGGCGGCAGCGCGGTGATGTCTTCGCCGCGGAATGTGATGCGTCCGCTCCGGGCGCGGAGGAGTCCGGAGATCGTGCGCAGGGCGGTGGTCTTGCCGGCGCCGTTGCTCCCGACGAGCGTGACGATCGCACCCTGCGGAATCGTGAACGAAACGCCGGCGAGGGCGTTGATCGCGCCGTAGGAAACGGAAAGGTCGGAAACGGAAAGCATCGGAGGAGGAACCACGAAATTCACGAAACACACGAAACTGAAGGAAGGCTGAGAGCCTTGGAAGTGTTCCGATAGGGAACTCAATTGCGTCCTGACCAAGCCTCTGATCCTTCCGCGGTTTCCCTTTCGTGTTTTTCGTGTATTTCGTGGTTAAAGAAAAACAGGTTCAGTGGTGCGCGAGGTTGGTGCCGTGGTCCTCGCCGAGATAGGCTTCGATCACCTTGGGGTCCTTCTGGATTTCCGCGGGCGTGCCCTCCGCGATCTTCACGCCGTAGTCGAGCACGGCGATGCGCTCACAGGCGCCCATCACGACCTTCATTGAATGTTCGACGAGCAGGATCGTGAGCTGGAACTCGGCGCGGATGTGCTGGATCAGCCGGATCAACTCGACCTTTTCCGACGGATTCATACCTGCGGCCGGCTCGTCCAGCAGCAGGAGCCTCGGCTTAGTGGCCAGGCAGCGCACGACCTCGAGGCGGCGCTGCTCGCCGTAGGGCAGGCTCCTGGCGGGGGCATCGCGAAAGCGCCGGAGATCGAACAGATCCAGCAACTCTTCGACGCGGCGCGTGATGGCGGCCTCATCGCGACGGAAGGCGCCGAGGCGCACGAGCGCTTGCAGCGGCAGCGTGCTGCGATGCCGGTTGCAGGCGGTGCGGACGTTGTCGAAGACCGACAGCGAGCCGAAGAGCCGGATGTTTTGAAACGTGCGGGCAATGCCGCGGCCGACGATCGCGCTGGCGCCGAGCCCGGCCAGATTCTCGCCGCGGAAACTCACCGTGCCATCACTCGGTGGATACACGCCGGTGATGAGATTGAACACCGTAGTCTTGCCTGCGCCGTTCGGCCCGATCAGGCCGCAGAGCTCGCCTTCGTTGATGGAGAAGTCGAGCGCGTTGACGGCGGTGAGCCCGCCGAAGCGGATCGAGACCTGGTCGAGCTGGAGGAGCGGCGGAGGGGGGGCGGCGGTCACGGGTTGTCGATCTCGATGTCGCGCACGCCGCGGCTGAGGCGCAGGCGCTCGGTGTTGGCACGGATCTGGTCCTTGAGCGACTCGACCGCGGGGATCGCGCGCAGGATGAGTTGCGGGTTGGAGCGGTCGGAGGTTTGGAGCACGAGGTTGCCGCGGCCGACCAGGCGCAGCCAGAACGGCCGGATCACCGTGTAATCCCGGACTCGATACAATTCGAGCTCGGTGCTGGTGCGCGAGAGCAGCCCGGTGATCGTGCGGATGCGCTCCGTGGTGACCTCATAAACGTGGCACCGCGTGAGGAGCCACTGGATCGCGGCGAAGCCGGCGGGCAGCGCGAGAAACGCAAACGCGATCGGCCCGAGCTGGGTGAAGAGGTAGAGCGGGACGACGGCTCCGGCGATCAGCAGGCAAAGCAGGTACGTCCCGAAATTGATCCACTGCGACGGCGAGCCGCGCCAGACGACATTTTCTTCGGTGCTCATGACGACGAGGGTTTGGATTTTCTCTGTGGCAGCCGGAAGTTGAACAGGCCCTGCGGGCGGGCGAGCATGAGGACGACCAGCAGGAACGAATAGATCACCATGCGGTATTCCGCGACCGGGCGCAGCACTTCGGGGAGCAACGTGAGCAGCACCGCCGCAAGGATCACGCCGAGCGTGTTGCCCATCCCGCCGAGGATCACCATCACGACGATCTCGATGCTCTTCGTGAAATCGAAGCCGGTGGGTGTGATCGTCATCTTGAAGTGCCCGTAGAGTCCGCCGGCGATGCCGGCGAAGAACGCGCCGATCACGAAGGCGACGATCTTGTAGCGCGTGGTGTTCAGACCGACCGCCTCGGCCGCGATCTCGTCGTCATGCACGGCGAGGAACCCGCGCCCATAGGTGGAGTTCACCAGGCAGACGACCGTAAAGACGGTGAGCGCGGCGAACGCGAGCACCCAGAAGACATTGGTGTAATACGGGATCCCGTTGAGGCCGAGCGCGCCGCCGAGCACCTCGACGTTTTGAAAGATCACGCGGATGATCTCGCCGAAGCCGAGGGTGACGAGCGCGAGGTAGTCGCCCTTGAGCCGCAGCGAGGGGATGCCGACGAGCAGGCCGGCGAAGCCCGCGCTGAGTCCGCCCGCCACGAGCGCGCCGAGAAAAAGCGCGTTCTGCGAAACCACGGCGCCGCCCTCTTCGCCAAGAATGCGCGGCCCGAGAAACACCGTGACGGCGGCGGAGAGATACGCGCCGACGGCCATGAAGCCCGCGTGCCCGAGCGAGAACTGGCCGGTGTGGCCGTTCACGAGATTGAGTGACGTGGCGAGGATCACGTTGATGCCGACGCCGGTGATCACATCGAGGTGATACGGATCGATCGCGTCGGCGAAGTGCAGCACGCCATAGGCGACGGCGAGGGCGGCGAGGAGGAAGATGTGCTGCTTGGGCATGGCGGACACGAGCTTAGAGCCTAGAGCCTAGAGCTGAGAGCGAAGAGCGCGGCTTTGAGAAATGGGATGGCATGGTGGTTTCGGGTCTGAGCTCTTAGCTCTCGGCTCTTAGCTCTTGGCTCTTCCCCTCACACCTTCTCCACCATGAAGCGCCCGAGGAGGCCGGCGGGGCGGAAGAGGAGGATCACGATGAGAATCGCAAACGCGATGGCGTCCTTGTAGGTTGAATACTCGCTGCCGCCGACGAAGGTCTCCACCACGCCGAGGATCAGCCCGCCCAGCGCCGCGCCGGGGATGTTGCCGATGCCGCCGAGGATGGCGGCGACGAAGGCCTTGAGGCCGGGCATCACGCCCATGAGCGGATCGATTGACGGATAATTCATCGCGTAGAGCACGCCGCCGGCGCCCGCGAGGGCGGAGCCGAGCGCGAAGGTGAACGCGATGACCGTGTTGGTGTTCACGCCGACGAGCTGGGCCGCGCGCGGATTGAGCGAGACCGCGCGCATCGCCGTGCCGATCTTCGTCCGGTGGACGATCGCCTGCAGCGCGATCACGAGCGCGATCGCGACGCCGATCACGACGAGCTGGTTGCTCGAGACGACGAGCTCGCCGGTGGTGAAGTGACGCGAGGGAAACACCGCCGGAAACGTGCGCGGCGCCGCCCCGAAGAAGACCTGGCCGGTGTATTCAAGGAAAAGCGACACGCCGATGGCGGTGATGAGCACATTGAGCGTGGGGGCGCCGCGCAGGCGACGGTAGGCGAGGCGCTCGATCGTCATGCCCAGCAACGCGCACGCCGTCATCGCGGCGACGAGCACG
>DASWVO010000097.1:0-7884 GCA_036406235.1 Opitutaceae bacterium
CCTCCTCCGACGTCTCGAACAGCGCCTGCATACCGAGGCACACCCCGAGGAACGGCCGGTCGTCGGAGATCCACGCGTGCACCGTGTCGGCCAGACCCGTCGCGCGCAGCGAGGCCACGCAATCGCGCAACGCCCCCACGCCTGGGAGCACGAGCCCCGCGGCGTCCGCCGCCGCGGCTTCGGAAGGCGTCCGCACCACCTGCGGCACCGCGCCGACCGCCTCGAGCGCCTTGGTGACGCTGCGCAGGTTGCAGATTCCGTTGTCGATGACGGCAATGACGGGAGCGGCCATGAGGGCGGCAACGTAATGGCCCGGGCTCGCGGCGCCACTGGAAAATTCGCCGGCCCGCGGGCGTGCGCGAGCTATGAGTTCTTTGCGTGGGTCGCGCCGGACAGGGGCACACCGACTGCTCTCCAAGAGAAAGCGTCTCATCACACCCTCAGCCGCACCATGAAACACACCCGCCTCACCCCGCCCGCCGGGCGCCGCCTTCGGGCCGCCGCCTTCGCCTGCCTCGTTTCCGTCGCCGGCGTCCCGCTATTCGCCGGCGCTCCGACCGAGCCCAACAGCCCGACGCGGCTCAGCAGCAATGAAAACGCGTTCGGCTTCACGCCCAAGGCGCTCGCCCGCATGCAGGCGGCCCTCGAGGCCGGCAATTATTACAACCGCAACGAAGTCGACGAGATGGTGAAACTCTGCGCCGCCTACGAACGGGTGAAGGAGGACTACATCCTGCCAACCGCGGGCTCCGGCCCGGTGTTGATGCTCACCGCCTTCGCCTACGCGAAGCCCGGCAAGAACGTCGTCACGACCTCGATGGGCTACACGCAGCTCACCCGCGCCTTTGCCGAACACGGCGGCGACGTGAAATTCGCGTCGTTGAGCGGGGCGATGGGCTACGATTTCAAGGCCCTCGCCCGGGCGATCGACGACAACACGGTCATCGTCTACATCTGCAATCCGAACAACCCGACCGGCGTGCTCGCCAGCCCGGGCGAGCTGCGGAAGTTCATCCTTTCCGTTCCCGAGCACATCCTCGTCTTTGTCGACGAGGCGTATTTGGAACTCTCCGACACCGGCCTCATCGCCAACACAGCCGCGCCGCTGGTCAAGCTGCGCAAGAATCTGATCGTCTCGCGCACCTTCTCCAAGGGCCACGCGATGGCCGGGCTGCGCGCAGGCTACGGCATCGGCAACCCCGAGGTGCTCGCGAAGCTCGAGAAATTCTACACGGGCGGGCCGAGCTACCTCGCCGCGATCGCCGCGCAAGAGGCGATCAAGGACAAGGCGCACCTTGAGGCGAACCGCAAAAAATACAAGGAGGTGCGGGACTACGTGTGCAAGGAGTTCGACCGCATGGGCATCACCTACTCCAGCCCGCAGGGCGCATTCATCTTCTTCCGCTCCGGCATGGCGGCAAAGGACCTCGTCGCCAAAATGAAGGAGAGCAAAATTCTCATCAGCGGCTCGCGCGAGAGCGGCGTGCCCGAGGGGGCCTACGGCGACTGGGCGCGCGTGAGCATCGGCACGAAGGAGGAGATGGATCTTTTCCTCGGCGAACTCACGAAGGCGCTCGGCAAGACGTAATCCCGGGGAGCGTGCTCGCAAGCGATCGCCGGGGAGCGCGGGCCGTCCGCGCTCCCGGGAGATGCGCATGAGTTCTTTGCATGCATCCGCCATCCTGCGGGGCACAACGGGTGCTGAGGGGATCGCTGTCTAGTCATCACCGCTCATCCCTCAGAACCACATGAAAGAACTCTCATCGACCCCGCTGCCGCGCCGGCTCGCCGCCGTGGCGCTTTTCGCACTTGTTGCCGCCGCGACCGTCGCCCGCCTGAGCGCCGCCCCGACCGATCCGAACAGCCCGGTTCGCCTCGGCTCCAACGAGAACCCGTTCGGATTCTCCCCCAAGGCGAAGGAAGCGATCCTCAAATACGTCGAGAGCGGCAATTACTACAACCGCAACGATGTCGACGCCCTGGTGACGGCGCTCGCCGCCAAGGAAGGTGTATCACCAGACTACATACACGCCACCGCCGGTTCCGGCCCGATGCTCGAAATGACCGCGGCCGCCCTCGGCAAGCCCGGCGCCAACATCGTCACGGCCGCACCCGGCTACCCGCAGCTCACGATGGCCTTCGAGAAGTGGGGCGGCACGATCAAATACGTGAAGGTCGGCGGGAAGATGGGCTACGACTTCAAGGCCGTCTCGCTGGCGATCGACGAGAACACCGCGGCCGTCTACATCTGCAATCCGAACAACCCGACCGGCGTGCTCGCCGACACCGCGGAGCTGCGCAAGTTCATCCTCACCGCGCCGCAGCACGTGCTGATCTTTGTCGACGAGGCCTACCTCGAACTCGCCAAGGCCCCGCTCGCCACCACGACCGCCGCCCCGCTGGTCAAGCTGCGCAAGAACCTGATCGTCTCGCGCACCTTCTCCAAGGCCTACGGTCTGGCAGGCTTCCGCATCGGCTACGGTATCGGACATCCCGATACGCTGGCGAAGGTCGCGAAGCACGACATCGGCGCCAGCCCCAGCTACCTCGCCGCGATCGCGGCCCGGGAGGCGGTGCTGGACCAGGCCACGCTCCAGCAGAACGTGAAGAAGTATCAGGAGGTGCGCGACTATGTGCTCAAGGAGTTCGACCGCATGGGCCTGAGCTACGCCGAGCCGAGCGGCGCCTTCATTCTGTTCAAGGCCGGGATCGATTCCGCGGAGTTTCAGAAGAAGATGCTCGACCAAAAGATCATGGTGCAGCGCCCGTTCGGCGTCGGTCCGCTGGAACAGGAATACAAGGACTGGGTGCGCGTGAGCATCGGCACGAAGGAGGACATGGACCTCTTCCTCGGCGCCACGATGAAGATCCTGGGCAAGACGTGAGGTTATTCCCGGGAGCGCGGGCCGCTGGTCCGCAATCCGAAGAATGCGGGCGGGCCGCCCGCGCTCCCGGGGCCCGCCCTACAGCTTCCCCTTCGTGCTCGGCAGCTGGCCGGCCGTGCGCTCGTCGACCTGGGTCGCGGCGTCGAGCGCGCGGGCGAGGCCCTTGAAGATCGCTTCGGCCACGTGGTGCGGCTCCTCGCCGTATTCAAGTTTCACATGCAGGTTCGCGCCCGCCGCGTTGCTGATGGCCCGGCAAAAGTCCTTCACTAGGATGATGTTGAAGTCGCGCACGAACATCGTCGGCGCGCTCACGTCGTAAGCGAGACAAGGCCGGCCGCTCAGATCGAGCGCCACCCGCACGAGCGACTCGTCCATCGGGAGCAGGAAAAAGCCGTAGCGCCGGATGCCGAGCTTGTCGCCGAGCGCCTGCTTGAACGCGTCGCCGAGCACGAGCCCGACGTCCTCGACCGTGTGGTGGTAATCGACGTCGACGTCGCCCTTGCAGGCCACGTCGAGATCGAAGAGGCCGTGCTTCGCGAAAAGCGTGAGCATGTGATCGAAGAAAGGCACGCCGGTGGCGATCTTCGAAACGCCGCGGCCATCCACCGCGAGCGTGAGCACGATATCGGTCTCGGCGGTTTTCCGCGCGACGGTTACTTTGCGTTCTTGAGCCATGCTTCGATTGCGTCGTTGACGGCGAGCATTTCGTCGTCGGTGCCGACGCTGATGCGCAGGAAAGAGGCGGTCAAGGCGTGGCCGGGGAAGTAGCGCACGAGGATCTTGTTGGCCAGAAGATGCTCGTAGAGCGACTTTGCGACCGCCGGGCCGCTCTCGCCGGCGGCATTCCTCGGCTCGGTGAAGATGAAGTTGGACTCCGACGGATACGTGAACCAGCCGAGCCCGCCGCTCCATTCGCCGATCCAGTAATTGCGGTCCTCGATCAGCTTTTCGACGATGGCCTCGTAGTAGCCCGGATCGCTGAGTGCGGCAAAAGCGCCGATCTGGGAGAGACGGTTGACGTTGTAACTGTCGCGCACGCGGTCGAGCAGGTCGATGACCTCGGGGTGCGCGAGGGCGTAGCCGACGCGCAGTCCCGCCAGCGCGTAGGCCTTGGAGAGCGTGCGCGTGATGACGAGCCGCGGGTGCTTCGCGAGCAACGGCACCGCGTTTTCACGGGCGAAGGGCGCGTAGGCCTCGTCGACCACGAGCAGCCCGTCGAAGGCGGCGAGCACCTGCGCGAGCTGGGCGTTGCTGAAGCCGACACCGGTGGGCGCGTTGGGTGAGGTGAGGAAAAAGGCGCGCGCGCCGGAGCGGGCGATGGCCTCGACCGGCAGCCGCATGGAACGATCGAACTCCACGACGTGTGTCGAGCCGTCCTGGATGGCGACGAGCACTGGATACAGCGAGTAGCTCGGCAACGTGAAGCCGGTGGCGGCGGGCGGCCCGCCGAACGTACGCACGAGAAGATTGAGGACGTCGTCGGAGCCGTTGCCGATGAGCACCTGATCCTCGCCGAGGCCGTGGGTGCGGGCCACGAGCTGGCGCAGCGGCGTGCTCTTGGGGTTGGGATAGAGGCGCAACCGCTCCCCTTCGCCGGTCAGTTCCGCCTGGATCGCGGCGGCCACACGCGGGCTGGGCGGATACGGGCACTCGTTGGTGTTGAGTTTCACCCAACCCGGCTCGGTCGGTTGCAGGCCGGGCGTGTAAGCGTGCAGCTTCTGAAGATGCGGAAGGGCGAGTTGGGAGGGGGAAGACATCGTGGATGGTGGATCGTGGATGGTGGAGCGTGGCAGCATCGGTGAACACAATCCACCATCCACCACCTACTATCTATAACGGCGGCGCGAAGCGCGCTAAAGCGCCCGGATTTTCACCGAGCGGCCGTGGGCATCGAGTTTTTCCATGGCGGCGAAGGCCGACACGACCGGCTCGGCTTTTTTCACGCTGGCCTTGTCGTAGTGGATGATGCTCGTGCGGCGGACGAAATCCGCGACGCGCAGTCCGCTGAAGAAACGCCCCGCGCGGCCCGTGGGCAGCACGTGGCTCGGACCCGCGGTAAAATCGCCGAGCGCGGTCGGCGTGTAGTTGCCGAGCATGATCGCCCCGGCCGTCGTAACGTCGCGCAGGAGGGTCTTCTGCGCGCTGTCCTTCACCAGCAATTCGAGGTGCTCGGGCGCGACGTAATTGGCAACCTGCGCGGCCTGCGTGAGGTTGCCGACCTCGACGGCGAGGAAGCCGTCGCTGACCACCCGCTGGGTTTTCTCGGAGCGCGAGATGAACTTCAACTGCGTCTGCATCTCGGCGTGGATGGCGCGGATGAGTTCGGCCGAGGTCGCGACGAGAAAGATTTTTTCGCGACCGGAGCCGTGCTCGGCTTGCGCGAGCAGATCCGCCGCGGCGAAATCGGCGCGCGCCGTCTCGTCGGCGATGATCATCACCTCGCTCGGGCCCGGGAGCGAATCAACGCCCACCGTGCCGAACACCTGGCGCTTCGCCTCGCACACGTACGCGTTGCCAGGGCCGAAGACCTTGTCGACGGACGGAATCGTGAGGGTGCCGTAGGCCATCGCGCCAACCGCATGCACGCCGCCCACGCGATAGATCTCCTCGATGCCCACCAGCTGCAGCGCGGCGAGCAGCCCGTCGGCGATTTTCCCCGATGAATTCGAAGGCGTGAACACCGCGATCTCCGGACAGCCGGCGAGCTTCGCGAGCGTGGCGGTCATGAGCACGGTGGAAACGAGCGGCACTTCCCCACCCGGCACATACAGGCCGACGCGACGAAGCGGATGATACACCTCACCGACCTGGGCCCCGTGCTTGTTTTTGCCGGTCCAAGCCTTGGGCAGACTCTGCTTGTGGAACGCCACGATGTTCTCGTACGCGGCCTGCATGGCTTTTTTCTCGGCGGCGGGCAGGCGCTTGGCGGCGTCGGCCAGCTCGTTCGGCTTCACGCGGAAGTCGCGGGCGCGCAGCTTGGCACCGTCGAACTTCGCCGCGTAATACGAGACCGCCTCGTCGCCCCGCTGGCGCACGTCGGCCAGAATGGCGGCCACGGAATCGGAGATTTCCCTCGGCACCACGGCGCCGCGACAGAACTCGGCAAGGTCGGACTCGAAGGTTTTGGAGGCGAACGAGAGAAGACGCACGGGAATCGGTATTCAGGAAGGACTTACTTACTCCCTCCCGGCTGGGCGAGACGGAAATCAGCCGCCGCCGGCCGCAAGCGGCCGCAGTTCAGCGCGCCGTCATGACCGGGACGGCGAACAGGTCCTCGGCGAACGTCTCGTTCACCGTGATCTTCTCAAAGGTGACCGTCACCGTGCGTTGCGTTCCATTCTGCAATTTGTTCGTCGTAACCACCTTGCGTGGGAACTTCACTCCGTTCACCAGCATTTCGCCCTCTTCGCGGATCTGGCCGCCCTGCTCGGTTTCCGTGAGGATCAATTTGCCGTCGGCCGGATCGAAATAGCGGAAGAAAACGATGTTTTCATCGTGCACGAAACCGATCTTCTGCACTTGCCGGCCGTCGAGCGTGACCAGGCCGAGGTCATCGATGCGCCCGCCCCGCCGGTCGAGGCCGCGGAAAAACGCGAGGTTCTCCCACGTGTTCGCCCGCAAGCGCTTGATCTGATCCTTCGTGAGCAAGGTGAGGCGCCACTGGGTCTCGTCGGTCGGATTTTGCAGCCGCTGCCAGCCTTCGTAATCGTCCAGCGCCGTGACCTCGACGCGCTCGTTGGAGGTGGCGACGATGCGCTGGCGGTAGGGTTTCTGGAAGATGATCTCGATCTGGGCCGTGACTGGCTTCGGCCCCTCGGGCGTGGCGTCGATTGTCTCGAGCGTGCCCACATAGTGCACCGAGCGCACGGCCTCGAGCGCCGCCTCGGTGCCCAGATGCGCGCGCGCTTTCGTGATCGTCGCTTCGACATCGGCCCGCACCACGCCGGTCGCAGTCATGCCAGCCAGGATAACGCAGAGAGACAGAACGGTTTTCATGAGGCCCATAGGGGATGCGAAAGAGTAGAACGTGGGACGTGTGACACGCAAACAGCGGGAGGGAGCCGTGGGCAATCTTGGTTGAGAGTTGAGAGTTGAACGTTGAGAACCAGACATCCGGCGCTTTGCGCCGAAAATGTAAGGGGCTCGTGATCTCATTGTATTCTGGGCTTCTGGGCTCTCCGCTCCGGGCTCTCAACTCTCATCTCTCAACTCTCAACTCGCTCCAGCCCCGCCTCACTCCCACTCGATCGTCGCCGGCGGCTTCGAGCTGACGTCGAGCACCACCCGTGAGACGCCGCGCACCTCGTTGGTGATACGCGAAGAAATCTTTTGCAGCAGCTCGTAAGGCAGGCGCGTCCAGTCGGCCGTCATGGCGTCCTTGCTCTCGACAATGCGCAGCGCGATCACGTCGGCATAATTGCGCTCGTCGCCGATGACCCCGACCGATTTGACCGGCAGAAACACGGCAAACGACTGCCAGACCTTCCAGTACCAGCCGGTGGACTTCATTTCCTCCAGGAGGATCGCATCGGCCTCGCGCAGCACCGCGAGGCGGTCCGCGGTGATGTCGCCGACGACGCGCACGCCCAGGCCGGGACCGGGGAATGGCTGGCGCCAGACGACCTCGCGCGGCAGGCCGAGCGCGGTGCCGACGGCGCGCACCTCGTCCTTGAAGAGCTCGCGCAGCGGCTCGAGGAGCTTGAGCTTCATGCGCGCGGGCAGCCCGCCGACGTTGTGGTGCGACTTGATCAGCGCCGCCGGATTGCCCGCGATCGCGACCGACTCGATCACATCGGGGTAGAGCGTGCCCTGGGCGAGAAACTCCGCCTTGCCGATCTGCTTGAGCGACTTCTCGAACACCTCGACGAACGTGAGGCCGATGATCTTGCGCTTTTGCTCGGGGTCGCTCACGCCGGCCAGGTTGGAGAGAAACAGGTCGCTCGCGTCCACGCGGATCACTTTGGCGTGCAGCTTGCCCTCGAACATGTCCATGACCATG
>DASWVO010000098.1:0-12800 GCA_036406235.1 Opitutaceae bacterium
TCCAACTCGATCGCCGGCACGCGCTCCAACACCCCGATCAAGGACATTCCGCTCAACATCCAGGTGTTCACCAAGGAACTCACCGACGATCTCCTGATCACCAACCAGATGGACCTCGAACGCTACAATGCCGCCCTCGTCAACGGCGGCGCCGACAGCCGCTCGAGCAACACGATCCAACAACCCTACAACCAGTTTCTCTTCCGCGGCTTCGTCCAGAACTGGGGTCTGCGCGACGGCATTCGCCAATACGATCCCATCGATACTCAGGGCCTCGCGCGCGTCGAAGTCGTCAAGGGCCCCGCCGGCCCACTCTACGGCCTCTCCTACGCCGGCGGCGTGATGAACAACATCACGAAGGATGTGGACTTCCTCCAAAACTTCACGGCCTTGCGCGCCACCATTCAAAGCGAAGGCGAATACCGCGGCACGATCGACACCAACTACACGGGCGAGGTCGGCGGCGGGAAATTCGGCGTGCGTTTCAACGGCGCGCATTCCGAGACCGAGGATGAGCGAGCCCACTCCGACGGCTCCGTGCGCTACGCTCAAATCGGCCTCGCCTGGCAGCCGCTGCCCTCGACCGAGCTGAAGTTCCTCTACGAGGATGCCTACCGCGAAAAGACGAACGGCCTCAGCTACTTCACCCGCGCCGAACGCGACGCCGCCGGCAACGTCCTCGACAACGGCGCCTCGATTCCGCTGCAGATCGATCATCCCGAAATCCCGTGGGAATGGAACTGGGCCACGGGCACCAACCCCCGCTCGATCGACACCGAGCTCTATCGCGGCACCGTCAATCACTCCTTCAACGACCAGCTCAGTGTGACGGCCTACTGGCAGTATTCCAAACGCCTCAACATCGACTCGAACGGCTGGGAGGCCAACGGCTCCGGCGGCGCCGCGTCCTGGGATACCAACGCCAACACCGGCTGGATCAACCCCGCCATGGCCGGCGAGCTCATCCGCCTCGGCTATCACTACCGCGACTGGGGCAACCGCATGCACGGCTATGGCGCGACTGGTATCTACAAACTGGATATTGGTCCCACCAGGAACACCTTCACCGCCGGCGGCGCCGCCTGGGGCGAGAAGTTTCTCACCCGCCGCTACGCCCAGCCGTCGAGTACGACCAACGTCATCGAGTTTCCCGTCCAGGCCGGCCTGAACACCGGCGCCGTGCCGATCGTGCCGCCAGCCGATTTCGCCGCGAGCACCGGCAACGGCGGCTGGAACCGCGAGAACAACTCCAACGACTACTACTTCGCGAGCTGGCAGCTCTCGGCGATCGACAACCGCCTCAAGCTCACCGCCGCCGTCAACCGCACGAACCTCCAGCTCATCCAGACCTCCGGCGAGACCGGCGCGGTGAACGTCACCGACATGTCGAAGAATTCGCCGATGTACGGCGCGATGTTCGACATCACGCGTGAAGTATCGGTCTTTCTGGTACACGCCACGTCGCTCTTTCCCTCGACCGACAAGAACAGCTTCAGCGTCCAGATGCCGCCCGAGGTGGGCAAGAGCTATGAAGGCGGCGTCAAGGTGGAGCTCCTCAACGGCAAGATCAGCGGCACGCTCAGTTATTACCAGATCACGAAGGAAGGTGGCGGCCGCCAGATCACGCCCGCCTTCAACATCAACGTCGAACGCTGGGACGCCATGACCCCGGCGGAACGCGCCGCGAACTTCCCCGGCCAGACGCGTGAGACGCTGCTCGGCCAGGGCGACTTCTTCCCGGCCGGCGAAGTCGAATCCAAGGGCTACGAGGCGGACCTGATCTTCCAGCCCACGCGCAACTGGCAGATCGTCCTCAGCTACGCACACAACGACAACGAGGTCACCGCCTCGCCCGACGCCACCCAGCTCGGCCGCGCCACGCAGGGCTCGATCGAGGACCAGTGGGCGTTGCTGACGAAATACTCGTTCACCGACGGCCCCGCCAAGGGCGCCTACGTCGGCCTCGGCCTGCAATACGCCAGCGAAGCGCTGCAGGACTACAACGGCCCCGACAGCGCGCCGCGCTACAATCCGGACACCTTCTGGGCCGAAGTCTTCGCCGGCTACCGCTTCAAGCTCGCCGGTTACGATTCGATGCTGCAGCTCAACGTGAAGAACCTCACGGAGCAGGAGGAGTTCGTCGGTTGGAAAGCCACTGGCTCCGCGACCAACCGCGCGACCGAGCGCTACGAAGTCGATACGCCCATCGTCTACAGCCTCACGTGGGGGCTGGATTTCTGAGGTGGCATGCATCAAGGTGGGGCCAGGCTCCGACTGGCCGCCACCGCTACACCCCGGGCCGCTCATCGCCCCTACCCTTCGATCCCAGAATTCATGCGGTCCCGAGTGCACGCCACCCTTGCCTTCGCCGTCGCGCTCGCCCTCTGGCTGTGGCGCGGCGGCCCGTTCTTGGCCGCTGTTGCAATCGTGACCGCTGCGCTCGTGCTGCTCGCGTGGGTCGCACCCGGGACCTACGCGCCGATCGCCCGCGGACTCGACCGGGTCGCGCATCGCTTCGGCGCGGGCGTGACCTGGCTCGTCCTGGTGATTGTTTACCTCGGTGTATTCACGCCGTTGCGACTCTGGCGCACCCTCGCCGGCACCGACCCGCTGCAACTTCGTCCACGGCCGGGAGCGGCGAGCTACCTGCAGCCGCTTCCGCCGGCGCGGCCGGAGCGCTTCGACCGGCAGTTTTGATGCGCATTCTCGGGCTCAGCGCATTCTACCACGACTCGGCGGCCGTGCTGCTGGAGGACGGCGTCATCGTCGCGGCCGCCCAGGAGGAGCGTTTCACGCGCGTGAAACACGATGCGTCGTTCCCGCGGGCCGCGGTGCAATGGTGCCTCACGCAGACGGGGGGTCCGGTCGACGCGGTCGTCTATTACGAGAAGCCGTTGCTCAAATTCGAGCGCATCCTCACGACTGCGATTGCCGTCGCGCCGCGGGGGTTTCGAGCCTTTGCGGCCGCGATCCCCGACTGGCTGCAGCACAAGCTGTGGCTGCCCTCCTTGATCGAAGGCGAACTCGCGCGCCTGGGCGTGGCGCGGGTGCCGGTCCACTTTGCCGGCCATCACGAGTCGCACGCCGCCAGCGCGTTTTTTCCGTCGCCCTTCGAGCGCGCGGCGATCCTCACGCTCGACGGCGTCGGCGAATGGACCACCACCGCCCTCGGCCGCGGCTGTGGTCGCGAAATCGAACTCCTCCGCGAACTGCGCTTTCCACACTCGCTCGGCCTGCTCTACTCCGCGTTCACGCACTACTGCGGCTTTCGCGTCAACAGCGGCGAATACAAGTTGATGGGACTCGCGCCCTACGGCGAACCGCGTTTCGTGGGGAAAATCCTCCGCGCCCTGATCGACCTGCGCGATGACGGCTCCTTCCATTTGAGCCTGGATTACTTTGGATTTCTACGGGGCCAGACGATGATCAGCCCGCGTTTTTGCGCTCTCTTCGGCGAGCCGCCGCGCGCGCCCGAGGCGCCGATCACGCCGTTTCACTGTGACGTCGCCCGCTCGATCCAGCACGTCACGGAGGAGGTCATCCTGCGCCTCGCGCGCACGCTGCACCGCGAAACCGGCGAGGAAAATCTCTGCCTTGCCGGCGGCGTAGCCCTCAATTGCGTGGCCAATGCCCGGCTCCGGCGCGACGGCCCGTTTCGCCGCATCTGGGTGCAACCGGCGGCCGGGGACGCCGGCGGGGCGCTCGGCGCGGCGCTGGCGTTGCACCACCTGCATTTTCGCGCGGTCCGCCATGCCGACGGCGAACACGACGCCATGGCGGGCGCGTTCCTCGGTCCCGCCTTCCCGGACGACGAGATCGCCGCCGCCCTTCGGCAACGAGGCGTATCCGCAGAACAACTTCAACCCGAAACCCTGTACGAACGTGTCGCCGAACGTCTCGCCGCGGGCGACGTCGTCGGTTTCTTCCAGGGCCGGGCGGAATTCGGCCCGCGCGCGCTCGGCGCCCGCTCCATCCTCGCGGATGCGCGCTCGCCGGAGATGCAGCAACGGCTCAACTTGAAGATCAAGGCCCGCGAGTCGTTCCGGCCGTTCGCCCCTGTCGTCCTCGCCGAGCAGGCGGCGCAGTGGTTCGAACTCCCCATGCCGTCGCCTTACATGCTCTTCACCGCCCCGGTCGCCTGCTCACAGCGACTTGCGACCGCACGTGGCGGCACGCTCGCCGAACAGCTCAGGGCGACGCGCTCCACCATCCCCGCGGTGACCCATGTCGATGACTCGGCGCGTGTGCAGACGGTCGATCCGGTGGAGAATCCGGCGCTGCATGCGGTGCTGACCGCCTTCCACGCCCGGACCGGATGCCCCGTGCTCGTCAACACCTCGTTCAACGTCCGGGGCGAGCCGCCGGTGTGCACACCAGCCGACGCGATCGCCTGTTTCCTCGCGACGGAGATGGACGTCCTCGCCATCGGCCCGTTTTTCGTCGAAAAACGGGCGCTGTCTCGTGAACTGCTGGCTTCTGCGCCTCATTGCTCCGCGGCGTTTGCGCCCGACTGATCGCCAGGTGGGTCGGGGGTTATCCCCGACATGTCGGGCGTAAAAGCCCCCCACGGCTTCTTGCGGCTCTTCGCTTTTATTTCTCTATTTCCAACATGCCCCGCTTTCGGCCTCTCCTCCGCCTCCTGCGCGAGCTCTTCGCCTTCGCCCGCGAATACAAGGCGTGGTGGATGCTGCCGGTCGTGGCGATCCTTCTGCTCGTGGCGCTGCTCACGGTGACCGTGTCCACGATTTCACCGTTCATCTACTCGCTGTTCTGAGCACTGCCACGCCGCTCTCCTTTCGCCGCAAGCTCCTTTACGCCGCGCTGCTCACCGGCGTATCCCTCGCGCTTCTCCTGGGCGGACTCGAGCTCGGGCTGCGCACCGCCGGCTATGGCGACTCGCCGCACTTCGCGCGCCGCGTCACATTGCCGGACGGCGGGACGGTCTGGCGCGAGAATCGCGGATGCACCGCGCCTTTCTTTTCGCGCGCGCTGGCACGCCGGCCGGTGCCGTTTCGGCTGCCGGAAAAGAAGGCGCCGGGCACCTATCGCATCTTTGTTCTCGGCAGCTCCGCGGCGATGGGGGATCCCGAGCCATCGTTCTCGCTCGCGCGCATGCTCGAGACCTTGTTACGCGCTGCGTATCCGGAGAAGCACTTCGAAGTCATCAACGCCGGAATCACGGCGATCAACTCCCACCTGCTGCGCGTCTACGCCGAAGACTGCGCCCGGCTCGAACCCGACCTGTTCATCGTCTACGAAGGGCACAACGAAGTGATCGGGCCGTTCGGACCGTCGGGGGTGTTTGCGCCGTTTCTGCGGTCGCCGGCCGCGATCCGGTTTGCCGTGTGGATGAAGGGAACCCGCACGGCCCAGCTCCTCGGCTCCGCCGCGCGGGCGCTGGCCGGCGAGCGCGGCGCCCCCGCGGATTGGGGCGGGATGCAGATGTTTTTGCGCCAGCAAATCGCCGCGGACGATCCGCGGCTCGAGGCGGTGCGCGAGCAATTTCGGCAGAACCTCACCGCCATCGCCGACGCCGCCGCCCGCGCGGGGGCATCCGCCTTGTTTTGCACCGTGCTGACGAACGACCGCGACTTCGCACCGTTTCAGTCCCGGCATCGCGCCGATCTCCCCGCTTCAGAGCTGACGCGCTGGCAGACGCATTTCGAGGCCGGAGGCCGCGCGTTGCGAGAAGGCGACCTCACCACCGCCGAATCCGCCTGGCGGGAAGCGCTGGCGATCGACGACCGACACGCCGAACTCGTCTTCCGCCTGGGCCGGCTCGCCCTGCAGGCCGGCCGCGACGCCGAGGCTCGCACTTTCCTCCGGCGTGCCCGCGATCTGGATACGCTCCGCTTCCGCACCGACTCGCGGCTCAATGACGTCGTTCGCACCCTCGACGTCGACGTCCGCCGTGCCGCCGTCGTCGACCTCTCCGCCGCCCTCGCCCGGCGCAGCTCCCACGGAGTCGCCGGCGACGATCTCCTCTACGAGCACGTGCATCTCAACTTCCGCGGAACCTACGAGGCGGCGCGCGTACTCTTCGCCTCGGTGACGGCGGATCTCGCCCGCCGGGACTTTGCCGCCAGTCCCGCGCCCCAGCCCATCGATTACGAGCAGGCCCGGCTGCGTCTGGCCTACTCCGCGCACGAGCAGGCGATGATCGCGCTGGCTCTGCTGGGGCGGTTCAGGTCCGCGCCCTTTACCGCGCAATCAGACAACACCGCGCGCATTGACCTCTGGACCCGCCGCGCGGACGCGGCCCAAGCATTGCTCGGGCGGCCGGAGGTGCTGCCGGTGCTGCGTCGCATCTACGACGACGCGCTGCGGGCGGCGCCCGACGACTGGGTGCTGGCGCGCAACGCCGGTGCGATGCTGGTCGCGCGACAATCGCCGGGCGACGCCGTTCCCCTGCTGCAACGGGCCCTCGCGTGGATCGACGACGACCTGGATACCCTGCTGGCCCTCGGCTGGGCGCAACGCGCACTCGGGCGTGTTCACGAAGCGGATACCGCTTTCAACCGCGTGCGGGAACTGGAGCCACGTTATCCGGGCCTGCCGGAGAAGTGACCCTCAACTCAGCCGTTGGCCCTGGCGAGCGGCCGCAAAAAAAACCCGCGCCCAGAACGGCGCGGGTTGGAAAGCGTGGCGGATGCAAGGGCCTCGCGGCTTAACCGTAGAGCTCCTCGGACTTGAAGAAACGCGCGATCTCGATCTTCGCGTTCTCATCGCTGTCGGAGGCATGCGCGATGTTGCGCATCATGTCGGAGCCGAAGTCGCCGCGGATCGTGCCCTTGGCAGCCTTGCGGGAGTCGGTCGGCCCGAGCAGATCGCGGACCTTGGCCACAATGCCATCGCCCTTCAGGGCCATGACGATCACCGGGCTCGAGCTCATGAAAGCCTCAATCTCCGGGTAAAACGGCTTGTCGGCGACATGCGCGTAGTGCTCGCGGAGGACCTCGGGAGCCAGCCGCGTCATCTTGCAGCCAACGACTTCGAATCCGGCCTTCTCGAACCGGTCGAGCACATTGCCGACATGCTTCTGCGCCATGCAGTCGGGTTTAAAAATGATGAAGGTTTTCTGCATAAAGCGCGCATCCAAAGGCTCCCGTTCATCGATGGGAAGCCTGATTTTCGTCCGGTCAGGCCGGTTCAGGGTTTCCCTCAATTCGCACAGCAGATGGGGTGGCCTGCCCGATCCGATTCTGGCGACGCAGCGGACGCCGCCGCGGCCGCCGCTTATTTGGCCGGCGCCGCCAACGCCAGAAGCGTGCCCTGCGTCAGCGAGGCCAGCAGATCGGCGTCGGTCGCGCGGCCGTTCGAATAAAACGTCGCGTAGACCACCCCGACGAGGTTCGCCTCGTCGACGATCGTCGTATCGGCTTCGGCGTTGTTGTAGCCACGCACCACCCAGCCTCCGCCGGGCGCCGGCGCGATCACTCGGTGGGCCACGGTTTCGCCAAAGCGATTCTGGTAAACGACCACCATGCCGGGCCGCACTTGGGCGGCGGAAAGCCCTTTGACAACGAGCACCGAGCCATCACCGAAAAACGGGAGCATCGAGCGCCCCTCGACCCGCACGACCTGCGCACCGGTATGCCGGGCGGCGAGCGTGTGCGCGTCGCTCAGCGCGGACTCCAGCGAGAATGGCGCGTAGGGCCGAAGCGACTCGGCCGAGTACCCCCGCGCGAGTCCCAAGGTCAAAGCTACAACGAGAAGCGGGAGGACACGGCGGGCGGTAATCACCCCACCAAGGTATCCAAACCTCCCACGGAGCGGTATTCGGTCGCCCCCTCAGGTTCCCGACAACATCAGCCCAATTATCCGGCCGCGAAGCCTCACAGAATTCCGCCACTTTCCCCCAGGACTACTGAGGGATTACCCCAGGCCAGTGAGGCGAGCACCTCAGACGAGCGCAGCGGAGCGACCGAAACGGACCACCTCTGCCAGAGCAGCCTGCGAGCGCACCGCATCGGCCTACACCGACACTTCCTGTCGGGCCCGCTCGGCCAAGGCGGTGGAGATGTAGCGTTCGCCGAAACTGCACCCAACCGTGACGATCGTCTTTCCGGCAAACTCCGGCCGCCGGGCCAGCTGGATGGCCGCCCACACGTTGGCGCCCGTGGAAATCCCCCCGAAAATGCCGTCGAGCAACGCAAGCTGGCGGGCGGTTTCGAGCGCGTCATCGTCGCTCACGGTGATCACCTCGTCGATGATCGACGTGTTGCAGTTCTTGGGAATGAAGCCGGCGCCGATGCCTTGGATCCGGTGCCGGCCAGGCTTGCCGCCAGAGAGGACGGGCGACGCAGCCGGCTCGACGGCCACCGAGCGGACGGGACGGCGCGCCTTGATGACTTCGGACACGCCCGTGATCGTGCCTCCCGTGCCGACCCCCGCGACAAACGCGTCGATGTTGCCCGCGGTGGCGCTCCAGATCTCCTCGGCCGTCGTGCGGCGGTGAATCTCGGGATTGGCCGGGTTTTCAAATTGCTGCGGCATGAAACCGCGCTTGCCGTGTTGGGTGAGCAGTTCGTTCGCCTTGCGGATCGCTCCCGGCATCCCTTCCGCCCCAGGCGTGAGCACGATCTCCGCGCCCATCATGCGCAGGAGGACGCGCCGCTCGAGCGACATAGTCTCGGGCATCGTGAGGATCAACTTGTAGCCGCGCGCGGCGCACACAAACGCAAGCGCGATGCCCGTGTTGCCTGAGGTCGGCTCGATTACGACCGTGTCGGCCTTGATCTTTCCCTCCCTCTCCGCCGCATCGATCATCGCCATGCCGATGCGGTCCTTCACACTTGCGAGCGGATTGAAGAATTCAGCCTTCAGGTAAAGCGACGCCGGGACGCCTGCGGCGATCCGGTTGAGCTTGATCAACGGCGTGTTGCCGACCGTGGCAATGATGTTGGGATAAACCAAAGCGGACATGGGAAGGCTTTTCTGAGTAACTAAGGTAGTTTGGTCAATATTGTCCGAGAACGTGTCGGAGCGCGCTGTCCAGCATCGGCAGGCGAAAGCGATAACCGCTCTCTTCCAGTCGCGACGGCATCGCGCGAACGCTGCCCAGCAGCAGGGCGTCCGCAAGCTCGCCGAACGCCAGCCGCAGCCCGGCGGCGGGGGCACGAAATCCCACCGGCCGCCGCAGAATCGCAGCGAGTCGGGCGGTAAACTCGTAATTGCGGACCGGCTCCGGCGCGACGGCGTTGATCGGCCCTTCGCAGCGACGATCGCGCAGCGCATGGGCGATCACGCCGAGTACATCGTCGATCGCGATCCAGCTCATCCACTGCCGCCCGTCCCCCAGCGGCCCGCCGATCCCAAACCGAAACGCGGGCAACATCCTGGCCAGGGCGCCACCGGCGGGCGTGAGCACCATCCCGAATCGCAGTGCCGCCGTCCGCATTCCCACCCCGCCGGCGGACGCAAGTTCGGCCTCCCAGGTCTGACAGACCTCGCTGAGGAAGCCTGTTCCTGCCGGAGAATCCTCGGTCAAAAGCTCGTCGCCGCGATCCCCATAAAAACCAACCGCCGACGCGCTCAGGAAGACACGCGGGGGGTAAGCCGTTCGGCGGAGCTCCGCCGCCAGCGTCCGCAGGCCGTCAACGCGGCTGGCGAGGATGGACTCCTTGCGCGCCGCCGTCCACCGGCCGGCCGCAATGTTCTCCCCGGCGAGGTGCACCACGGCATCGATCGCACCAGCGGACGAGAGGTCCAACGTCCCCTTCGACGGATCCCAGAAGATCTCATCCGCCGTGGCCGGCTTCCGCCGCACGAGCCGCACCACGGAATGGCCCTGGGTTGTCAGGAACGGGATAAGCGCCTGCCCCACCAGGCCGCTTGCCCCGCTGATCAGCACGCGCAGCGGCGGCGCCGGTATCAACGAAAGGTCCTCGCGGATAATGGCGTGCCGGTACGTGAACAGCCGCTCCAGGCGTCGCCGCATCCGGGCCGCGCCGAAAAACGCTCCAATCACGCCCCCCGGCAGTTCAAAGCCGATGTCGTCGGTCAACACCGACTCGCCTCCGCCGAGATCAGCGAAGCCGTGCCGGTGTTCCCAACGCGGAAGCGGCCCGCGCACCAGACGGTCGCAGAACTGTCGTCCCGGCTCGTGACCGAAGTGCTCGGCTTCCCAGCGAAACCAGAACGGGCCCGCGCGCGTGGCGAGTTCCACCCGCGCCCCGTCATTTACCCCCGTACCCGAGCGGTGCAACACGCGCACGTGTTCCCACGGCGGCGTCAACCGTTCCAGCGCCCCCGGCCGCTCATGCCAGGCAAACGCGACTCCGGCCGCACACGGCAATCGGATGCTGCGGACGAAGTGCTGCTCGCTCATCGGGTCAAAGCGCGCATTTGCTGAAAGGCCGCGAGAGCTTCCGCGCGAGCCGTGGCATGGTCCACGAGCGGGCGCGGATACGTCTCTCCCAGGACCACGCCAGCCTTTGCCAGGACGACCGGCGAAGCCGCCCACGGCTGATGCACGAAGGCGTCCGGCAAGCCGCCGAGTTCGGGAACCCAGCGGCGCACATAGGCGCCGCCTCGATCGAAGCGCTCACCCTGGAGCACGGGATTGAAGACCCGGAAATACGGCGCCGCATCCGCTCCGCAGCCCGCGCTCCACTGCCATCCCAGGGTGTTGTTCGCGAGGTCCGCATCGACCAGGGTGTCCCAAAACCACGCCGCCCCCAGCGCCCAGGGCAGTCGCAGATGCTTCACGAGAAACGAAGCGACGATCATGCGTACGCGGTTGTGCATCCAGCCCGTCGTCCAGAGCTCGCGCATGCCCGCATCCACGATCGGATACCCGGTGCGGCCGCGCTGCCACGCACGCAGTTTCGCGCCCCCGCGATCCTCCGCCCAGGGGAACGCGTCGAACTCCGCCCGCAACGACCGGGACGGTGTATCCGGAAAGTGATACAACAAGTGGTGCGCAAACTCGCGCCACCCGAGTTCGCGCAGGAAGACGCCTGCACCCTTGCCCGGCGGGAAAACGCCCGAGTCTCCGGCGGCCTCCCTCACCGCCGCCCAGATCTGTCGCGGTCCAATCTCCCCAAAGTGCAGGTGCGGCGATAACCGTGACGTGCCCGCCTGCGCCGGAAGGTCCCGGGCTCCCGCATACGTTTCCATGGCGTCGCCGGCAAAGCGCCGGAGCCGCCTGCGCGCGCCTGCCTCCCCCGGAATCCACTGTTCCCGAAGACCGCCATCCCAGGGGATGCGCGGGAGCAACTCAAGCGCATCGATCCCGGGGGAGGCCGGCCACTTCGCCGGCGCCGGCAGCGCCTTCGGAACGCGCCTTCCGGGCGGAGGGACGGACAGCCCGAGGCAGTGTCGCCAAAAAGGGGTGAACACCTGGAAAGGCCGACCCTGCCGGTTCGCAACCGCCACGGGCTCGAAGAGCAACGCCGCGTTGAAACTCCGCACCTCCAGGCCCGCCGCCACCAGCGCCGACTCGACGGCGGCATCGCGCCGAATCCCGGCCGGCTCGTATCGCCGGTTCCAATACACCGCACCGGCCCCGACCCGGGCGGCGAGCGGCGGGAGGCACGTCTGCGGCGCACCGCGCATGACGATCAGGCGGGAGCCTCGCGCGCGCAGGCTCTCGCCCATCGCCGTGAGCGAATGGTGCAGCCACCAGCGCGCCGCGGCTCCCGGCGGCCACGATGGGCCGGGGGATTCCTCCATTATATAGATCGGCACGATGGGGCCGCCGCGCGTGACGGCTGCCGCCAGAGCCGGGTTATCCTCCAGGCGCAGATCCTGCCGAAACCAGAGTATCGTCGTTTCGAGGGACACTGTACCGAAGGAAACAGGCTCCCGCCGAAGCCGCGACGCTAAAGGCACCCGGGCGCGCCGACCACCGTTGAAACGGTTCTACAGCGCCGCCGCGTAGAGTGCCTCGTAACCGCGCGCCGCCTTCTCCCAACTGAAGTCCGCGAGCATACCGCGCCGCTGCGCGGCCGCCATCTGAGCGGAATCGGCATACAAGGCCAGGGCCCGCCGCAGGCCGTCGGCCAGCCCGATGGACGTCGGCGGAAACATGATGCCCGTGCCGTTCACCGGATCCCGTTGCAGGTCGACCACAGTATCGACCAGGCCGCCCACGCGCGTCACGAGCGGAACCGTGCCATAGGCCTGTGAATACATCTGGTTGAGCCCGCACGGCTCAAACTTCGAGGGCATGACGAAGAAGTCGCTGCCCGCCTCGATGAGATGGCTCACCGTTTCGTCGAGCCGCGTCGTCAGCGCCACCTTCTTCGGATGCGCCGTCGCAAACTCGCGCATCGCGGTCTCCAGGCGCGGCTCTCCGAGCCCGAGCACGATCAGCTTCACGTTTTCGCGTTCGAAGAACGCGCGGTTCGCCAGGACGAGCTCGATGCCCTTCTGCTCGGTGAAGCGGCACACCATGCCAAAGACCGGTCCGCGGAAATTCGCGTCGAAGCCGTGGCGCTTCAACAGTTCGGCGCGGCACAGCGCCTTCCCCTCGAGATCATCCACCTCGTAGCGGGCCGGCAGCAGCGGATCGGTCGCGGGATTCCACACCGCGTGGTCGATGCCGTTGACCAGCCCCACAAGATCGTCGGCGCGCGTTTGCACGACGCCGTCGAGTCCGCAGCCGAACTCGGGAGTCTGGATCTCTTGCGCGTAACGCGGACTGACCGTCGTCACCCGGTCGGCGAAGAGAATGCCCGCCTTCATCATGCTCATCTGGCCGTAGTATTCCACGCCATCGATGCCGCGCAGCTCGTTGGGCAGGTTGGTACGGTAAAACGAGCGCATGGGAAACACGCCTTGAAACGCGATGTTGT
>DASWVO010000099.1:0-9466 GCA_036406235.1 Opitutaceae bacterium
AGGATTGTGCGGTGACATTAGGTCGATGCTGGTGACACGAATTCCGTGACGCTGACATCAACTTGATGCCGCGCTGACACGAATTCCGTTCCGACCTTCAGCCCGCCGCGAGCCACTTGGCCCGGCGGGCTTTTCTTTAGCGGGGATCAAAAGGGTGGCTATCATCCTGGATTCCGCAGTTGGATTTCACAGAAGACAACGAAGACGGTTTCTAGGTTGAACTGCGCACGATGCTGGCGTCGTTTCCTGGACATTTGGATCGTTCGCTTTCGATTTTGGCTTTAGCGATCCCCGCGGTCCACTTTTTGGGGACCACCTCAGCAGCGGATCGCTTAGCTTGTTGGCGTCCCAGCCAGACGCCAAGCAAAGCCCAGGCCGCCGCCATCGGAACCACCACGCCGGTCAAAGCAATCAACCCCAACCCGAGGCTCTTCAGCAGATCCTCTATGTGCGCGCCGATCACATCGCCGCCCCGATAGACGAATGTGTCAATGAACGCCTTGGCTTTGTATTTGTCCTCGCGATTCATGACGGTGAACAATGTCTCGCGGGCCGGACGCATTATCGCCCGCTGCACTGCTTTGGTGGCGGCATCCAGCGCCACCAGCATCATGAGCGACCCGGCGATCGCCAGACCGACAAAGCCAAACATTACGGTCAACGGCAGGAGGGCCATGGTCAATGCCACCCCCATGCGCTTCATCAGAAAGCCAGTAATACTCAGCTGTAATATAAAGGTGGCGGTCTGGGTGACCATATCAAGACGTGCGAACATCGCCGTGCGGCTATCCATGCTTGAACCCATGGCGGCAACCATCTGCAGCCGCGTGAAATAGATGAAGGTCACTACGACGGCCAGAATGACCACATAGACTGCGATGCCCATCAGGTAACGCGAACGGAGCACCGAGCGAAATCCACCCCAAGCGTTGCCGCCAATCACCGCTTGCTGGTCCTCAGTAGCCACCTTGAGGGAATCCATATTTTGCCGGTCGGACAACACGCGTGTCAGAGCCCACGCTGAGGCGATGGCCAGCACGAGAACGCACGCCGCCACCAACAACAATGCCGGCGTGCCGAATGGCTCGGCGAGTCTGGAGGCAAGCCACGGTCCGAAGATCGCCCCCGTCGTGCCCCCTGCTGCGATCACCGGAAAAAAGCGCCTGCTCTGTTCGAACGTGAATCGGTCTGTCAATAGAGCCCAACATACCATCACCGAGAATAGATTGAAGACACTGAACCAAATATAGAACACTTGTCCGGAAGTGACTCCTATCGCCCTCGGCGCAAACGTAAGCACCGCCCAAAACGCCACTAGACTTAGTCCGAAGAATCCATACGTGGCCGCGATGAAGCGAATGCGACGGAATCGGCTGACCAGCCAACCGAAAGCGGGATTGACGGACAGGGTGACCACGGCGGTGCCGATGAATAGCCAACGGACCTGCTCGATACCGCGCTGCATACCAAGCGCCTCTCTCGCTGGGCGAAGGAGCATGAGCGCGGCCATGACAAAGAAAAAGAAGAGCACCGCGAGCAGCACGGGGAATTTCTCCCCGCGGCGCACATGAATGATTTTCAGGAAGCTATTTAACATGAAGGTGAGAATTTGGGCACGCGAAGGTCCACGCCGTGCGGCGACCACCGCACGCTGTTGCCGACGCGTTTCGCCGGCGAGTGGCCCCTCCCCCGGTGAGTGAGGAGCGTTTATCCTGATATGTGGATTACCCGCGCTCTATCAGCGGAAGCGGGTGCCGGTGATTTGCTCGGTCTTCATCCACAAGCGTGCCGCCGCCTCCGTGTCGCCAGCGGCGGGCGGCACGGTAGCGAGGCCAAGAGGGCCGCGCATCTCATTCGGGCCGGTGGGTCCGTAATATACTCCGCCCTGCGCCGTGTCCGCCGTGGCGGCATACAGCGTGGAAAGTGCTCCGTCGGCGGCGGAGGCAATCATTCCCTGGTCCCGCATCGCGACCCAACGGCGTCCTTGTTCGGTGTCCAGACCCGGGCCGCGCGCGACCAGCTCTGTCACGGCGATGCCGGGATGGACCGCTATGCTTTGGATGCCCCAGTTTGCTCCCGTGCTGCGTCGCTGCAGCTCGAAAGCGAACATAAGGCAGGCCAGTTTAGACTGAGCATAGGCCGCATACGGGTCGTAGGAGCGGACGGATGGCAGGTCTTCGAAATTGAGGCTGCCCCGGTGCACCGCGACGCTGGCGACCGTGACCACGCGCGGGCCGGGACTTTTGCGCAGCAGCGGCAACAACTCGGCCGTCAGGACAAAATGGCCGGCGTAGTTGGTGGCGAACTGCAGCTCGATCCCGTCCGCGTTTTGCCCTCTTTCCGGCAGGGCCATGATTGCCGCGTTGTTGATGAGGACATCCAGCCGGGGCAAGGTGTCCTTGAGGCGCTTGGACAAGGCTCGCACGGAGGCGAAATCCGACAGATCAAGCGCTTCGAACTGCACCTTGGCGTCAGGCACCGCGGCTTTGATCTTGGCGAGGGTCTCCTCGCCACGCTGGCGGTTGCGGGCTGCGATGACAACTTGGGCGCCGGCGGCGGCCAGGGCCTTGGCATCCTCATAACCCATGCCGCTGGTTCCGCCGGTGACGAGGACGATGCGCCCCGCCTGCGAGGGCATGTCGGCCGTGGTCCAGTCGGGCTTGGGCGGAGTCAGCTCGGGTGTCTTGCCGGAAGCGGACAAGACGGCCGGAAGAAATGCAAGGGCGGCGAAGGCGCTTCGCCAGCCGGAAACAAGAGTGGTTATTTTCATAGGTGATAATATTCGATAGTTGTGCTTCACGATCCTCGCCGCCTCTGATCGGGGACGGCGGAAATGCTCACAGCCAGTTTTCCTGAGCGGCCTGATACACCGTTCTCACCGCGGGCCGGAAACCGAGCCGGCGTGCGAGCGCTCCGTCCATCTGGAGATGCCACGGGTTAATCAACGGCTCGGCGGAGGACGCCGGCTCCACGCCGACGAGCCGGGCCAACTCGTAGATCGAGCTCGGCGCTTCGTCGGTGATGTTGACGACGCGCCCGTCCATCGCGCCGTCCAAGGCAAGCCTCACAGCTGCCGCGACGTCGCGGTGATGGACCAGGCTCAGGCGTTGCGCGGGATGCAGCTTCACCTTCACCGCCAGCCCGGGCAAAGCCTCCAGATGCCCGTCTCCATCGCCATAGACGAAACCGAAGCGCAGGACCGACCAGTTAAGACCGCTGGCGCGCAGTTCCTTCTCTGCGGCGAGCTTGCTCGCCGGGTAAGCCAGCTTCGGAGCGGCGTCATCCTCTTCCCGCCCGGGCCGCGGACTGTCCGCGTTATAGACATGACTGGAACTCGCCATGATGAACCGCGCGCCGGGGGCGTGAATCTTCGCCGCAGCGATCAGATTGCGCGTGCCGTCGAAGTTGCATTTCCAGATCGAGTCGGCGTCGGGCGTCCGGAACACCGCGGCGAGATGGATGATCGCCGACACGCCTGTGACGGCGGCTGCGAGGGAGGCGGGGTCGAGGAGATCGCCCGCGACGGCGACGGATCCGGCGGGAGCCGCTCGTTCTCCGCGCAGTAACACGCGGCAATTCGCGCCGGCCTCGACCAGGCGCGGCAGCAGGCGCGCGCCGACCAGTCCGCTGGCTCCGGTGATCAGAATGGTTCCTGACTGGGTAGGAATAGTAGGATGGTGGCTCATAGACTCGAGGTGGTGCATCAGGGAAAATGGACGCCGGTCAGTTGTTCGGAGACGACCCACAGCCGGGCTGCGGTCGTCGTGTCGAGCGATTGCCGCGGCGGTGTGGCCGACTTCGGGTGGCCTCGGGTTTCGCCGAGCTTGGCCGGACCGTAATAGTGCCCGGGAAGCGCCTCCGGTGAGGTGGCGGCGAACAGGCCAGGCAAGGCACCTTGGGCGGCGGGTTGAAACAGAAACCACAGGAATCGCCTCGCCAGTCCTGCCGCACTTGTCCTGCCCGCCCCGTTGTAGAGAAGATCCGTGCGGGAGATGCCGGGATGAGCGGCGATGCTGGTCAAACCCCAGCCGCCAGCCTGGCTGCGGCGCTGCAACTCGAAAGCGAAGAGCAGGCAGGCCAGCTTCGACTGCGCATAGGCCACCATCGGCTTGTAGCTCTTTTCCGAATACAGATTGCCGAAGTCGATCGCCCCACTTCTGGCGGCAATGCTGGACAGCGTCACTACCCGCGGACCGCGGGCTCGTTGCAGGACAGGAAGCAGCAACCCGGTGAGCGCAAAATGACTCAGATAATTTGTGCCGAATTGAATTTCGAAACCGTCGGGCGTGAGCAGCCGCCTGGGCGGCGTCATCACCGCGGCATTATTGATCAGCAAATCGAGGGAGCGATGTTGTGAGGCCACTCGCGCCGCGAACGCGCGCACGGATTCAAGAGTGGCCAGGTCGAGTTCTTCGAAGCGGAGCCGGGCGTCCGGAACCTGTCTGGCGATGCGGGCCATCGCGCCGTGAGCTTTCTCCCGGCTGCGAGCAGCGATCACCACGTCGGCCCCGGCGGCGGCGAGCGCGAGCGCCGTCTGGTAACCAATTCCGCCGGTGGCTCCCGTAATCACCGCGAGGATACCGTTCTGCGGACGCATGTCTTGAATGCGCCAGGGTTGAGAGAGGCTCATGGTCACGGTTTGTTTTGCGACGCCCGCACCGCTTTTCCGGCTATGCCCGCATCCCGTTTTCGCAGCGCGACGAACGCGGGAATCGAAAACGTGACGAGAAACACAACGGTCTCCAGGAGCACGGCGTAACCGCCGCGCACCCCGAAGGTGGCGCTGGTGGCAGTAAGCATCGCCCACAGCACGATGAATACGTAGCAGATAGTTCGCTGGCGGATCCTGGGGAAAATCCGCCGGATGCGCAGACTCGCCCACAGCAGAAACAGGCCGACAGCGGTTATGATGAATGTATGCATAAAGACTATTCCCGGGAGTTGATGTCCGGCGCGCTTAACGGGCAGAGGCGCGTTTCGCCTTCCTTGAGGGTGGCAAATGATTCCGCCGAGAGACCTGCCTGGGCCAGGGCCGCGTCGAGATCGATGACCGGCTGATCGATCGCCTCATCCCGATACTGCGCCTCGCCGCGAGGTCCTGATGCGCCTGGACCGCTTCGGCGGGATTCATGTGCAAGGGCGCCATGAACCAGCGCGGTTCATACGAACCCATGCCGAGGAACGCCAGATCCGGTGCGTCTGGGCGGCGAGGGTCGGGTTGAAAAACCGTTTCCCGTCGAACTGGTCCGGCGCCGGCGAAGCTCTTGTCCCGACGTGTAGGGGAAAGTGCGATACAGCAATCATGAGAATGAGCGTTAAGCCCGGCAGGTGCGACACGGGGACGGGCTTAGCGGCTGAGTTCCGCGGCGCGATGAGCCAGATAGGCTTCGCGCAGGGCCACGTAGGGATCGAGCGCGGCCTGGGTCATCTCGTCCTGCGCGCGCACGATGGCCGGCAAGCCGCTGATAAACTCCATCGCCTGCACGACGCCCCGGTAATCGGAGGAAATCCACTCGCGATTGCCGACATTCAAAGTGTCCCAGTGCGTCGGCGTGAGCGCGAAGTCGGCGGCCCGGCCCAGAAAATCGCGCGGAGTGGACGGCCCGAAAACGGGCAGGACCAGGTATGGCCCCGACGGCAGGCGCCAGGCGGCCAAGGCCTGCCCCACGTCCTCGGCGGGCGGCGTGGCGAGGGCCGGCATGCGGTCGGAGACTTTAAAAAGTCCTCCCACTCCGACCACCGTGTTGACGACGAACCGGCCGGTTTCGCGGGTGGCGCGCCGGACTTTGCCCTGCAGAAGGGAACCGACGAAGCGAACCGGAAAACGGACGTTGTCGAAGGCGTTGTCGAGTCCGCGTCGGACCGGCCGCGGAATGACAAATTCGTAGCCGCGGCTCAGCGGTTTGAGTGCGTATTTGGTCAACCCGCGGTTGAACCCAAAGACCGCCCGATTGACGCCTTCCAGTGGATCATTCGCGCGGGAGAGAGTGCTTTCGATCGCGTCGTCGTCTTGAGGCGCTTCCACCGGTTCCTGCGCGAGAAGCGAGCCGCCGAAGGCAATGAACGCGACGAGAAGAAGCGATTTCCGGCGAGGCTGCGCAGGATGAGCGGTGTGTGTGTGATACATAGACGAGTTGGCTGAGGACATAAAATCAGGTCAGTCGCCTGCGGGTGGGGTGACCTGGCGCTCGAGGGCTTGGAGTACTGCGGCAGCGCCGCCTTTCTGGAAAATTGCGCCGAGCTGCGCGCGGTAGTTCGCGACCAGGCTGACACCCTCGACGACGATATCGTAGATCCGCCAGGCGTCGGATGAGCGCTCCACCCGGTAACCGATTCGATACGGCGTGCCGGCGACGGAGACTTTGCTCGGGATTTCCCACCTACCGGCAGAGAGCAGGATGGCGGGTTCGTAGGAAATCTCGGGGCGCTGCCGGCCATCCAGACGGGTCGCATAGCTGCGCACGATCAACACGCTGAAGGCGGTGGTCGCTCGCTGTTGTTCGTCGCGGCTGAATCGCGACCAAGCCGGCCCGATCGCCCGTCGCGTGAGCGCGGCGAAGTCCAGATGCCGCGTCAGCACGGGAAGCACGCGGTCGCTCAAGTGCAGGTCCGCAGAATGATCGACGGCCTCGGGAAACACGACCGACAGCACGTCATCCACCGCGTGTTGCACGAAGGCCGCGGGCTGGGCCAGCGGAGTCTCCTGAGCGATCGCGGCATTCATGCCGCCCAGGACGGCAAACCACAGGAGCGCCGGACGAAGGCTGGACGTCATGAAGTTCATCGAGTGGACGTCGGCGTGGTGACATTGCCGAAAGCGAGTCGGCTGATGAGCGACTCGAGGTTGATGGCCGATTCCGTGTCGGAGATCGTTCCTCCCGGAGGGACATTCTCCGCGTCCGATCCCGGAGAGAGCGCGATGAACTTGTCGCCCATGAGCCCGTTCGTCTTGATCGAAGCAATCGTATCGGCGGAGAGCTTCAGATCGGCGCCCAGGCGAATCGCCACGATCGCGGCGAATTGCTCGTCGAGCACGATGTTCGAGACGCGCCCAACCGAGACGCCGGCAATCATGACGGGGCTGCCGGCGCGCAGTCCGCCGACGTCGGAAAAGCGAGCCCGCACCTCATACCCGCTCCGCGAGAACGACGAGCCCGCGCCTGTTTTCACTGCGAACCAGCCGATCGCCAGAAGGCCCGCCAGCACGAATGTGCCTACCGAGAGTTCGAGTCCTGAACGTTTCATAAAGCCCCCTCCGCCGAGGCAGATCCGCCACGGTCTATCCGGGCGATTTGTGCGCTCAGATCCTCGAGGCTCTCGCGCATCGCGATGACCTCCTGCCGGCCCGAGCGGCGAAAATCGGCCGGAGTGCCTTCGAAGCACAGCGCGCCCTGTCCAAGGAGGGCGACCCGGTCGCTGATCTCCAGGGCCTCCACGACATCGTGGGTGACGATCAGCGCAGTGAAGCCGAAGGCGCGGCGGTAGTGCGCGATCATGGCGAACACGGCATTCCGGCTGCGCGGATCAAGCCCGGCCGTAGGTTCGTCGAAGAGGAGTAATTCCGGCTCGGATACAAGCGCCCGCGCGAGCGCGACCCGCTTCTGCATGCCGCCCGAAAGCTGGTTGGGAAAGTGGTCTTTGAAGACGGCCAACCCGAGGCGATCCAGCGCGTTCACGGCGCGCGCTTCGATCTCGGCGGAGGGGAGATTCGTGGTCTGGGCCAGCGGCAGGGCGACGTTTTCGAGGGCCGTCAACGAATCGAGCAGCGCGTTTCCTTGGAAAACATAGCCGATGCGATCGCGCGTCCGATGGCGTTCGCGATCGACGGCCCCGACCAGGGACCCGTTAAAGCGAATCGTTCCGCGATCCGGCGCGAGCAGCCCCGCCACACACTTCAGGAAGACGCTTTTGCCCGCACCGCTCCGTCCGAATACACTCACCACCGAGCCACGCCGAACCGAAAGGTTAACCGCCGTGAGGATGGCGCGCCCGGCGAAGGCTTGGTGAAGATCGCTCACCTGTAGTAGCGGCTCTAGGACTACGGATTTCATACGAGAAACGAGGTGACGGCGTAATCGGCGGCGAGCACGGCGACGCTCGCCTGAACAACGGCGCGGGTGGTCGCCGCACTCACCGCGCGAGCGCCCTTTTCGCCTGCATGGCTGTGCGCGTGGTAGCCTTGATAGGCGCAGATCGCCACAGTCGTGAGACCGAAAACGAGCGCCTTGATCGCGGCCTCGAAGAGGTCGCCGCCTTGGACCGAGGAGTTGACGGCAGCCCAATAGACTCCGCCATCAAGACCGAGGAATGCGGAACTGGAGACGTAACCGCCGACCAAGCCCACGACCGAGAACAGCATCGTCAGGATCGGGAAGACGACAATGGCGGCGAGCAACCGCGGGGTCACGAGATACGCCAGCGCATCCACACCCATGATTTCGAGCGCATCGATTTGCTCACTGTTGCGCTGGATCCCGAGTTCCGCCGCGAGCGCGGAGCCGGCCTGCCCGACGATCATCAGGGCCGCGAGTACAGGGGCGAGTTCCCGGATCAATGTCAGCGAGACCAGAGTCCCCAGCAGGCTTTCGGAACCGAAACGCCCGAGCACGTGGAAACCCTGCAAACCGAGAACGAGGCCGGTAAATAGTCCGACGATGGAGATGACACTCAGGCAACGAACCCCGAGCGAGTGAATCGAGCGGACGAGACGCTCGCCGAGCCCGCGTCCGCGGTGAACGGCCCCGAGCGCCCGCGTGGTGAAGAGCGCAAGCTGACCGAGACCCTCGATGCGGGCCAGCGAGTGCGCGCCGATGAGCCGGATCACGAGATGTCCTCCCACTGACCGCTGAAGCCCGAGGCGGCCCGGCCCACACTTGGGTCGATCGCCAGCATCCCGTGAGCGGCGATCTCATCCGATGACTGGAAAATCGCAGGCACCCGGCGTCGGTTGGCTTCTTGCAGCTTCATGCCCCGACTCTGTCCGCGCGCCTCTCGCGATGTCGCGACCCGGAGTGCAAAACATTGTTTCCGCCCAGGCGGGCGGAAACATTTTGTTACCGATTCGGGTGTTTCTTCGCCCGGGACATTGGTTACACCTGCCGCTGATGCAGGAAAACAGAACCACAGTGCTCATCGTCGATGACGACGTCCGGACGCGCCAGCTCCTGGAGCGCTACATGCGCGGCGAGGGTTTCACGGTCATGACGGCGGGCGACGGGCGACGCCTTTCCGAAACCTTGCACGGTTATCCGATCAAGTTGCTGATTCTCGATTTGATGCTGCCCGGCGAGGATGGTCTTTCGATTTGCCGGCGTCTTCGCCGAGAAGGCGAGGAGGTGCCGATCATCATGCTGACCGCGAAGGGCGATGAAGTGGACCGGATCGTCGGGCTCGAGGTTGGAGCCGACGATTATCTGCCGAAGCCGTTCAGCCCGCGCGAGCTGGTGGCGCGGGTGAATGCGGTGTT
>DASWVO010000100.1:0-5813 GCA_036406235.1 Opitutaceae bacterium
CGCGGGTCCTTGGCCATCAGGCCTTCGTTGCCGCGCTGGCGGGCCTGTAGAAACGCTGCTTCGATCTCGACCGCGGTGTTCGCGTGCTGAAGCGGAGCGAGAAGAAACTGCGGAGTGCGGATTACGGAGTGCGGATTGGCGAGCAGCGATTCGAGCAGGCGGCGGCGCTCGGAGAGGGGCTCCTTGAGCAACGAACGTCCATCGAGCCAGAGGAGATCATAGAACGAGATGGAAACGGGGATCTCGCTGCCGAGAAAAAAATCGTCGCCGCCTTTTCGGCCGAGGCGCTTCTGCAGTTCGGCAAAGGGCAGGGCACGACCCTCGCGCCAGGCGAGGAGTTCACCGTCGCCGATAAAGTCGGCTGGCAGGTCGGCGGCGGCCCGCACGAGGTCGGGAAACTGTTCGGTGAGCCGGTGGAGATCGCGCGAATAGAGCTCGACGCGTCCGCCCTGTTTGTGGAGCTGACAGCGGATGCCGTCGTATTTTTCCTCCAGCCACACCGGTGCGCCCAGTCGCGCGAGGACGGCTTCGGCGGTCGGCTCGGGGCTCGCGAGCATGAACTGAATCGGCTGAAAGAGCCGGAGTGTGATCGCTTCCAGCCCGCCGGCGCGGGCGGCGCGCATCACTGCCGCGACGTCGCCGCTGAGCATGTTGGCTTCGCGCACAGCATCGAGTGGCTGGCTGCTCGCAGCGGCGATCGCCTCTTCGACGAGCCCCTCCTTCAGGCCGATCCGCAGATCGCCCGTGATGATCTTGACCAGGTATTTCGCCTCGGGGGCGGAAAGCGTGCGCAGGCGGTCGCGGAGCAACTCGATCTTCTGCAGGGGGCCGCGCGCGGCGGCGACGCGGTCGAGAAACGCCGCGATTTCACCGAGCGTCGCTCCCGCCGGGAGCGTGCGGCCGGCGAGCATGGCCTCGGCCGTCTCCCCGCTGTCGCTGAAACGCAGATACGTGGTGCGCCACTCAGTCTCGGTGGCGCTCGTGAGGTCGAGCAGTGCTCGCTTGATGACGGACCATCCGAGGTTGAGCGTGCGCGGATCGTGCTGTGGAAACGGCCGGCCGGTGAGATACAGCGCGGCGCAGGCAGCATCGTCCGGGGTGAGATCGGCGAGGTAGGCGCGGAGGATATCGATTTTCTCGAGTTTCTTCGGTGTCGCTTTCACCTGCTCGGCGACGGCGGCGAAGCGGGTGAAGGAGTCGGGTGCGGCGTCGGCGGGAGCGAGAGATTCCTCGCTTCCCGGAGTGACGGTTGCGGGCGGGCCGCCTGCGCTCGCAGGGAAGGCCATCTCAAGCTGGTTGTCCTGGCCGACGGCCCAAGCCTCGACGCCGCGGGCACGCAAGGTGCGGGCGAAGTCTGCGGCGAAGCCGTGCAGGGTGAGCACGCGTTGCGGTTGCACGAGTTCGACGAAGCGCAGGAGGTCCGTGAAATCCGCGTGGTCGGAGAGCGGGAACGCCGCGTCGCACTGGTAGCGAAACGCCGCGCCGGGATCGATCGCCCAGCCGGTGATAACCGCCGTCCGCCGGTGCGCGATTTTTTTAAGGAAGATCGATTGGCCTGCCTGAGGCGGGCAGATGACGACATGGCCGGCCACCTCCGCGTCGTCGAAAACTCGATACGGCGGAAAGCTCATGCCGAGCTCTTCGTAGATGCCGGTGAGCTTGTGCGTCTGCGGGTGCAGCATCACCGGAAGCTGCGCCCCGGCAAGACCGCTGAGGAGTTCCTGGCTCTTGCCGAGGCTGTAGCCGAAGAGCACCGGCGTGACGCCTTCGTCGAGCGCCTGGTGGCAGAAGTGCACGATGTCGGCGAGCACCCGCTCGGTTGGCGGAAAGACGTAGTGGGGCCGGCCAAACGTCGTCTCCATGATGAGCACCTCCGCACGCGGCGTGGCGCAGCGCTCGGCCGAGCGTCCGGGACGCAGCTTGAAATCGCCGGTGTAGAGCAAGCGGCCGTGCTCCGCATGCTCAATCAGGCACTGCGCCGAGCCGAAGATGTGCCCGGCGGGATGCAGTGTGACGAACGAGTCCGGCGTGAGCTGCTCCGTCTGGCCGAAGGGGAGCACGTGTTCGATGCGCTCGGCGGGCAGGCGAGCGCGGGTCAGCCGTGCGGTGCCCTCGGAGCAAAGGATTTCGCGGTGCGGCGCGAGGTGATCGAAATGCGCGTGGGAGACGAAGGCGCGCTCGACGGGATAATGCGCGTCGAGCCACCAATCGATCTGCGGCAGGTAAACGCCGCTGCGAAACTGGACGTCCCAGGACATCGCGGAAAACGTGAGAAACGCGGGCGGAAGCTCAAACGGGCGCAGCTGAAAGCAGGGCCTCGACGAGCGACGACCCTCTCCGGTTGAGGAGCACGGTGCTTACATAAGCCCGCGCTTGGGAGCGCAACGAGCGCGGGCTAAGGCACCGCGCTACCTCTAGCCGCAACGCAGGGTACTTCACACGCTCTACTTCGCGCCGGGTGCCTTGGCCCAGGTGTCCTTCAGACCGATGGTGCGGTTGAAGACGATTTTGCCGGGCTGCGAATCCTTCGGGTCCAGGGCGAAATAGCCAAGACGCTCGAACTGGTAGCGCTCTTCGAGCTGGGCGTTTCCGAGCGACGCCTCGAGCTTGGCCGTGACGATTTCAAGCGAGTTGGGGTTGATGAACTTCTTGAAATCCTCCTCGGCGCCGGGCTCGGCGACCGTGAAGAGCCGGTCGTAGAGGCGCACCTCGGCGTCGACGGCATGGCTGGCGCTGACCCAGTGAATCGTGCCTTTCACCTTCTTGTCGGCGTTGGCGCCCCCGGCGCGCGTCGAGAGATCGGCCGTGCAGCGCAGTTCGACGAGAGTGCCGGCGGCGTCCTTCACCACTTCGTCGCATTTGATGATGCACGCGTATTTGAGGCGCACTTCGCCACCCGGCTTGAGCCGGAAATACTTCGGCGGCGGGACCTCGGCGAAATCCTCGCTTTCGATGAACACCTCGCGCGTGAGGGCGATCTTGCGCGTCGTGGGCGCCTCGTCCTGCGGATTGTTGGTCGCATCGCACTCGATGACCTCGCCGGCGGGAATGTTCGTGAGAACGACTTTGACCGGCCGCAGGACCGCGAAACGGCGCAGGGCGACCGCGTTGAGCTCGTCGCGGACGGCATGCTCGAACAGCGCCACGTCGGTCACGCTGTCGTATTTGGTGACGCCGACCACCGCCGCGAGGCGGCGGATCGCGCTGGCCGGGATGCCGCGACGGCGCACGCCGGAGATCGTCGGCATGCGCGGGTCGTCCCACGACGGCACGAGCTTCTCCTGCACGAGCTGCAGCAGGCGGCGCTTGCTGAAAATGGTGTAGCTGAGGTTGAGCTTGGAGAACTCGTACTGGCGGGGGAGGGGACGCGGCAGTTCGAGCGCCTCGAGGATCCAGTCGTAGAGCGGCCGGTGCACCTCGAACTCGAGCGTGCAGACGCTGTGCGTGACGCCCTCGAGGTAATCGCTCAGGCAGTGGGCGTAGTCATAAAGTGGATATATGCACCACTTGTCGCCGGTGTGGTGGTGGGAGGCGTGACGGATGCGATAGAGGAGCGGGTCGCGGAGCCAGACGTTGGGCGACACCATGTCGATTTTGGCCCGGAGCGAGCGGGCGGCGTCGGGGAACTCGCCGGCGCGCATGCGCGCGAACAGATCGAGATTTTCCGCGATCGAGCGGTTGCGCCAGGGAGACTCGCGTCCGGGCTTGTCGGGAGCGCCGCGGTATTCGTCGGTTTCCTTGGGCGAGAGGTCGCAGACGTAAGCCTTGCCCTTCTTGATCAGCTGCACCGCGAAATCGTAGAGCGGCTCGAAGTAGTCGCTGGCGAAGAACGGCTCGGCGCCGGAACCGGGCGAAACCGGCGCGAGAAAATAGTCGGGCCTGCCGTCGACCGACTGCGCTTCGGGTGTCGCACCTTTCGGCTTGAAGCGGAGACAGTGGTCGGCCCACCCGGCGATGAGCCACTGCACATCGGTGATGATCGACTCCACGTATTCGACGTCCTCCTTCGCCGGGTTGGTGTCGTCCATGCGCAGGTTGCAGCGGCCGTCGTTTTCGCGGGCGATGCCGAAGTTGAGGCAGATGGACTTGGCGTGGCCGAGGTGGAGGTAGCCGTTGGGCTCGGGCGGAAAGCGGGTGACGATTTGCGGATAGCGGTGCTCCGCGACATGAGACGCGACGATGTCGCGAATGAAGTCGGAAGGCGCAGGCGCGCCGCTCTCGGTTTTAGCGTCGGTCATAACAGAAGAGGATGCAGGGGCGCGGCGGCAGGAGGCAATGGCACATTTGCGCAGAGAGCGCGGCGATGCACCAACACCCCCCGCCCTCCGGGCACCCCTCTCAAGAGAGGATTCAATCGCTCGCGGGCAAGAGTTTGATTCCCCTCTTGAGAGGGGAGGGTGGCGCGCAGCGCCGGGGTGTGTTGCCTTGCGAGAGCTGCCTATGCCACCGCGCCGCCTCAGCTCTGCGCGGCGTTGGCGAACGGCGCGGCGGATTCGCCACGGGGCCGCGGCGTGAGGCCGTCGTTCGCCATCTCTTTGAGCACGCTGCCGATATACGGAATGAGCTGCTTCTTGCGGCTCACGATGCCGGGCATGTCGAAGATCTCGTCTTTCTCGACGTGCGGGTAGTTGATGCGCGCGATGAACTCGGGGTCGCCCTTGGCGAGCAGGAGCGAGTTTTGCGTGTTGATGTCGGTGATCAGCAGGCACGCGAACGCCAGGTGTTCCTCATCGCACAGTTGCTGCAGGGCGTGGGCGAGTTTCTTTGCGTGTTGCCAGAAATTGCCGAAACCGAGTTCCTCGACCTGCGATACGGCGTAACGAACACTGTCCTCATCGTAGATCTTGAAGTCCGAGCGGATGACCTTTTCGGGAGGATTGGCGAGGATCACCGAACCGGAACTGAAGATCTCGTCGGCAAGGCTGCGTGAATTGACGTCGGCGATCTTCGCCAGCCAGCCAAGAATCGTCCCGTCCTTCTCGGTCGAGGTCGGGCTGTTGAGATGAAGGGTGTCGGAGATGATTCCACTCATCATGATGCCGGCGATTTCCGGCGAGGGCGTCAGGCCTTCGCGGCGGAAAAGGTCCGCGACGATGGTGCAGGTGGAACCGACCGGTTCGTTGATGAAGAGGATCGGCTGCTGGGTGGCGAGCGAGCCGAGGCGGTGGTGATCGATGACCTCGGTGATGGTGACCTGATCGGCGCCGCTGACGGCCTGCGTCATCTCGTTGTGATCGACGAGGACGAGGCGGGTTTTCACGGGTTTGAGGATGTCGGTCTTGGTCAGGATTCCCTGGAGCTTGCCGTCGTCGCTCAGCACCATGAAGGCCGGCGCGGTGGAGACGGCGATTTTCTTGCGCAGGTCGGAAAGCCGCAGGTCGGCGCCGACCGAGCTGAACTTCCGATCGACCAGTCGCTCGATGGTCGAGGCGGTCCGAATGACCCACGCGGTGGTGGCCGAATCGTAGGGGCTCGTGATCAGCGAAACACCCTTTTCCTGCGCCATCTGGACGACCTCCTCGTCAACCGGGAGGTTGCCGGTGATGATGAGGGCGCGCACCCCCATCTGGATCGAGCGCTGCTGGATGTCCCAACGGTCGCCCACGATGATGATCGACTGGTGCGCGGGGACGCTTTCCTGCTCGGAAAACTTGCCGAAGGAGCGGATATCCATCGCGCCGATACGCACGTAAAGCTCCTCGGTGTGGTCCGCATTGACCAGGTGACTGACGCGACCCTTGAGCGCGCGCGCGATGTGGGCGAGGCACGAGATGACGCGACGCATCTCGCGGGGTTCGCGCATCTTGGGGACA
>DASWVO010000101.1:0-6824 GCA_036406235.1 Opitutaceae bacterium
CGCAGCGGAAGCCGAAGCCGAGCGCGACCGAGGTCTCCTGCTGGTAAACGAAGGCGGCATCGTTGAGCCGCAGGCGCCCCAGCGCGGCCTTGAGCTTTTCGTAGTCGTTCGATTCGAGCGGATACAGTCCGCAAAAGACCATCGGGCGCACCTCCTTGTAGCCGGGAAGCATGTCGGCGGCGGGCTGGCGCGCGAGCGTGACGGTATCGCCCGTCTTGATCTCGGACGTGTCCTTGATGCTTGAGACAATGTAGCCGACGTCGCCAGCGCCGAGCACGTCGACCTTCTGCATCTTTGGCGTGAACACGCCGACTTCCTTCACCTCCGACTTCTGGCCCGTGCTCATGAGCATCATCTGCTCGCCGGCTTTGATCGAGCCGGAGAAGACGCGGGCATAGGCAATCACCCCGCGGTAGGAGTCGTAGAGCGAATCGAAGACCAGGGCACGCGTGCCTTCGTAGTGACTCCAGCGCGGCGGCGGGATGCGTTGCACGACCGCTTCGAGGATATCCACAATTCCGATACCGGCCTTGCCGCTGGCAAGGATCGCCTCCTCGGCGGGAATCATGAGGATGTCTTCAAGCTGCTTCGTGCAGAGCTCCAGGTTGGCGCTGGGCAGGTCGATCTTGTTGATGACCGGAATGATTTTCAGGTTCTGCGCGAACGCGAGATGAGCGTTGGCGACCGTCTGCGCCTCGACGCCCTGCGCCGCATCGATCAACAGCACGGCGCCTTCACAGGCCGCGAGGCTGCGCGAGACTTCATAGGAGAAGTCCACGTGGCCGGGCGTGTCCATGAGGTTGAGCTTGTAGCGGTGACCGTCCTTCGCGGCGTAGGTCATCGTCACCGGATGGCTCTTGATCGTGATGCCGCGCTCCTTCTCGAGGTCCATTGCATCGAGATGCTGGTCGGTCATCACGCGTTGCTCGACGGTGTTGGTGTACTCGAGCAGGCGATCGGAGAGCGTCGTCTTGCCGTGATCGACGTGGGCGATGATGCAGAAATTACGTGTCAGCGAAACGTCCATGAAGCGGGCGTGTTACAGGTGAAAGCCGGCGGTGAGGGCTTTCAAGCGGTGAGGTCGGAAAACTCGGCCAGGCTCTTTACAATCCAGCTCTTTTCCGTGCGGCGTGCGAGACCGGCGAGAACGCCACCGGGCCCGAGTTCGAGAAACTCGGCCGCCCCGGCGGAAGCAGCGCCACGCATACAGTCTTCCCAGAGAACGGAAGAGACAACCTGCTTCACCAGCGCGGCTTTGATGTCGGCGGGAGTGCTGACGGACTGGCCGGTGGTATTGGTGAAGACGGTGAGCTTGGGTGTGGAAAACGTGATTCCGTCCAGGAACTGCGCGAACGCAGCGCGGGCCGGCTCCATCAGGCGCGAGTGGTAGGCGCCCGCGACGTTGAGCGGGATCACCTTCTTCATACCGCGGTCCTTGGCGGCGGCGACCGCGGCCTCGACCTTGGCTTTTTCGCCGGAGACGATGATCTGGCCGGGCGCGTTGAAATTGGCGGCCTCAATGTCGAAGTCGCGGCAGAGCTCGGCGACCTTGGCGCGCTCTTCCCCGATGACGGCGGCCATGCCGCCAACCGTCTGCTCACAAGCGAGCTGCATGAGGCGGCCACGCTCGGCCACGACACGCAATCCGGTCGGAAAATCGAAGACGCCCGCGGCAGTGAGTGCGGTGATTTCGCCCAGGCTGAGTCCAAGGGCAAATTTGACGCCGGCGAGCTTCCCCTGCTCCTGCAGAATGGCGTGCAGCGCGAGACCGTGCACGAAGAGCGCGGGCTGGCAGATCTTTGTCTGCGTGAGTTCGGCCTCGGGCCCCTCGAACGAGACCTTCGTAAGGTCCCAACCGAGCACACGGTTGGCCTCGTCGTAGAGCGCGCGGGCAGTCGCAGAGTTGTCGTAAAGCGACTTGCCCATGCCGACCTTTTGGGCGCCTTGACCGGCGAAAAGCAATGCGATGGCCATGTGGAAAACGTAATGGCCTAAGGACCGCCGCCGGCAAAACCAAGCCCTAAAACCGCGGGGTTCGCGGGTTCGTCGTTTGGAAAGTTTCTGCGGACGATCAGGGGCACCGCGCGAACAAGCCCATGCGCCTCGCGGAACGTCGGGTGCATCGCCCGGCCGGTCGGATGTATGCGCCGGCCGGTCGGGGGTACGGCGCGGACGCGTGGGTGTACGCTGCGGAGCTGCGGAGGGGCTCGTCGGCGACGCGGGGGCATCGCCCGGATGGTCGGGGGCATCGCTCGGAGAGCTGGGTGTGCGCGGCGGACGATCGGGAGTACTCAGCGGAGGGTCGGGAGCACGGCGCGCACGCTTGGGGGCTCGCCGCGGAGCGGCGGGGGAACTCGTCGGCGACGCGCGGGCATCGCGCGGATGGGCGGGGGCATCGTGCGGACGGTCGGGGGCATCGCGCGGACGCGGGGGTTCACGCGGCGAACGGGCGGAGGCACGGCGCGAAACCCATGCGCAAACAACCCACCCCGTCGCTTCGCGCCAGCCCTCGACATTGGAATGTCGAGCTACGTCGGGCCGATTCCCACGGATTCATCGCACAAAACGCATAACGCGCTAAATGAACCGTATTGGGCTAAAACCGCTTCAACTGCGGGAAATACTTCTCGTCCACCGACGGTGGCGGTTGGAAACGCGTCTCTACCGGCCTTGATTTCGGATCGCCGCCAACGGCGGACGTTCCGAACGGTCCCGCCGCAGAGGGCGTGAGCACCACGGGGCCCGTACTCGCCGCCGCCGACGTCGTAAAGCCGGAGTCACCGGCAGGAGCGCGGCTGGCCGGCAGATCGTTGAAGGCGGGAAGGTCCAGCAGGTAAGGGTTACGGGCCGCGGCGGCCGGTTCGGCGGCTTTTGACGTTCCCGCGAGCACCCTGTCGATCCGGACCTCGCCCACCGTTGCTCCATTATCGCCCGAACCGCGACTATTGCCCAACAAGGCGAAATCGCCCGGCGTCATCCACGCGCTGAGGAAGGCATCGAGCGGGTTGTCGGCCTTGATCGTGTCCGTCCGGACCGGCGCCTCCAATGCCGTCGCTTCCTTCTCGGCGCGCAACGCCTCGCTCACTACGTCGAGCGTCGGCTTCCCGTTACCTGCCGTCGAGCCCGAGCCGTCGCCCGACAGCAATTTCGCGAGCGCCTTTTCGCGCGCCTGGCTGCTGTCGCCGGGTTTGCCGGGCGCCGGCTTGCGCATGGCTTCGAGCAGCCAGTTGCGCGACTCGCGCTGGCGGCGCAGCTCCTCGGCCACCTGTTGTCGAGCCTCGGGCGAAAGCGGCGCCGCCGGCTTCGTTTCCACGGGTGCGGGCGCCTCCAGATCGGGCAACGCGAGCAGTGGCGCGTCGGTTCGCGCGCCGGTGAGTCCACGTTGAAGGGCGGACAATTCCTCGAGCTCTCGTTGCGTTCCGGCGACGACGTCGCGCGTTCCCGGGGAGTTCGCCGACGAGCCGGCCGGCGGCTCGGCGCAAACGCCGAAACAGACGACCGCGCTCCAGCCGGCCGTCGCAATGAGAAGTCGCCTTGCGCGCGTCACTCCGGCCACCTCCGCGGCTATTTGATAAAGATGCCCTTGAGGTTCATCTCCAGCGCCTGTGGATTGGGCGAGAAGCGGAGCCCATCGGCCTTGCTGATCTTGCCCGCTTTGATCAGGCGCAGGATGTCCCGATTGAACGAATAGCTGTTCGAGTCGGCACCACCGTCGAGAATGCCTTGGATCTTCTCGTTCTGACCCTCGAGGATCAGATTCTTCACGACCGTGTCGGCGTTGAGCACTTCGTTGCTCGGCACGCGGCCGTTGCCCTCGAGCGTGGGAATGAGCTTCTGACAGATGAAGCCGCGCAGCGAGCCGGCCACCTGGCGGCGGGCTTGGGCGAGCTGCTCGGGCGGGAAAAATTCGAACAGGCGCGTGAGCGACTGCGCAACGGTCGCGGCGTGCATCGTGGAGAACACGAGGTGCCCGGTCTCGGCGGCGGAGATCGCCGTCTCGAACGTCTCGCGGTCGCGCATCTCGCCGATCAAAATGATGTCGGGGTTCTGACGCAGGACGGCCTTGATCGCGAGTTCGAAGCTCGGCACATCCAGTCCGATCTCGCGCTGTTGAAACACGGACTTGTCGTCGATGAACGTGTACTCGATCGGATCCTCGATCGTCACGATGTGGCGGTCGAGGTTGCGGTTGATCCAGTTGAGCATCGCGGCCATCGTCGAGCTCTTGCCCGAACCGGTCGCACCGCAGATGAGCAGGATGCCGTCCTTTGCATTGGCCAGCTTCAGCAGGGGCTCGGCCTGCAGGTGCAACTCCTCGAACTCCGGGACGCGGCTCTTGATGTGCCGGAAGACGATGCTCACGGTCCCGCGCTGGTGAAACGCATTCACGCGAAAACGACCGATGTTGTCCGCTGAATACGCGAAGTCGACCTGCCCTTCGTCATCCCACTTCGGACGAAACACGCGGGGCACGTGCTGTTCGACAAACCCCTCGGCTTCCGGCCCCGTGATCGGATCCATGTCCACCGGCTTGAGCCGTCCGGACAGGCGCACGTAGCCCGGCTTGTTGGACTTGATGACGACGTCGCTCGCGCCACTTTCGACCGCGAGCTTCAGCAAATCATTAAATATCTCAGTATGGGCAGTCATGGCTGGATACAGGGCAAAAAAGGGTTGCTCATTTGTTAAAGTGGGGTGCTTTGCTGGGCAAGGTATCTCTTCTGAAACCCATGAAGCTCCGCCCGCTCACCGGCACCATCACTGCCCTTGTCACGCCGTTCGCAAACGGCTCGGTCGCGTATGACGACCTCAAGAAGCTTGTGGAGTTTCAGATCAAAGGCGGGATCAACGGACTCGTGCCGGTCGGCACCACCGGCGAGTCGCCCACGGTGTCGCACGAGGAGCACATGGAGATCGTCCGCGCCGTGATCGCGGCCGCACGCAAGCGTGTACCCGTCATCGCCGGCACCGGCTCCAATTCGACGCACGAAGCCGTCGAATTGACGCGACTTTCACACGAGGCGGGCGCCGACGCGATGCTGGTGGTCGCCCCGTACTACAACAAGCCGAGCCAGGAGGGCGTGTTTCGCCACTACTGCGAAATCGCCGAGGCGACCGACCGTCCGATCATCCTTTACTCGATTCCCGGCCGCTGCGGCATCGAGATCAGCGTGCCGGTTGTCGAGCGGCTGCGCGGGAAGTATCCGCATGTTCGCTACATCAAGGAGGCGGGCGGTTCCGTCGATCGCGTCGACCAGTTGAAGCAGGCGATGGGCCGGGACCTCGTGGTGCTGAGCGGCGACGACTCCCTCACCCTCCCCTTCATGGCGGTCGGTGCGGAAGGCGTGATCAGCGTCGCTTCAAATCTGCTCCCGAAGCAGGTCGGCGCGCTCGTGAAGCATGCCCTCGCGAACGACTTTGCGAAAGCCTCCAAGGTGCACCGCCAGCTGTATCCGATTTTCAAGACGCTCTTCATCGAACCCAATCCGGTGCCGGTCAAGGTCGCCATGGCGCGGGCCGGCATCATCGGCTCGGCCGGTGTGCGTTCGCCGCTGTGCGAGATGAGTCCCGCGAATGAAAAGATCCTCTTCTCGGCGCTCGAGGCGCTCGGGCTGTAAGCCGCTTCCACCATGGCGCTCTCCATCGCTTTGATCGGGTCCCGGGGCCGCATGGGCCAGGCCATCATCGCCGCCGCGCACGAGGCGGGCCATACGATCGCCGCGGCGCTCGACGCCGGCGACGATCTCGCGGCCGGCATTGCCAAGGCCTCCGTCGTCATCGACTTCAGCTCCCACCGGGCGACCGGTGAGGTCATCCGCCATGCGGTTTCGCTCCACAAGGCGCTGGTGATCGGCACCACCGGCCACGACGCCGAGGAGAAGAAACAGCTCCTCGCCGAAGCGGCGCGCGTTCCGACCGTGTGGTCAGGCAACTATTCCGTCGGCGTGAATCTGCTTTTTGCGCTCACCCGCCGCGCCGCGAGCGTGCTCGGCTCCGACTACGACGCAGAGGTCGTGGAGATGCATCACCGCTTCAAAAAAGACGCACCCAGCGGCACGGCCGCACGCCTCCTCGAGATCATCCTCGAGGAGCGCAAGCTAAGCGCCGAGGCCCTGCGACACGGCCGCCAGGGCATCACGGGCGAACGCACGCCGACGGAGGTCGGGATCCATGCGTTGCGCGGCGGCGATGTGGTCGGCGAGCACACGGTGATGTTCGCCGCGCTCGGCGAACGCGTGGAGCTCACGCACAAGGCCTCCGACCGCGGCATCTTCGCCCGGGGCTCGTTGCGTGCCGCTCAGTGGGTCGCAAGCCAGCAGCCCGGCATCTACGATATGCAGGACGTGCTCGGCCTGAAATAATGATCATCTCCATTCAGGGCGTTCTCGCCGCGGCGACACCACTTCACGCGGTGATCGAGCTTAACGGGCTCGGCTACGAGGTGCACATCCCAGTGACCACGGCCGAAAAACTTCCCGGTGTCGGCAGCAAAGTGAAACTGCACACCATCGTCATCTATCGCGAGGATGCGCAAACGCTCTATGGCTTCGCGACACCCGCGGAACGCGACTTCTTCCGGTTGCTGATCGAGAACGTGACCGGCGTCGGTCCCAAGATGGCCCTGAGCATCATGAGCCGGCTCTCCCTGGCCTTGCTCGAGAGCGCAATTCGTATGGGCGATGTCGCTACGCTCGCCAAGTGTCCGGGCATCGGGAAGAAAACGGCCGAGCGCCTCGTCGTCGAATTGCGGGCAAAGGTCGGCGCCTCCAGCCAGGGAGAATCGCCGGTGGCCGGGGCAGCCGAGTCCAGCCCGACCTCAGCCG
>DASWVO010000102.1:0-2646 GCA_036406235.1 Opitutaceae bacterium
CTCGCGACGAGCGATCGTCGTCACCGCGTTCACCACGAGCATTCCCTTGGGCGGAACGGCCAGTAGGTAGACCACGTTGCAGCGATCGTATTCGGGAAACTCCCGAGCGGCGCACGCGACGTAGTGCCGGCCTACTCTCCGCGCGTCGCGCAGGACCACTTTGCCTGCGGGAAATTTCAACGTCTGCGCCAGCCAACGGACGTGTTGCTCGTATTCGGGGCGATCTTTAAGCGACGGCAGGCTTGCGACCTGTTGTTCGACGGCCACCGTGATCCCACCATCCCAATGGCTGAAGGAGAAATACTCGAGGTTCATGGAGCCGCGGGTCTTGGTGTAGTCGACGGACATGCTCCACGCCCACTGGGCGAAATCCCACGTGCGGGCGTCCTTTGGCAGCGGCTTGAACGGCAGGTAGCCTGCGGGTGATTCAAACCGGATCCCCTTATACCCAAGACTCGGCACGTGATCGTGCGTCCCTCGACGGTCGAAAGGGGGGGCGATTTGGACCAGGCGGCGCTGGATGTCGCCATCGCGGCCAATGCGGCGAAAAGCCTGAGGAGGGACGATCGAGAAGGAGTGCGAGCAAGCGCGAGCATGGGCGATGCAGTGGATCAGAATCGATCAGATCACCTGCAGGAGCATGGCGAGGAACTGTGTCGCGCCCCAGAAAAAGCCGCCGAGCAGAATACCCAGCGTGATCCGGCCAGGGCCGCGTGGCGGCGTTGACTCAAACAGCTTCGCCTTAACGACGACGGTGCGGCCCCACACGTCTCCGTAGCGCTGCCGGAGGGGAGTTTTCTCCATCGAGATATAGCCGACGATGCCGAAGAACAGCGCGTCGATGTGATAGGCGAGATCGCGCACGAAGGCGCCGTTGAGCTTTGCGGGGCGGCCGTCCACACCTACGACGCGCAGACCGCAGATTAGCTTCCCGATCGTGGCGCCGCCGAGGCCTTCGGCCAAAGCGTGGTAGAGAAACATGCCAACGATGCCGGAGCCGTACGTCATGGCCGACGATTGCCCGATCAACTGTGGCCACTCCGGCGTGATCCTGCCGAGATGGCTGAGAATCGCGAACACGATGCCCGTAGCCAGCCCGAGGGGGAAGCTGATCGCCATGCCGCAGACCAAATCGATCACGCGGGCGAGCGCCCGTATCCAGAAACCGGCTCCGGCGGGGATGGGGGAGTCGACTTTCGCGGCGGGAGCGAAGGGCGTGGCGGCGGGCGGCAGCGCATCGGCCGGTCGATCGGCTCCGCAGGCGGTGCAGGCGTTGAGCAGTTCGCCGTTTTCGGTGCCGCATTGCGGGCAGATCCATTTCATATGGCGAGGTGTGGCCGGTTGCGTGTCATCGAATCGCAATGCCGGACCGCATATCGATCCCGCCGCGAAGCTGGAGTGGACGACGACGTTGTACGCCATCGCAGTGCATTGGCGCAAGGGATTTGACGGTGCAGCGGCGCTGCCCGCGTCGCGGCGTCGCATGGCGGAATGAAGCGGCGCGTCTGGGTTGGCAGCGCCAGGACGGGCCGCGTGTCGGCGCTCCCGGGCTGCGACCGAGGGCGGTCGCGCTCGCAATGCACGGTGAAACGCTCACGCGGTGGGCCGGTTGATGACGGCATGCCTGCGCCGCTGCCGGTCCGGGCCTCGGGCTTCTCTCGGATCGCGGGCTTCAGAACTCCGACGCACGCCCACGGCCGTAGCCGCGCGGCTTCGCCGCGCGGGATCCCCGCGTCGTCACCGCCGCGGCTACACCGAGCCCGCGCCGTCTCCCCACGTCTTTCCGTGCATAGGGCCCACACGTGCTGCGCCCCCTTTCGGCCACCGTTCGCTCAGGGCGCAGCAAGCCTGCGCCCCTGCGCGTCTGGCGCGCGTCTGGTGGGACGGGCGGTGTGCGGTTGTGCGATCGGCGGGTGCTGGGAGGTGGACGGAAATGAAACGTCCTCCTTCCCCATGAAAACACGCTTCCTCCTTACCTTGTTGATCTGCGCTGCCGCGCTCGGTGCGGCGACGCTGCCGGCGCTCGCTGGCGACCAGCTGGAGCCGTTCCCCAAGCCGGCCGAAGGCATGCCCGGCGAGATGCCGCAACTGGTCTCGAGCGTACGTCCGCTGTATCCGGAAAAGCTGCGCGCCGAGAACGTTCAAGGCGAGGTGCAGGTGGCGCTGGTCGTGAACACCAAGGGCGAACCGACGCGCGTGCGGGCGTTCTTCAGCACGCATGCCGACTTCGAAGCCCCCGCGGTCGAGGCGGTGAAGCAGTGGAAATTCACGCCGGGCAAAAAAGACGGCCGCGCGGTGAACACGCAGATCGTGGTACCGATCAAGTTCGAACTGGCGCGCGAGGAAACGCCAAGCAGCAAGCGCTGAGCATTAGGCTTTGAGCGGAGACAATAGGTGGCGGACACCCGACGATGGGCGTCCACCAACCTGCTGGCTCATCGGAAGGGCAGCTTCTGCGGAATTCGCGCCAGCACCGCCGGTGCGGGCAAGATGCCCGCGCTCCGAAAGGGGCGATCGATCATCCGCTCCGCGTGGATGCGGGCGCGACGCGCCAAGGCCTTGGGCGCGTCGTCGCCCGCGGCGAATCAGGCCTTCTCGTCCAGCGCGCGGGCGAGGAAGTCGGCGTCGAGCTGGGCGTTGCGCTGC
>DASWVO010000103.1:0-3963 GCA_036406235.1 Opitutaceae bacterium
TCGGCCTGCAGCAGGCGCCGGTTGGCGGCGAACCCGCTGAAGCCCGGTGAAAGGCCGGCGGTCGTGATTTTCAACTTCGGGTCGCCGACGACGCGGAGCGTGCGGATGCCGAGCTGAGTTTTGATGCGGGCGGCGAATTCGGCGAGGGTCGTCTCGGGAAAAACGAATTTCGGGACGTCGGGATTTTTCTGATACCGTTCCCAATCGAGCGCGCGGATCACGCCGACGTCGATCATGTCGGGCTGCATCTCGTGCGGGTGGTCGTGGAAACGCCAGATTACCAGCCCGTGCTCGCGGATGAAGGCCTGCTTCGCGGCGAGGACGGCGTCGTTTTCCTTTTCCAATGCTACGACGGAGTCGTGGTGGTCGTAGAACGTAGGCTCGTGGGTGATGATGAAATTCGCCCCGGCCGCCGAGGCGCGCTGCAAGACCTCAAACGTGGACATCATCACGACGGCGATGCCCTGCACGGGCGCGTCGGGATCACCGGCCTTGAACGTGTCGACGGTCGGCTTGTCCCATGAAAGCTTCGTCTCCCGCTGGATGCGGTCGACGATCTGCCGCGCCGTGACGGACTCGGCGGCGAGAGCGGCGATGGTGAACGCAGCGAGGGCGAATGCTGCGGCGAGTTTGAAGGAGGCGTGCATGGCGGATCGGTTCAGCGGAGCGAGCCTTGGGCTTCGCCGTGCGGTTTCAAGCCGATGGCGGCGCAGCTCTTGGCGGTGAGGGATATCGTGGAGCGCGGTTCATGCGGTTGAGATGACCGTGCATGCGATGGGAGCGGCGGCAGCTCAGCAACGCGGCGGGGGCGCCGCGTCCCCAGGTAAGTGAGACGGCCGCGGCGGCCGGCGCGGTCGTGGGAATACGTCGCGCGGGCTGAAGCTCCGCGGTACGGGGGATCGGATGCCTCGATTCGCCGCCCCGCTACTTTCCGGCAGCGGATGGGCCGATGGCTGGGACGATATTATCTTTCGATAACGCGTAATCCGCGTCGATTCAGATGCTTGCCGAAGATTGAAAGCCTGATTTCAGGCATTTCCCGTCCGCAGGATGACGTCGTCACTGCGTTTCCAGACTCTGCCCGCGCGCGGGCAGCCTTCGCAAACGCGAGGGCGGCCTTTGCCCGCGCGCCGGGCGACCGTGCAAACGCGATTGCGAGCTTCGCCTTCGCGTTTGCAGACATTGCTATCGTTTTTTCCGACCCCGAAAACGCCCGGGCAGCGTCCGACTTCGCGATTGCGGGCTCGGGCATCGCGCCGACGGTTTCGGCAATCAAGCCGGCAGAGTCGACCTTGGCCGTGACCGACTCGAAAAACGCGCGGGCAGACTCAGGCGGCGTGCGGACGGGCGCGGTGAACGCTGGGGCAGGGGGCAAGGGGCAGGGGCGAAGCCGAGATCGGAGCGGCGGAGATCGGTCGAGAAACCTGAAACCTGAGTCCCCAATCGCAACGCGGGCTGAAGCACCGCGCACCTTCGGGCTGCCGCGCCTTGCCGTCTTTTCGCCGGAGGTCGGGTCCTACCTGCGGCACACCACAGTCCTGACCTAGGGCCTTCGCCTCAGTTCTTAACGCTTGTCGTATGCGTTGTCGCCAACAGTGTCGGCCGCGTGAGCACCCAACATCCCCACGCGTTGCATGTGCCCTCGTGGCACGTTCTTCCGCGGAGTGACCTAGGGCGGCGTGGTCGTAAGGCCCGCGCTTCGGGGGTTCCTGCGGTTCGCACGGCTCACGGCGAACGCCGGTCTCCTGCCCGCGTCGACTCCCCGGGGTGTTTTGCTCTGTTCCTTTGATCCCCGATGCCGGGGCGCCCTCCGCCAGGCCCCACTGCGACTTGTCCGTCTCCAAACGCTTCACACACCCTATGGCCCGACTCTTCCGTCCGTTGTTGTCCTTGGTTTCCGCTGGCTTGGCTGGAAGCACCGCCCGGGCGATGGACGAGGGGAGCTATGCCGACATCGGCAGCTTGAAGCAGTTGAGCATCGACGAGCTCATGAACGTCGAGGTGACGTCGGTCTCGAAGACCACCGAGCCCTATCGGGACGCCGCGGCCGCCTTGACGGTTGTGACCGGGGAGCACCTGCGCCGGTCGGGGGCGACCGCCGTGCCCGATGCGCTGCGCTGGGTGCCGGGTTTGCACGTCGCGCGGCGCAATGCGAGCACGTGGGCGGTGAGCTCGCGCGGCTTCAGCAGCGTCAACTCCGAGAAGCTGCTGGTCCTGAGCGACACGCGCAGCATCTACACCCCGTTGTTTTCCGGGGTGCCGTGGGATGTGCAGGATTATCTCCTGGCGGACATCGACCGGATCGAGGTGATCCGCGGGCCGGGCGCGGCGTTGTGGGGCTCCAACGCCGTGAATGGCGTGATCAACATCACCACCAAGCACGCGGCCGACACCCATGGCACCTACCTGGAGGCGGTGACGGGGACCGAGGAGCGCGCAACGCTCGCGGTCCGGCATGGCGACCAGACCCGCGGGGGCGTGCATTATCGCGTGTTTGGCAAATTCTCGGAGCGGGATGAAACCTTCCACGCTTCGAGCCATTCGGACGATTGGCGGCTCGGCCACCTCGGCTTCCGCACCGACTGGGCACCGACCGTGGAAGACGCGTTCACCGTGCAGGGCGATGCCTATTATGGAACGGCCGGGCAGCTCGGACCGGCGGTGTCGATCATCGGCCGACCCGGCCCCACGGGGCCTTTGGAGGCGCAGGTCGCGGGCGGAAATCTTCTCGGCCGGTGGCGCCATGCCACCGGCGACGATTCCGAGCTGCAGCTCCGCGCTTACTATGATCGCACGCACCGGGACGATCCGACCTACACCGACGATCTCCACACGGTCGACCTCGACCTGCAGCATCGCTTCCGTCCGCTCCGGCGGCACGAGGTCGTCTGGGGCGCGAACTACCGATATACCTCGAACAAGAATGTCGGCAAAGGCGTCTTTGCACTGCGCCCGTTGTCGTCGGACGACCAGCTCTTCAGCGCGTTTGTGCAGGATCAGATCGTCTGGCGGGACCGCGTGCGGGTGACGCTGGGGACGAAGGCCGAGCACAACGATTTCAGCGGCTTCGAGCTGCAGCCGAGCGTGCGCGCGGCGTGGGAGATCACGCCGAAGCACACGGTGTGGGCGGCGGTGTCGCGGGCGGCCCGCATCCCGACCCGGCTGGAGCGGGATGTGTTCATCGATGCGTCGGATCCCGCGGGGAATCCGATCCTGCGCCTGCTCGGCAACGACGACTTCGACGCGGAGGAGCTGGTCGCGTATGAAGTGGGCTTCCGGTGGCGGGCGACGGACCGGCTCTTCATCGATCTCGCGCTGTTTGAGAATCAGTACGACGGCCTCGCGTCGTTGGAGATCGGCGATCCTTTTGTCGATCCGGCGGATGGCCGCACCGTGATCCCCGTTCTCAATCGCAACCTGACCGACGGCGAGGCGGAGGGCGTCGAAACGCACGTCACCTATTCGGTGCTGCCGGGCTGGCGCTTGTCGGCGAGCTATTCGTATCTCAACCTGCGGCTCGACCCGGCCGGCCAGGATCTCAACGGCGGCGAGCTTTACGAAGGAGCGACGCCCCAGCACCAGTTTGCGCTGAGCTCGTATCTGACTCTGCCGGGAGGCTTGGAGTTGGATGCCCACTTCCGGAGCCAGGGCGCGATCCACGAGATGGCGGCGGACGCTCCCGAGGCCGCCATCCCCCACTACAACGAACTGGACGTCCACCTCTCGTGGCTGGCGACGGAGCGGGTGCGAATCACGGTCGTGGGCCAGAATCTCCTGCACGACCATCACCTGGAGTTTGGCACGCCGGAAACGCGCGGACAGATCGAGCGCGGCGTCTACGCGAAAGTGGCGTGGGAGCTTTGAGAGGGGGGTGGAGTTGAGAGTTGAGGGTTGAGAGTTGAGAGTCAGTTGAGGGTTGAGAGTTGAGAGCGGCGGCAAGGGGGGGAGTTGAGAGTTGGGGGC
>DASWVO010000104.1:0-4891 GCA_036406235.1 Opitutaceae bacterium
CGACCGGGGGCCTAAATGGCCCGTGTCACTCGAGGGGCGAAGCGAGCAACTCGAGGGTTTTGCGGTCCGGCTCACCGGCGTAGAAGACGGTGAGCACTTCGACAAAAACATTGGCGCGCGCGGGTGATGCGGCGTCGAAAAGCGTCATCGACGAGCGGAGCTTCAGGTCGTCGGGCGAACCGAAGATTTCGTGCGCCGTGCGGGTGGGATGATCGAGGACGAGTCCCGTGCACTCCACCAGGCGCGCGCCGAGCAACGGGTGCCCAAGGTAGGCTCTGGCCTCATCCAGATTTTGAATACCATAAAACTGGGCCGCGGCGCTGCGACCGAGGCCGCGGAGCTGGGGAAAGACGAACCACATCCAATGAGAGGTCTTTCGCCCCACGCGCAGCTCGGCGATGACGTCGGCATAGACGCGTGCCTGGGCTTCGATGAAGCGCTCAAGACTGTATTCACGAGACGGCATGATCGGGCCGACCATAGCCAGCGATCACTTCGGGCGCAACAATCACGGAGCGCGCGAAATCCCGTTCACCCCCGGATGGAGCCGGGTACACACGGATCAAAAAAGTGAATACGCTGCCGGGCAGCCCGCCAGCCACACCTCCCCTCCGCGTCTATCCGCGTTCATCCGCGGTTCCCTCCCGCATTCGTAGCGGCGCTCGTCCCGGGCGCGACCCCGTTGACTGGCCGTGTCGGGACGACCGCCGCCGCCCCGACAGACGCCCGGCTAATTCTCCTCGTCGGCCGAACCTTCCATGCGTTCGGAAATCCGATGCAGGGTCGTCTTCAGGCGCTGAATCTCCTCGGGTTTCATGCCGAAGAGCTCGCCGACGCGCTCCACGACCTCGGGTGCTTTTTTCTGCAGCGCGCGGCCGGCGGAGGTCAGCTCGATCTTCACGGCGCGCTCGTCCTCGGTGCTGCGCGTGCGCCCCACCAACCCCGCCGCCTCCAGCCGCTTCAGCAGCGGCGAGAGCGTGCCGGAATCGAGGCTGAGGCGCTGCGCAAGCTGGTTGACCTGTTGCGGCTCCTCCTCCCATAGCGCCACCATCACGAGGTACTGCGGATACGTGAGCCCGAGCGGCGCGAGCAGCGGCGTGTAGGCTTTCATCACGGCACGCGACGCCGTGTAGAGGTCGAGGCAAAGGAAGTTGTCCAGGGAAAGCGGAGCACGGGAGGCCATGGCGGAAATGTTTCTTCCCATCTAAGTCGCTGACAGCAATGCGTCAAATTAGATTGCGCTCAATTTACTCTTGCATGTTCGATGATTGTTCCCAATTAGATTGCTCGCAATTCAATTGGGCCGTCGCCCTTCACCCTCCACACACACACACCATCATGAGCTCCTCCGAATCCTCCACCGCCGCCGTCACCGCGGCTCCCGTCTCCGCCCCGGCCAGCGTCGCCAACATCGGCAGCGCCGGCGTCGATCCCACCACCCAGGCCTTCCTGCGGGCCGTCCACGGCTCCGGCGCCAAGCCGCTCGAGCAACTCCCGCCCGCCGAGGCGCGCGCAGTGCTCGTCAACGCGCAGGCCGGCGCGGCGTTGCCGCCGGCCGACGTCGCCCACAAGACGGTCCAGGCCGACGGCCGTTCGGTCTCGCTGACGATCGTCCGCCCCGCGGGAGCCAGGCAGCCGCTGCCCGCCTTCATGTTCTTCCACGGCGGCGGCTGGGTGCTCGGCGACTTCCCGACGCATGAGCGCTTCGTGCGCGATCTCGTGGTCGACTCCGGCGCGGCCGCCGTGTTCGTCAATTACACGCCGTCGCCCGAAGCGCGGTATCCGGTCGCGATCGAGGAGTCCTACGCCGCGACGAAGTGGGTCGCGGCGCACGGCGCCGAGATCGGCGTGGACGGCTCGCGACTCGCCGTCGTCGGCAACAGCGTGGGCGGCAACATGGCGGCGGTCGTCAGCCTCATGGCCAGGGACCGCGGCGGCCCGGCGCTGCGCGCGCAAGTGCTGTTGTGGCCGGTGACGGACGCGCATTTCGAGAACGGCTCCTACTCGCAATTCGCCGAGGGTCACTTTCTCACCCGCGCGATGATGCAGTGGTTCTGGGACAACTACACGACCAGCCCCGCGGAGCGTCAGCAGCTCTATGCGTCGCCGCTGCAGGCGAATCCCGGACAACTCAAGGGCCTGCCGCCCGCGCTCGTGCAAACGGCCGAGTTCGACGTGTTGCGTGACGAAGGCGAAGCCTACGCCCGCAAGCTCCAGGCCGCCGGCGTCGAGGTCGTGGCCACGCGCTATGCCGGCGCGATCCACGATTTCGGTCTGCTCAACGCGCTGAGCCAGGTGCCCTCGACACGCGCCGCGCTTCACCAGGCCGCCGAAACGATCCGTCAGCGGCTGCAGTAAACCCTCTCTCCTCAACACCCAAACATCGAAAACATCATGAAGATCCTCTACACGACCCAGGCCACCTCCACCGGCGGCCGCGAAGGCAAGTCCAGCACCGCCGACGGCGTTCTCGCCGTGACGCTCTCCACGCCGCGCGAACTCGGCGGTGCGGGCGGCCCCGGCACAAATCCCGAGCAACTGTTCGCGGCGGGCTACTCGGCCTGCTTCCTCGGCGCGCTGAAATTCGTCGCCGGCAAGGCGGGCGTCCGCATCCCGGCGGAGGCCACGGTGAGCGCGCAGGTCGGCATCGGGCCGCGTGACGACGGGCAAGGCTTCGGCATCGAGGCGGCGCTCACGATCACCGTGCCCGGCATCGAGCGCGCGACGGTCGAAAAGCTCGTCGAGCAGGCGCACATCGTGTGCCCCTACTCGCACGCCACGCGCGGCAATATTTCCGTGACCCTGCAAGTCGCGTAAGGGCTCCGGCACGACACCCACACCCACCGGACGCGGTCCGGACTGGCGGCGGCACTCACCCGTGCCGCCGCCTTTTCGTCGGGGAAGAACCCTTCGTGGCGCCCGGTCGTAATTCCCCCATTTAGAAGGGAACCATGGATGAGCACGGATCGACACGAAGGGAAGACGAGGTCGCCCAGCTACCCGGTGTTGGCGCAGTGCGCCCTCTTTAGTGCGTCAAGGCAGCACGGCCATCCACGTTGTGTCCGAATATTGGATTTGTGGTTATCCGCATCGATCCATGGATGCACGAATTTGCCCGGCTCGGCGGGACGCCCCGCCCTACCTTTCCAGCGACGGCAGCTGGTTCAGACCCACCACCGCGCCCGACTCGAGGAGTTTTGCGCGGAGCTGCGGCAGCTCCACGCCCTGCACGGCGACATGGTCGCGAACCGCCAGCGCCGCGGCCGTTCCGGCGGCCTGACCCAGCCGCATAAAAACAGGCTCCATCCGCAGCGAGCACCAGGCGACCTCGGTCGAAGAGAGACAGACGGGCACGAGGAGGTTGGTGACTTCGGTCCGTTTCGGCGTCAGCGCCCGGTATGGAATCTCGTAGGCGGACTGCAGGTGCTTCTCGAACGAATATTTCCACGCATAGCGACCGTCGTCCGGCTCCTGGATGACCTGGGTTCCCTTGCTGTCGAACGTGTAATCGCCGAGGCCGACGCTGTCGGGCTTGCGAATGTCGGACTCGACGTCGTGTTGCGCCATCACGTATTCGCCCACGAGCCGTCTGCCTTCGCGGACGTAGAGTTGATTGGGAAAATGGCCGTTGTCGGCGAACTCGTCCAGGCACAGCCCCCAGCGCAGATATTCCTCCCGATCCTCCGGAGGGATGCGTTCGTCGTGTTGTACAAAATAAAGGTAGCTCAGATAAAAATCCCGGTGGGCCTTTTCGATTTCCTCGCGGCGCGCCGGTGAGCCCTCGGGATACTCCCAGTTCGCACCGTGGTAGGGAGGCAGGTTGGCGTCGAACTTCTGGTTCGGCAGGACGTTCCAGTGACTCTTGTTTGTGGGAGGGGTCGTGCGGGATTTTCGCAGCGCGTTCGCGTAACTCCGGGTGAAGCCCCGCTTCATCGCCCACTCAAAATCGAGGTTGTCCGTCTGATAGTTCGCCGGTTTGGCGATGGGAACACGGTTCGCCGGATCGCAGGTCAGCGTCACGCGATAGCTATAAGCCTGCACCTCCGTGGTCGACTCCTGCGGCGCGAGGGACTCGCCAAACTCGTCTTTGCTCTCGATGCCGACGCGAAACGACGCACCGGCCGCGGCCAGCAGGTCGCCGCAGTAGGTGGCGTCGATGAAGACCCTGGCAGCGATGTTCGGGCTGTCGCCGGGAGCGTTTCCTGCAAACAGGCAGGCTTCGATCCGGCGATCCTTCACGTCCGCCCGTACCAAACGAAGGTTTTTGCACACCCTCAGGCCCGGGGTCGCCTTCACCATCTCCTCAAAGATGAGTTCGCACACATGCGGCTCGGCTTTGACGCCCGGGATTTTTTGGAGGGACTTGTCGTCGTCCGAAAAGAAGAAGAGCGTCGACGCGGCCACCTGCTCGGAATCGGCTCCATATTTCTCGCGGTAGTAGCGCGCGGTGCGCTCGTAGAATTCCTTTTCGATTCCGCCGATCGCGAGCGGCTTCATCAGGTCGGTGGCGTTGAGACCGCCGGAGAGCATCCCGCCGATGTGCGCGGTGGGTTCAACCAAGACGACGGTCAGCCCTTCGCGCGCCGCGGCGACCGCGGCAAAGATCCCACCGGGGGTGCCGCCGTAGACGAGCACGTCGCAGGTCTCCGAACGGCGCGAGACAGACTCGTCCGCATGCAACGGCGCGCCGAGCAGGAGTCCGACCACGGCGCAGCACCGCGCTATAATACCCAGCGAGGGCATGCTCGTTTAGTAAAAGAAAGTGATCTGACCCTCGATCGAGCGGGGCGGCGCGTAGTAACGATACAAGTCGACGTATATCTCGTCGGTCAGATTGTTGCCGTAGAGTCCCAGGGAGGCTTTCCGCCCGAAGAGCTTGGTATTGTAGGTA
>DASWVO010000105.1:0-38845 GCA_036406235.1 Opitutaceae bacterium
CAGCGCGAGGATTTCCGGCGGCGGGCGTTCGTCGCCGTCGTACCACGTGAGCGGGAGGGTGGAGGCGGCCGTGTAGCGGGTGCCGGGAAAAACGTAGCGGATGCGGGCGTTGATCGACCAATTCCACGCGTCGGGCGCGGGACCTTCCGATGTGATCGACAGCGGCGCGGTGAGCGCGAGCGCTTCGAAGACCGGATCGAAGATGTGGCAGCCCATGTCGCCAAACGTGCCGGTGCCGAAATCGAGACGCTTGCGCCAGTTGAGCGGATGGTAGTAGCCGCCGTCCTCGGAGAGGCCGGCGACGTAGGGCCGCGAGGCGCAGCCGCCGAGCCACAGCTCCCAGTCGAAGCCCTCGGGCACCGCATCGGCCGTCACGGGCGGCGCGCCGGTGTCGCCCCATTTCTTGTTACACCACGTGTGAACCTCCTTCACCTGGCCGATCGCGCCGGACTGCACGAGCGCGACGGCCTTCCGGTAAACCGGCATCGAGTGGATCTGGATGCCCATCTGCGTGACGAGCGGCTTCCCGCGCGCGAAATCCGTCAGCACCCGCGCCTCGTGGATGTCGTGCGTGAGCGGCTTCTGGCAATAGACGTGTTTGCCGAGCTGCATCGCCGCGAGCGCCATTGGCGCGTGCAGGTGGTCGGGCGTCGAGACGTTGACTGAGTCGAGATTGTGCTGCTCACGGTCGAGCAGCTCGCGCCAGTCCTGATAAACCTTCACGTCCGGAAACGCCGCCTTCAGCGGTCCGAGCCGGTTGAGATCGACCTCGGCGACGGCGACGAGCCGCACGAAAGGGTTGCTGCAGATCGCCTGGATGTCGGCCCACGCCATCCCGGCGGCGCCGAAACTGGCGTGCCGGAGCACGCTGCCTGGTGGCGCGGAAATCAGGCGGCGCGTGAAAAACGGGGCGGCGATCGCGGCCGCACCGGCGGTTTTGAGAAACTGGCGGCGGTTCGGGCGGGGCGAGGTCTTCACGGGCACGAGCGTGGCTTGATGTTCGTGCGCATCCGGGATTTCTGGCAAGCCCGCAGAGGCCCCCCGGCGCCGTCGCGCGGGCGATGCGCTTCGGGCTCGTCTGCGGACGAGGTCGTTGTTTTGGTCGACTGCACGCGCCTATGCCCAGGCAACCCACCCGTCAGCCTCGCACCCTCCCTCTCGAAAGAGGACTCAACCCCGCATCACCGACAAACGTCACGACTTCATTGGACCTGCGTGCTGTGGCGCGCGATTTGTCCCCGACATCTCGGCCGTAAAGCCCGGCTGAGGTCACCAGCCGTTCACGACGTCGTAACTCGACTCCATGCCAGCCAGACTTCGCACACTTGTCGTTGGTTGCGGGCACATGGGCGCCTCGCACGCGCGCGCCTATCACCGCATGGCCTCCGACTTTGAAATCGTCGGGCTCGTCGCCCGCGGTGAGGCCTCGCGCCGGACGCTCAACGCCGAACTCGGCGGCGGGATCGCCGAGTTTTCCGAGTTTGCCGACGCGCTCGCACGCACGCGGCCCGATGGGGTGTGCATCAGCACCTACACGGAGACCCACGCGGCCTATGCGATCGCGGCGCTTGAGGCGGGAGCGCACGTATTTTTGGAAAAGCCGCTCGCCGACAACATCGCCGATGCGGAACGGGTCGTCGCGACCGCGCGGGAGCGGCGACGAAAGCTGCTGATCGGCTACATCCTGCACGTGCATCCCGCGTGGGCGAAATTCACCGAGCTGGCGCAGACCCTCGGCAAGCCGCTCGTCATGCGCATGAACTTGAACCAGCAGAGCGCCGGCAATCACTGGGAGACGCACAAGAAACTCCTCCGCTCGACTTCGCCGGTCGTGGATTGCGGGGTGCACTACGTCGACGTGATGTGCCGGATGACCGGCGCGCGCCCGGTGAGCGTGAGCGGTGTCGGCGCGCGACTCAGTGACGAGATTGCGTCGGACCAATTCAACTACGGGCACCTGCAGGTGAGGTTTTCCGACGGCTCGGTCGGGTGGTATGAGGCCGGGTGGGGGCCGATGATGAGCGAGACAGCGTTTTTTGTGAAGGACGTGATCGGCCCGAAGGGTTGCGTGAGCATCGTCGCGAAGACGGCCGGAAGCGCCGGCAAGTCATCGGACATCGACTCGCACACGCGCACCGAGGCGCTGCGCGTGCACTTCGCCGCGCGCGGGGCGGACGGGAAATTCGCGAAGCCCGACGAGATCGTCGACCTCACGGAGGAGCCGACGCACGACGACCTCTGCCGCCGCGAGCAGGAGGAGTTTCTTCGCGCGATCCGCGACGACGTCGATTTGAGCGACCACTGGCGCAGCGCGCTCGACAGCCTGCGCATCGTGCTGGCCGCCGACCAGTCGGCCCGGGAGGGGCAAACCGTGAAACTCTGATCCCACCTCGACCATGAACCATCTCGCTGCAATTCGCGCCCTGTTGGCCGCTATCGTCGTCGTCGCCGCCGCGCGCGGGGACGTGACGCCGCCGGCGGGTTTCACCGCGCTCTACAACGGCCGCGATCTCTCCGGCTGGCGCGGCGGCGACACCTTCGATCACCGGAAGTGGCTCGCGCTGCCGGAGGCCGAGCGCGCGCAGAAGGACGCGGAGTGGACGGCCGACATGCGCCAACACTGGCGCGCGGAGGGAGAAGTGCTGGTCAACGATGGCGCCGGAAAATACGCGACGACGATCAAAGACTACGGCGACGTCGAGTTGCTCGTGGAGTATCAGACCGTGGCGCGCGCCGACTCGGGAATCTATCTGCGCGGCTGCCCGCAAGTGCAGATCTGGGACTGCACCGATGAGGCGAAGTTCGCGCGTGGCGCGGACAAGGGCTCCGGCGGACTCTGGAATAATTCCGCCGGAGCGCCGGGCAAGGATCCGCTTGTGAAAGCGGACCGCCCCTTCGGCGAGTGGAATCGCTTCCGCATCCTGATGGTCGGCGCCCGCGTGAGCGTGTGGTTGAACGACCAACTCGTGGTCGATCATGCCCTGCTGGAAAATTACCACGACCGCTCGGTGCCGATCCCCGCCCGCGGCCCGATCCAGTTGCAGACGCACGGCGGCGAGATCCGCTGGCGCAATGTTTTCGTGCGCGAGATCGGTGCGGCGGAGGCGAACCGGATTCTCGCGCGCCACGGCGAGGACGCCGGTTTCAAGCCGCTTTTCAACGGACGCGACTTCACCGGCTGGTCCGGCCCGGTCGAGAACTACGAGATCGTGGACGGAGCGATCGTGTGCCGGCCGAAAAAGGGCGGCACGATCTTCACGCGGGAGGAGTTTGCGGATTTCGCGGTGCGGCTGGAGTTCAAGCTGCCGCCCGGCGGGAACAACGGGCTGGCGCTCCGGTATCCAGGGACTGGTGACGCGGCCTACGTGGGGATGGGCGAAAGCCAGATTCTCGACGACCGCTACGAACAGGCCACCGGCAGGACGATCGATCCGCGCCAGGCGCACGGCTCACTGTACGGCATGATCGCGGCCGCGCGCGGTTATCAGCGGCCGGCCGGCGAGTGGAATTTCCAGGAGGTCACGGTCAAGGGCTCGACCGTTCGCGTGGAGTTGAACGGCACCGTGATCCTCGACGGCGACGTCTCGAAGGTCACCGAGTTCAGGGACGGGCGCGCCCATCCGGGGAAGGATCGCACGAGCGGCGCCTTCGGTTTCGCGGGCCACAACGATCCGGTGGCGTTCCGGGACATCCGGCTCAAACGGCTCGACGCGGTAGGTCGTTAATTCTGGGGGTGACGATTGCGGGATGTGGGTCGGGCTTCATGCCCGACCGCTTGGGCCTCGATGTCGGGTTTCAAGCCCGACCTACAAGAAAACCCGGTCGCTACGTAACAACATCGTTACGGTTTTGTCCGGCAACCATTGCGCGGTCGCGGAACCGGGCGGTGCGCGCGATTACGATTCGTCCGGTCCCTGAAAAGCTGGGCCGGCACGCCCGTCGCGTCCGGCGAAGTCACCCCACAAATAACTACTCCCATGAATACCCGAGCGATCTCATCGCTTCGGCCGCGCGTGGTCGTCCGCCGCACGCTGCCCGTGTTTGCCGCCGCCGTCCTGGTCAGCCTGGCGCCGAAGGGTCTGGCCCAGGCTCCCGCGCCGGAACTGATCGATTCCAACCTCGCGCTCCGCACGGTGGTCGACGGCCTCGCCCTGCCCACGAGCATGGCGTTCCTCGGAGCGAACGACTTCCTCGTGCTCGAGAAAAACAGCGGACAGGTGAAACGCGTCGTGAACGGCACCGTGCAGGCGGTCGTGCTCGACCTCGGCGTCAACTCCGCCTCGGAGCGCGGCCTGCTCGGCATCGCCCTGCACCCGGATTTTCCGGCGACGCCCTGGGTTTATCTGCGCTGGACCGAGAGCTCGACCGGCGCGGATTCCAGCGTGCTTGCGGAGGTGCCGCTGCTGGGCAACCGCGTCGACCGCTACGTCTGGAACGGCGGCGCGCTGACCTTTGACCAAAACATCATCCAGTTGCGCGCGCTGCAGGCCGACGCCGACCAGCCGCAGCGGGGCAATCACAACGGCGGGCCGCTCCGCTTCGGACCCGACGGCAAGCTCTACGTGTTCATCGGCGACCTCGGCCGCCGCGGGCAGATGCAGAATCTGCCCGACGGCCCCGGGCCCGGCGGCAACCTGCCCGACGACCAGTTCGGCGGGCCCGAGCCGGACAATGCCCATCTTTCCGGCGTGATCCTGCGGCTCAACGACGACGGCACGGCCCCGGCCGACAACCCGTTCCACGCCGCGGGCGAAAACCGCGGAGGGGAGGCGGGTGCCAATCTCCAGAAAGTATTCGCTTATGGGATACGCAACGGCTTCGGCATCGCCTTCGATCCGTATTCCGGCGCCTTGTGGGACGCCCAGAACGGCGACGACAGCTTTTCCGAGCTCAACCGCGTCGAGGCGGGAGCGAATCTCGGCTGGGTTCAGGTCATGGGGCCGCTCTCGCGCCTCGGCCAGTTCAAGGCCATCGAGACCAGCGAGGACTTTTTCGGCCTGCAGCAGATCCGCTGGCTGCCCACCAACATCGCCGACACGGCCGGGCAGGCGCTCGAGCGGCTGTTCATGGTTTACGAGGGGGGCGACGAGTTCGCGACCGTCCTGACCGGCGCCGAGGAGAATCCCCCCGTCACTACCGACGCCCGCGCCGTGGCGCGCTTCGAGGTCAAGTCCGACGGCACGATGGACTACGAACTCTGGGCTGCCGGGCCGATCATGCAGGCGACGGCGTCGCATATCCATCTCGGCGCCTACACGCAGAACGGGCCCGTTGCGACGTTCCTCTTTTCCTCGGCAACGCCGCGGGACTTTGCCGCCGGCGAGTTGATCGCGAGCGGCACGCTGGCCGACGCCAACGTGATCGCCCGCCCGGGTTTTGTGCCGACGATGGCCAATCTCGCCGAGCGGATCCGGCAGGGCCGGGCTTATGTGAACCTTCATACGACGGCGCATCCCGGCGGCGAGGTCCGCGGCCAGCTCACGGTGATCGATGCGAATCCGGTTTCCCACTACAGCGATCCGGAGTTCAGCTGGAAGTATGAGGTGGCGCCGGCGGGGCTCGGCTTCATTCGCGGGCGGGCCCTGGGCCCGCAGTATGACGGCGATCTGGTCGTGGGCGCGGCGCGGCCGTCGCTGGAGGGAGGCCATCTGTTCCGCCTCCAGCTCACGGGCAACCGGCGGAAGATCGCCGTCGACGATCCAAGATTGGAGGACCGCGTGGCCGACAATCTCGCGAAGTTCGACATCACCGAGAGCGAAAGCCTGCTGTTCGGCACGGGCTTTGGCGTCAGCACCGACGTGCAGACGGGGCCGAACGGAAATCTCTACGTCGTCTCGCTCTCGAACGGCAGCGTTTACGAGATCTACCGCCGAAAGGGCGGCAAGTAGGCGGGCGAATGCCGCAGGCGGTGGGTCGGGCTTTACGCCCGACCCCGGTCTGCGAGCTGGCGGATGTCGGGGATAAGCCCGACCCACCCCGCCCGCCGCGCGCGCGCGAGCGGAAGCAAGGTGCGCCTCACTTTCCGAAGGCGGCCAGGTCGGCCCGGGCCGTCTTCATTTCGGCGAGGATTTTGTGGGCATGCTCCAACAGTTGCTGGCCGGCGGGCGTGAGTTTCACGCTGCGTCCGAGGCGGTCGAAGAGCCTGACTTCCAGGTCATCCTCCAACGACTTGATCGCATGGCTGACAGCGGACTGGGTGAGGTGCAATTCGCGGGCGGCGAGCGTGAAGCTGCCTACGCGCGCGAGCGTGGTAAAGGCGAGCAGCTTACGGCTGTCGAGGATGGGCGTCATGGCGTTTTCGCGGCGGAATTCGCCTGCCGAATAGCAAGTCGTAGGCCATGACTCTGACCGGGTTACTCAAATTTTTTTCATGCAAACGATGACTGCGGCGGCACGCGCACGCCGGGCCGTTTGAAAACGGGAGTCGGATTCGCGGCTACGCGTAGCGCTCTTCCTTCCACGGATCGGCGCTGTTCGAGTACCCGCGGACTTCCCAGAAGCCGAGCTTGTCCTCGGCGAGGAACGTCACGCCTTTGACAAACTTCGCGCCCTTCCACGCGTAGAGTTTGGGGATGATCACGCGAGCGGGGCCGCCGTGTTCGCGCGGGACCGGAGCGCCGTCGAACGACGTCGCGATCAGCACGTCGTCATCGAGGCATTTCTCGAGCGGCACGTTGGTCGAGTAGCCGTCGTAACTCGTGAAATACACGTACTTCGCCTCGGGCTTGGGCTGGACGAGTTCGTAAAGGGTGGTGAAGGCCACGCCGCCCCAGCGGCAGTCGTATTTGCTCCAGGTGGTGACGCAGTGGAAATCGCTCACGTCGGAGACCTGCGGCAGGGCGTTGAGCTGCGCCCAGGAGAGCGTGGTCGGTTTCTCCACGAGGCCGTCGAGGGCGAGCGTCCACTCCTCCACCGGGATGTCGGGCTGCACGCCGAGGTCGAGGACGGGAAAGCCGCTGGTGAGCGTCTGACCGGGTGGAAGCCGGCCGGGCACGGGCTCGGGCCGCGGACGGAAACCACGGGCAACCTGTTTTTCCGCCCACGCTTGTTTGGCGGCGATGTAGCGCTCTTTCGACATGCGGCGACGGTACGGCGCGGAGGCGCTTTCGCAAGCGCGGGGCGTGGCCCGCGTTTCCATCGCGCGCAAGCGCTCTCCTACCCGCCCAACGCCTGGCGGATGGCCCCGCGTCGGTTCCGGTAATACCGCGCGAGCCCGCCTTGATAGATGCAACTCACGAGGGCCACGATGACGTAGGTGGCTTGGTAGATGAGCTTAAAGAAAGGCAGCGCCTGATCCACGGTGAGGCCGGCGGTGGCGAGCTGGGTTTCCATCTCGGGGGTGATCAGCGAGCGCACGAGCTCCGCGTCGAACGTGAAGAACCGGATGGTCGCGTAGGCGAGGACCAGCAAGAGGAGGAACAACTGGCTGCGCACAAGCCACTTCACCCCGTCGGGGGCGCCGAGCTTGAGCCGGTGAACGCCATGCAGCTCAAGGGAGCCGGCGCCCGCTGCCAGGCAGCCGACGATCGCGGCCAGGGGCTCGCGGCCGGCGGCGGCGAGCAGCGCAAACGTGGCCGCGATGATCACGAGGATGCGGCCGTCGATCGTGGCCACACCGAGGACACGGCTGAGCACCTGGGCGGGAGACGGAGGAGGGCGGACGTTCTTGCCAGACATGAGGGCAGGGTTGAACACTCTGCGGTTTCACCGCGTGACCGCGCCAGATCAAAAACCGTTTCCTTTCCGCCTCGAGTTTCCGCCCGAGCTGCCCATCAGCGCGCGCGCGGAGGAAATCGTGGCGACGATCCAGGCGCATCCGGTGGTCATTCTCGCGGGCGAGACCGGGTCGGGCAAAACCACGCAAATCCCCAAAATGTGCCTCGCCGCCGGGCGCGGCACGCAGGGACGCATCGCGTGCACGCAGCCCCGTCGCGTCGCCGCGCTCTCGATCTCGCGCCGCGTGGCCGAGGAGATGAACGTGACGTGGGGCCGGGAGGTGGGCGCGAAGATCCGCTTCACCGATCAGACGACGCCCGAGACCGTCATCAAGTTTCTCACTGACGGCATGCTGCTCGCGGAGGTGCAGGGCGACCCGCTGCTGCGCGCCTACGACACGATCATCATCGACGAGGCGCACGAGCGGTCCCTCAACATCGACTTCCTGCTCGGGCACCTGCGCACGCTCCGTTACAAGCGCCCCGAGCTGAAGATCATCGTCACTTCCGCCACGATCGACACCGAGGCGTTCTCCAAGGCCTTCGACGGCGCGCCGATCGTCGAGGTCTCCGGCCGCACGTATCCGGTGGAGGTCATCTACGCGCCGCTCGACTCGCTCGGCAGCGACGCCGCCGAAGGCGACGAACGCGCGTCGCGCGCCGAGGCGCTGCACTACATCGACGGCGCGGTCGAGGCGGTCGAGCGCATCGTGCGCGAGAGCGATCGCGGCGACGTGCTCGTCTTCATGCCGAGCGAGCGCGACATCCGGGAAACCCGTGAACTGCTCGACGGCCGACGGCTGAAGCATTGCGAGACAGTGCCGCTCTTCGGCCGCCTCTCCAATGCCGAGCAGCAGCGCGTTTTTGCGCCCTCGCCGCGACGCAAGATCATCGTCGCGACCAATATCGCGGAAACCTCGCTCACCATCCCCGGCATCCGCTTCGTGGTCGACACGGGCCTCGCGCGCGTGAGCCGCTACGCCGCGCAGGCGCGCACGCGCCGCCTGCCGATCGAGGCGATCGCGCAGTCCAGCGCCGATCAGCGCAAGGGCCGCGCCGGCCGCGTGGCCGAGGGCGTGTGCATCCGGCTGTATTCAGAAAAGGACTTCAACGAGCGGCCGCGCTTCGCCCAGCCCGAGATCCAGCGCGCGAATCTCGCCGACGTAATCCTGCGCATGAAGGCCTTCGGCCTCGGCGACATCGAGCGCTTCCCCTTCATCAACATGCCGGCGACGAAGGCGATCCGCGCCGGGTATGCGCTGCTCGAGGAGCTCGGCGCGATCGCGCGCGGGGAGTCGGTCGACAGTGGACAGTGGACGGTGGACACCGGACAGGTTCCCAGTGCGCACGCGGTCCCGTCCTCCGTCCACCGTCTGCCGTCCACCGAGCTCACGGCCGTAGGCCGTGTGCTGGCCCGCCTGCCCGTCGACCCGACGGTCGGCCGCATGATCCTGCAGGCCCGCTCGGAAAAATGCGTGCGCGAGGCGCTTGTGATCGCCGCCGGCCTCTCGATCCAGGACCCGCGGGAGCGTCCGCTCGACAAGCAGCAGCAGGCCGACGCCGCGCACCGGCGCTTCGCGCACCCGGATTCGGATTTCCTCACGCTGCTCAACATCTGGGAGGATTACCACGACGAGTTCGAGCGCCTCTCGCAGTCGCGCCAGCGGCGGTTCTGTCACGAACACTTTCTGAGCTACACGCGCATGCGCGAGTGGCGCGACATCCACGCGCAGCTCCTCGACACGCTGGAGCAGCGCGAGGATTTCCAGCTTACCTCGGTCTTCGACGGTCTGCCCAACTCTCAACACTCTGCCGAGCGAAGCGACACGCTGGAAAATCCAACGCCGCGCAAGCGGCAAGTCACAGCCCCAAACACACTCAACTCTCAACTTGCGTTTGGCACGCCGGCCTACCGCGCGCTGCACCGCAGCATTCTCGCGGGACTTCTGGGCAACATCGCCGTGCGCGACGACGAGCACGGCGGCTACAAGGCCACGCACGACCGCCGCGTGACGATTTTCCCGGGCTCGATGCTGTTCCAGCGCGAGGACCCAAAGAAACGCGGCACGGACGCGGGGAAGAGGCCCGCGCCGAAAAAAGAATCGAAGACTCCGCGCTGGCTCATGGCGGCGGAGATCATGGAAACCTCGCGCCTTTACGCGCGCACCTGCGCGCGGCTCGATCCCCAGTGGGCGCTCGAACTCGGCGCGCACCTCGTGAAGGTGGCGCACTCGGAGCCGTTCTGGAATGTCGACGCCGGCCGCGTGATGGTGAAGCAGCGGACGCGCCTCTACGGACTGGAGCTCGAGTCGCGATCGGTTGGATACGGGAGAATCGACCCCGTGCATGCGACGGAGATTTTCATTCGCGAAGGCCTCGTGAACGACACGATCACCTGGCCCTTTGACTTCCTTGCACACAATCGCGCCGTCCGTGAGAAGATCGAGAACCTGCTCACGCGCACGCGCGACAGCGGCTACCTGAATCTCGACGAGGCCGCGTACCGGTTCTACGCGAGCCGCCTGATGCCGCCGGCGGAATCTGAAATCTCAAATTTGAAATCTCAGATTCACGCCGGCCCCGCCGGCGTGACCAGCGTCGCCGAGCTGATCGACCTCGTGCGCGAGCGCAAAGCCGCCGAGCCGCGCTTCCTGATGATGGAGCCCGACGATCTGCGCGACCCGGAGACGCTCCAGCACGACGCCGAAGCGTTTCCGGAGGCGCTGCCGCTCGAGAACACGGCGCTCCCGCTCGCCTACGCCTACAAGCCCGGCCAGGGCGACGACGGCGTGACGCTCGACGTCCACGTGCGCGAGGCTGAGGCGCTGACGCCGACGGCGCTCGACTGGGCGGTGCCCGGCCACCTCGAGCCGAAGGTCGTGCACTACCTGCGCGCCTTGCCGAAGGAGTTGCGTCGTGTGTTCATGCCGCTGGCGGAAACCGCCCGCAGCCTCGCCGCGCAGGTCGCCCGGCGCGACCGCCTGACGGGCCGGCGCGAGTCGCTCACCGAGTCGCTCGCCGCCCAGATCGCGGAACGCTTCCAGGTGCGCCTCGACCCGGCGGTGTGGACGGGCAAACCGCCGCCCGATCACCTGCGCGTGCGCGTCCGCGTGCTCGACGACGAGGGCGACGAGCTCTGCGCGTCGCGCGAACTCGCTGAGATCCACGCCGCGCTCGCCGTACGCGCCCGCGAGGCGAGCACGAGCGTGGCCCGCGAGGATCCCACGGCGTGGCGCCAGGCCCGTGCGCGCTGGGAGAAACCGGACCAGACGGACTGGACCTTCGGCGAGATCCCGGAGCGCGTGCACGTTACCGATCAGGCCGGCGTCCCTGTATTCGCTTTTCCCGCACTGAAGGCCGGCGGCGAAGGCGTGGCGCTGCGCCTGTGCAAGACGCCCGAAGAGGCCGCCGCGCTCACGCCGCGCGGGCTTTCCCGCCTGCTGGAGCTCGCGCTGCGCTATGAGCTGGCCTGGTTGCAGAAGGACCTGCGCGCCCTGCGCGAACTCGGCACCCTCACCGCGACCCTCGCGCCCGTCGAGCAGTTGCAGGCCGACGGCTATGACTGCATCCGCCGCTGGATCTGCGACGCGGCACGAGTGGGTCGGGCCCGACCTCCGGGCGGGCCGTCGGCGGAGGCGGCGCGCGCGGAGAGCGCGCCCCACCTCGGACACGCCGCTTTCTCCGCCGCGGTCGAGCGCGCGAAAGCCGACCTGCGCGGGCTCATGCCGCGCTTCGCGGACCTGTTGCGCGAAATCCTCGCGCTGCGCCAGGCGCTGCTCGTTCACCCCACGCCCTACGCGGGTCTCGACAAGGACCTCGCCGCGTTGCTGCCGCCGGACTTCGTGCGCACGACGGCGTATCCACAACTTCAACACTTTCCGCGCTACTTGAAGGCGATGAGGCTCCGCTCGGATCGTTGGAAGCAAAACGCGGTCAAGGACGCCGAGCGGACGAGGCAACTGGCGCCTTACGTGAAGGCGGCCGCCGAGGTGCGGGCTCGCGAGGGCGGCGACGTGTTTCGCTGGCTCGTGGAGGAGCTTCGCGTGAGCGTCTTCGCGCAGGAGCTCGGCACGGCGGAGCCCGTGTCGACCGTCAAGCTTGACCGCGCGCTGGCAGCGTTGCGGGCGGGCGCCCGGCCGAAGAGCCCGGCGGAGGCGCTTCCCGAATCATTGCCGCCTGTGGTGCCCGCACCGGGCCCGGCGCCGATTGTCTCCGCGCCGGTCGCCCGCCCCGCGGAAAAGAAGGCGCCGCTGAAAAGTCTCAACGCGCTGGACAACCTCTTCAAACGCTAGGTCCGGCTCGCGTGCGGCCCGGGCGGATGCGGTGCATTTTATTCCGGCCTTCGAGGAGAAAGCGGTTGAGCCGGTGCGGGGTGCGGGTAAGTTGCGGGCCAGCCCCCAACCCCGCATGAAAACCCCTGTAGGCATGTTGCTGAGCCAGAAGGGCTCGATTCTGTTTTCCGTGGCGCCGTCGGTTTCCGTGGCCGACGCCGTGCGCGTAATGAACGAACACAAGATCGGCAGCATCGTCGTGCTCGACGGGAAGCGCCTGGTCGGAATCTTCACCGAGCGCGACGTGCTCACGCGCGTTGTCGCCGCGGGCCGGATACCGCAGGTCACGCGCGTCAACGACGTGATGACTGGCAACGTGATCACGATCACGCCGGAGACCACGATTGAGGCGGTGATGGAGCTGTTCACCCACAAGCGCTGCCGTCACCTGCCGGTACTCGATGGCGGTGTGCTCGTGGGCCTTATCTCCATCGGCGACGTGATGCGTTGGCTCATCGAGGCGCACCGATCCGAGGCCGAATCGCTGCGTCACTACATTTCCGGCGAGCCGTGACCGGCGTGGTGCAGGCCGGACCAGGGAGGGGCGGCACTCCTGCCGCCCGGTTCGCGTCGCAGCCTCACGGCGGCCAGAGTGCCGCCGCTGCTTGATCCAAGCCAGTCGCGCCGTTTGACCCGGCAATACACGCGCGGCATGGTGCAGCGACTCATGAAACACACCGCGCTTACCTTGTTGCTTGCCCTGATTTCCGCGACCGCCATGCACGCGAAACTCGTCACCAGGCCCGTCGCCTATGAGCACGCGGGCGTGAAGCTCGAGGGCTACCTCGCCTACGACGACGCGAAGGCGTCGCGCACGCAACCCGCTCCCGGGGTGCTCGTCGTGCACGAATGGTGGGGACTCAACGCTTACGTGAAAGGCCGCGCCGAACAGCTGGCGGAACTCGGCTACGTGGCCTTCGCGCTCGACATGTTCGGCGCGGGTGTCGTGACGGAGGATCCGAATAAAGCAGGCGAGCTGGCCGGGCAGTTTTACGGCAAGCCGCTCATGGCCGAGCGGGCGCGCGCGGGGCTCGATCAATTGCTGGCGACGGGACTTGTCGACGCGTCACGCGTGGCGGCGATCGGCTTCTGTTTCGGCGGGGCGACGTCGCAGGTGCTCGCCTACAGCGGCGCACCGCTCGCCGGCGTCGTGAGTTTTCACGGCAGCCTCGTGCCGCTGACGGCCGTCTCAGGCGCGGCGACGGCCACCAAGGCAAAATTCCTCGTGCTGCACGGCGCGGTCGACTCGTTCATCAAGCCGGAGGAGATCACCGCCTTCACGCAGGCGCTCGAGCAGGCGAAAGTCGATTACCAGTTCATCAGCTACGCGGGGGCGGTCCACGCGTTCACCAATCCCGACGCGACGCGGATCGGAAAAGAAAAGGGCTTGGCGATCGCCTACAACGAGCCCGCCGCGCGCCGCTCGTGGGAGCACATGAAGGTGTTCTTCGACGAGATCTTCGCGCAGCGGTAAGGACGGGCCTTGCCCGAGCTCGGGCAGACATTGCCCGCGTCGGGGCGAAGTCTGCCCGGCCTCGGGCGGAGTCCGCCCCAGCCGGGGCGAAGCCTGCCCGCCCGCAGGCGAAGCTTGCCCGCGTCGGGGCGAGGTCTGCCCGAGCCGGGGCAACGTCTGCCCCGACCGGGGCAAAGCGTGCCCGCGTCGGGGCGAACCCTGCCCGAGCCCGGGCAAGGTCTGCCCGAGCGCGGGCAGACTCCGCTCCGAGCCGGGCCAGGTCCAATTTTTGCCCGAAATACGGTGACCGGAGTGCGGAGATATCCGGCAAGCCACAGGAATAAAGTCTGTTAAGAGAGTCGAAACGATTCCCAAAACGTTCCAGGAGGGTGTGTGGCGGGCGGGTTCGGTCCGCCGAAACACTCAGCTTTCAGGTTTCCCTAGACCTTCGCTCCAAAAATTTCTGCATGCTTTGTCCCCGTGAGGAGCAGCCGTTCGTCGAGTGAGTAAAGGCGGGCAACCCGGCCTCGCCGCGCAAACCGAAACAGGAGAACCTATGCCGAAGTATTTAGTCACCATTTACCATCCCGATGATTACGATCCGTCCACCGAGGACGAAGCGATGGACCGCGAGATCGACGCGCTCAACGACGAGATGGTGGCGGCGGGTGCCAGACTTTTCGTGGGCGGCTTGTATCCGGCCAACCGCGCGAAGGCGCTGCGCGCGCAGCCCGATGGCCAGGTGCTCATCACGGACGGGCCCTACCTGGCGACCCGGGAGCACGTGGGCGGGCTATGGGTGCTGGAAGCCGCGGATATGGACGCGGCGCTGGTATGGGGGCGCAAGGCCACCGTCGCCTGTCGAGTGCCGGTCGAAGTGCGCCCGTTTCACTGAGGCCGACGTTTCGCTCAACCCCTTTCCCGATGAACAACCCGATCCCGAAAAACACGATCTGCCTTTGGTTCAACACGGACGCGCTGGATGCGGCCCGGTTTTATGCGGCGACCTTCCCCGACAGCCAAGTGACGGCGGTGCACCACGCGCCGAGCGACTACCCGTCGGGCAAGGCGGGCGATGTCCTGACGGTGGAGTTCACCGTCCTCGGCATCCCCTGCCTCGGCCTCAACGGCGGGCCGGCCTTTCCGCACAGCGAGGCCTTCTCCTTTCAGGTCGCAACCGACACGCAGGAGGAAACCGACCGCTACTGGAACGCGATCGTCGGCAATGGCGGCCAGGAGAGCGCCTGCGGCTGGTGCAAGGACCGCTGGGGGCTGTCCTGGCAGATCACGCCCCGCGTTCTCACCGCCGCATTCAACGCGGGCGGTGCGGAGGCCAAGCGCGCCTTCGACGCGATGATGGAAATGGGAAAAATCGACATCGCGAAAATCGAAGCCGCGCGTCGCGGGTGAAGCGGGATCCAGCGGCTCGAAAAGAGCGGCGGGTTTTTGTCGTCGCGGGTAGGGGCGCGTGTCTCCACGCGCCCTGAGTTGGGCTTTGCCCTCTGGCAAAACCGCACGCACGGGACACGGCACGGACCAAAATCAGGCGTGGGCGGGCTTCCGCTGCCCGCTTGGCGGAAAGCGGGCGTGCGGCTTGAACTTTACGGCGCGATGACCAGCCAATCGTCGAACTCGGCGGTGGCCGCCGAGGTCGCCAGTCCTGCTGCGCCCGCGGGGAACGTCGTGTCCACGGCCTGCAGCAGCAAGCGGCTGTTCAGGTAGACTTTGAGCGACTCACCAATGGCCGTGAGCCGCAAGGTCTGCGCCGTGCCCACCGCGACCGGCACTGCCTCCGACGCCAGGGTGGTGACCACGCCGCCCGCGATTTTCCGCAGCTCGACGCTGCCGCCGTCGCGCACGACGACCGCGTAGTGATTGTCCGCGTCGACATACCGCGCGACGCAGCCGATCCACGCGTCCGTCGCGGCAAAGCTCAACGGCCTGGCGTCGACTTCGACGATCTGCCGGCTCCAGTCGCTGCCGCCGACGAGCGCGAGCGCCGCACCCGACGCGTCGGTTTGACGGTAGAAGTGACCGCCGCCGCCGCTCGCGACCGACCAGGCGCCGGCGGGCGTCGTCCAACTGTCGGCGTTGCCGTCCTCGAAATCGTCCGCCGACAGCACCGGGCTGATCGGCGTCGGATCGATGTGCACATCGTCAAAGGCCACGTCGCTGAAGAACGTCAGCAGTCCGGCGGAGCCGGACGCGAACGTCGTATCCGTTCCCTGGATCTTCAGCTCATCGTTCACGTAGCCTTTCAAGGTCGAGCCGATGACCTCCAGCCGCAGCCGATACGTCGTGCCCACGGTCACGGGAAACCCCGTCACCGGCGGCGCGACGTTGGCCGCCACGTTGTTCACGATGCGCTTCAGCTCGATCGAGTTATTGGTGCGCAACACGAGGTAGTAGTAGTTGTTCGGAGTGGCGCCATGACGCGCCAGCACGCCGAAGAAGCGATTGGTGCCGGAGACGGTACGGAGGGTCACATCGGCTTCGACGACTTGATCCGTCCAAAGCGTGTCCGCCCGCACCGAACGCACGGCCGTCAAACCGGGATTCGTCTGCCGGTAAACCTGGGAGCCGGCATCGCTGCTCACGCTCCAGCTGCCACCGTCGGAAACCCAGCCGTCGGCGGAGCCATTCTCGAACGTGTCGAAGACCGCGTTGGCGATGGTCACGTTGACCGGCGCGGACGTCGCAGTGTTGCCCTCCCGATCGCGAGCCATGGCGGTGAGCGTGTAGTCGCCTTCGGTGGTCGGCACGGTGTTCCACGCGATCGCGAACGGCGAGGTTCGGTCCTCCGCGCCGAGATTTTCGCCGTTGATTCTGAACTGAACTCCCACGACGCCGCGCTCGTCGGCTGCCTGGGCTGCGATCGTCACGACGCCTTTGACGGTCGCGCCGTCGGCCGGTGAGGTGATCGCGATGGTCGGCGGCGTGGCATCGGCGGTGTGTCGCAGCGCCGCGCTGCTATTGACCGTGAGTCGATCCGCCACCACGCGGCCGGCGAGCTGCGCTCCGCCATTGAGCGACACCGTGCCGGAGGGAGCCGCGATCACGCCGTGAAAGCCGATGGCGCCGTTGAGTGTTACACCGCCCGCGGCCACGCGCAACGCGAGCCACCCCGGATGCGCCGCGGCGCCGACGCTGGCGTTGTTCACGATCACGGAGCTCGCCACCGTGAGGACGACCGGGCCGACGATCTGGAGCTGACTCCCGCTGTTCAGCGTGAGACTTTGGAGATGGTAAATCGTCGGCTCGGTCGCGCCGACCACGCCGAACCGAAAACCGCTGTTGCTGTTCGCGGTGAAGTCACCGTAGGTGCCGGGCGGAACGTCGACCGAGCCCACACCGCTGTTCAGCGTGAGATTGCGCAGCGTGGCGAAATCACCGGGGCTCTGGCCCGCCTGGTTGAGCGAGACGTTGCGCGTGCCGGAGGGCGCGGGCGGTGCCGGCACCACCGTCATCACCGGCGGATCGACCCGGCGCACCACGTTGCGAAGCTGGGTGCCGCCGTTCAGCGTGACGCGATGCGTGGTGGGCGAGGCCGCTCCCGCACTGTCGACCGTGCCGCCGTAGGTCGGCGTCCCATTTATCTGGATACTTGGGGTGCCGGGGACCAGCAGATCGCCGGAGACGCGGGTGGTGCTGTTCAACGTGACGTTTTCCGCGAGCAGCACCTGCACCGAGCCGTCCACGACGCCGTCAATCGTCGGCGCGTGGCGCACGAAAGCCGTAGGCGCGATCACCAGCGTCCCCGTGGCAGTGCCGCTAAAGGCCGGATCGACGACCGTCGCGACGACCTCATACGAGCCGGGCAGCGTCGGCGGCGTGAGGCTGCCGTCGTAGCGCACCTCCACGGCGAGATCCTCGGGAAAGGTGACGACGGTCGCGGGCTTCGGCTGGCCGGAATACGTGAAATTCAAATCGCCCAGCGCGACCGGAGGCGGAACGTCGACGACGGTGACCTTTACGGTGTCGCTGCCGGTTGTCCCGTCCGCGTCGGTGACGACCAGCGTAACCACCGTCTCGCCGACCGGCAGTGTGATCATCGGCGTGGCGCCAGTGGCGCTGCCGCCGGGCCAGGTCCACGCGTAGGTCAGGGCGTCGCCGTTGAGATCGTAGGACGCGCGGCCGTCGAGCATCACGGCGGCGCTCGGGTCGCCGTGCACGACGACAGTCTGATCAGGGCCCGCATTTGCGATCGGCGGAAGGTTGACGGCGGTCTCGACCGCGGCGGCCATCTGGTGCAGCCACTCCTCGAGATTCGTGTAGCCATCGCCGTCGTCATCGCCGCCTGCGTTCGCGGGTGTGTCGAGCGGCCGGTGATTCTGCGCGTTGGCGGGAGCCCAGGGATCGGCGCCGAGATCGGAGAACCGTTCGAGGAACGTGCCGCCGGCGGGAAGCGGATTTTCGCGGTCAAGGATTTCGCCGATCAGCTCGGCGTCGATCGGATCGCGATGGGCAGGAAACTTGCCGGCACCCAACACGAGATTTGCCTCGACGTCCGCCGAGGCCCACGGCGTCCAGGTCGTGCCGCCGGAGTTGGCATAAGGATCGGCGGGCAGGCGGATCACGGGCGTGCCGGCGCGGTCGCGCACGATTGCCTCGTTCAGGAGCCACGTGTTGGTTTGCGGATCGAGCAGGCGATTGTCCGCGAGATAAAAGGCGGCGTTGGCGGACACGTTGTCGCTGATGTAGATCCCGGTGCCGTAGAACGTGGGATGATCCGTCGGCGTCGTGATGAGGGTCTGCGGATCGACGATCGTGGGATCCGGCAGCCGGGTGATGTCCATGACAAACGGGGTCGGATGGCGAATGATCGCATTGCCGATGACGGAGACCTGGTGCGGCGCGACCGTGATGTTGTCGAAGCGGATGACGCCATTGGGCCAGGGGCTGGGCCGATAGATGAGGTTGTTGATGATCTGCGCGCCGGACGTGGCGTTGGCGACGGCGGGATTTCGCCCGTAGTTGAACGCCAGGATGTTTCGGATCATCGAAACGTTCGAGGTATTGGGGCCGCTCAGCGGACCGAAGGCGTGCGTGCCTTCCGAGTGGGTGCGAAGGCGAGAGTGACCGCTGGCGTCGGGCTCGCCGTTCATGATCGGACTCGCAAAGATGCTGTTCAGGAAGGTGACGTTGGTGATGGCTCCATTCGCGCCCCACAGGGAGGCCATTTCGTCGACCGACCAACTGCAGGAGACGTGATCGAGGACGATGTTACGGACCGTCACGCCCGCAGGAGTCTCAATCTTGATCGCGTCGCGATTGTCGAGCTGACCCTGCGTGCCCACGAGATTTCCCGGACGGATCGCGATGTGCTGAATGAGGATGTCGTGCGAACGGATGCTGATGCCGAAATTTTTGAGCGTGATCCCGGGATGCGGAGCGGTCTGGCCGGCGATCGTGAGGTGTGAATACGCCCCGAACGAGTCGTCGCGAATCACCAGGTCCGACTGCAGCTCGATGACGCCCGAGACTTCGAACACGATGACCCGCGGCTGACGCATGCTCGCGTCTTCGATGCCAAAGCGCAGCGAGCCGGGCCCGCTGTTGTCGAGATTGGTGACGCGATACACAATACCGCCTCGGCCCGCGGGCGTGTCGGTGCCGAACCCGACTGCGCCGGGCACAACGGGCAGGGCGCGAAGAACGACGGAACTGAACAACGCGAGGATTGTCGCGCTCAGGAATCGGAGGAGGGTGAGGTGCGAGCGTCTCATGGTGGGTGGGAAAGCAGGGTTGGCGTATCCGGAAAGCGGATGTGAAGGCTAACGCGGCGGCCGCGTGGGATCGTCGATGAAGATCGTGCGGTTTGCCCACACGTCGGGGCGGTGGAAAGGGTTCACCACCGGCGCATCCACGGTTTCGTCGCGCAGCGGCGGGCCCGGGTCGCGGCCCTTGTGAATACTCCAATATCCAATGCGCATGTGGGTCTCAGTGAGACATCGCGCGAAGACTCCCGAGGCAAGCAGATTAGGAGGGCGAACCCAAATCACCAAGGTTGACGCCAGGTGTCGCGCCGCTCGACGAGCCTCGAGCGCGAGACGGTGGCGTGGCATTCCTCAGGTTTTTTCTCCGGAGAGGACGATGCTGAGGATCAACGTTATCAAATGCGAATTTGATCCTGGATCACGGCGCGAAGCCTTGCCCGCCGAGGGCGGTCAGGGTGGGGCCCTCTCTGCGGAGAGGTGCCCCCTTACCTCATGCGTTGTCGGGCTTGCAGCGTGGCGAAAGTCTCGGCGAGCGCTTCGCGCGGCGTCTCGGCATAGCGGGACGGGAGGAAGCGCCGGTCGGAGCACGCGAGCACGGCCGCGAGTTCCTGGAGCGCGAGCAGGTTGCCGTCGAGCGGATCGATGAACGACTCCACGGCCGTCTGCAGGTCGGCGAGTTGGAGGTCGTCGTCGCGTTTCGCGAGCACGGCGCGCTCGCGGGCGCGCACCAGGATCGCTTCGACGTCGCTGCCCGTCAGGGGCCGGGCGCCGAGTTTTTCCCGGATGTAGGCGAGCAACGGCGACGCGAGCGCGACCTTCTGGCTGCGGGCGATGACGGTGAAGAGCTCGACGACCTCGTCGGGCGTCTGTGCCGCGAAAAGCGGGATGCACAGGCCGAAACGGCCCTGGCGCTTGAGGTCGATCGCGAGAAGGTCGGGACGCGAGGTCATCGCGATCCACAGCTCGCGTCCGCGCAGCGACGAATCGCCGAGATGCGCGGCGAAGGCGGCGAAGACCCGGCTGGAGACGCCGCTGTCGCCGTCGGCGCTGCGGTTGCCAAACACGGCGTCGGCCTCGTCGACGACGACGATCACCGGGCCGAGCGCGCGGATCGTCATCAGGATGCGCGCCTGCTGGCGCTCGGTCTCTCCGACCCATTTGGAGCGGAACTCGCCGATCTCGAGCACGGGCAGGCCGCACTCGCTGGCGAAGCAGTCGATGAGAAACGACTTGCCGACGCCGATGCGGCCGGGGACGAGCACGCCGCGTTCGAGCACCGCCTCCTTGCCGTGGCGGATGAGCCAGGCGAGCTCGCGCAGCCGCGCCTTCGCGGCGGCGTGCGTGGCGACGTCGTCGAGCGAGCGGCCGGGCCTCGGGTCCTTGAAGCGCACCAGGCCCTGGCAATACTCTTCGATAAGCCGGCGTTTTCCGGCACTCAGGTAATCGGTGGTCACGCGCTGGTTGTTGCGCACGGCCAGAGCGAGCAGTTGCTCGATGCGCAGGAGCGAGAGACCGGAGGTGCGTTTCGCGAGATCGTCCAGCGACAGGTCGCTCGAATCGGCGAGCGCCTCCTGCGTTTGCTGGCCGTGGCGGTCGAGCCAGCCGGAGGCGAGGAACTGGCGGCGTTCGTCGAGCGTGGGCAGGTCGATCCGTACGCGGGCAATGTGCGGGTTCTGCAGGAGGTCGGCGTGCAGCTCGCTGATCGTCTCGGTGACGAGCAGCACGCCGACGTCGCCGTGGTGCAGGTCGGGCGAGGCGGCCCAGGCGAGCAGCGTGACGAGCGTCATGCGCTCGTCGATACTCGCGCTGGACTCCTCGGCGGCCGGCACGAGCTTCTCCGGATACTGGATCACGAGCGTCACGCCGCGTTCACCGCCGTCGGTGCTGTCGGCCATCGCCTGGAAGAAGCGACGGAGCAGCGGCAGCAGCTGCGCAAACGAGCGCGGCGGGCCGGCGCGGTGAAAGTCGGTCCCCTCGACCTCGTCGTAAACGCGCAGCCATTCGAAGAAACGCGTCTGCATGGCCGGCGTGGCAAAGGTGAGGCCGGCGCCAAGATCGTAGTAGAGCAGGGAGCCGCGTTCGGGAAACACGCGGCGCGCCAGGTAGGCGCCGAGCGCCGCGTAGTCGGGCGCGGCGCCGAGCTGCACGGGGAAGAGATCGTGGATGTTGCCGTGCAGGATGAAGAGACTGTGCGCGCCGCTGTTCCAGAGGCGGGCGAGCTCGGCGGCCCAGGGAGGTAGCGGGGCGCGGGTGGGAGCGGGGACGGTGGTGGTCATCGGGCGGGGCGTTTCACTCGTTCTCGCAGGTAGGAGCGCGCTTGCGCGCAATTTCTCCTGGGAGCGCGGGCCGCTGGCCCGCCATCCGAGAAATGCGGGCGGGCCGCCCGCGCTCCCGGGAAATGCATGCGCTCATATCAGGCTAAGTGGTTTCGGTCGATTCGGTGCGGGACTTGCGGGGCGTTGCCGCTGGCGTGTATCCAACCCGCACCGACGGCGGCGGGAGCTGTGCGGTCAGATCCTTGAACTCGGCGAGCTGGGCGAGCCACTGGTTGGTTTCGGCGAGGTGTTCCACGCTCAAGTCGATGCGGGCGGTGAGGGATTCGGCGTTCTTGTGGGCCACGGCGTCGGCGCGGATGAGTTTCACCTGCTCGACGAGGCGCTCCTGTTCCGAGCGGGCGAGCTCGACGTTGGCGCGCGCCTGTTCGACCCGAGTGAGCCGCTGGCGCAGCGCGTCGAGCCGGTCGCGGCGCGATTGGAGGAGCTTGCGACGGGTTTCGAGCGCGGGCGACGAGTTTTTGGCCGATGCGGCAAGTTCCGCGTCGAGGTCGGCGACATCACGGGTGGCGGCCTCGACCGATTGCGGGAGCTGTTCGCGGCGCTCGGTTTCGAGATAAACATCGAGCGCCTGTTCGATGCTCAGCAGGCGCAGGAAGGTCCACATGAGCTCGTCGAGCCGGCGCAGACGGGTCTCGAGCGAGAGCGTGACGCTGGTCGCGTGGGCGTCGGCGGAGGCGGCCTCGATGTCGGCGCACACCGCGGCGAGTTGCTGGTAGCGCGTGCGCCGCGCGGAGGAGAGTTGGTCGAGGAGTTGCGTGCGCTGCTGCTGAAAGGCGGCGAGACGGGCGTCGGCCTCGGCTCGTTCGGCCGCCGCGCGTTTCGTATCGGCGCTGCGGCGGAACCAGGCGGAGTCGGGCAGGTAGATCAGGCCGAGCGCGTAAAAGACCCCGCCGGCGAGCAGTCCGAGCGGCTCGCCGCTGGCGAAGCCGAGACCGAGCGTGAGCAGCGCGAGCCACAGGTGCTGGCGGCTGCGCCAGAAGAGTTTCCGGTAGTTGGTTGGCTGATCGGTCAAAGGTGAGGAGTGGCCCACGAAACACACGAAATACACGAAAATCGATCAAGGAGATGCCCACGGAACATATGGAGCCCACGGAAACGAAATCCGAATTCCGTCTGTGACGAATTCTCGCTTTGCGCGGTCGGGACTGCGGGCGCTCCTTCGGTTTTCTTTTCGTGCCTTTTCGTGTGTTTCGTGGGCAAACAAAACGGCTTTGTTACTCCACAGTGAACCACTGGACTTCGACGCGGCGGTTTTTCTCCGGGTCGGGGCCGGCGGGCTCCTCCCAGCCGCGGCCGATGGTCTCGATGCGCGCGGCGTCGACCTTGAGCCGTTCGATGAGGTGGCGGCGGATCTCGTTGGAGCGGTTTTTCGAGAGCTCCATCGCCTTCAGCGCCATCTGACGGACGAACGGGTCGCCGCCCTGCTTGCGGAAGGTCTCGATGAGCGCGTTGTCCACGTGGCCGCGCAGGAGGATCGTCGAGCCGGGGCTCACCTGGAGCAGGCGGCGGATCGCGTCGAGGTTGGCAAGGTTGTCGGGGTGGTCGATCTGCAGGGTCGCGGAGTTGGGCTCGAAGAGGAAGCGGATGTCCTTCGAGAGAAGCGGATCGCCCTCGAGCGCGCCGGCCGCGCCGCTGCGGATCGGCGCGAGCGCGATCTGCTGGCCAGCGAACGCGCCGGCGGCTTCCAGCGCCTTCAGGTGCTGCGCGTCCATGAAGCGCTCGGCGTCCGACGGCTGATCGATGAGCGTGCCGTAGCTGAGGATCGCGGAGGAGAAGATGCCGCTGAAGCTGCCGGCGGAGTCGATCGAGCCGGAGTAGAACGCCAGGTTTTCGGGGAGGTTGGAGAGGTGAACCTTCGCGAGTTCGGCGCGAGCCTCGTCCCGGTTCCACTTGAAGGCGCGGCCGATCGTGTCGAGCTGCGCGGCCTGTTGGTCGCGGACGAGGCGGTTGCCCTCGAGCAGCCCGTCGACGAGGCCGGCGACGATCTTGGGATTGGCCTGGGCGAAGCCCTTGTTGACGATCAGCACGTCGGCGATGATGAGCAGGTTCTTGTTGGTCGTGAGCAGGTGAGCGGCGCCTTCGCTCGCGTCGACCACTTCGGTGGTCTTCGGCGCCCAGGTCACGCAGCCGGCGAGCTGGTTGCGTCCGCTTTTCACGTCATCGAGAAACAAGTCGCCGGCGACAAACGCGTCGGTCGCGAAGACGAGGTTCACTTTGTTGGGATCGGGGCGCGCGGTGGGGTTGGCGAGCATGTTGACCTCGAGCCCGGCCTCCTGGGCGAGGTAGCGGATGAAGAAATCCGCTTCGGTGAACTGGGACGCGACGAGGAGGCGGCCCTTGAGGTCGTTGATCCGGCGGATTTCCTTGCGCACGACGATGCCGTCGGCGCCGCGGGAGAAGCCGATCTGCGCGGGCACGGTGACTTGGAAGTTGCGACAATACGCGGCGAGGACGTCGACCGTTGTAGCGGAAGCGGCGATACGCCCGGCGTTGAGCGCGGACCAGCTCTCCTCCTCGCTGAGTTTGATGCGGATCTTGAAGCCGTGCTTGCGGAAGAAATACGAGTTTTCCGATGGCTCGAGCCCGCCGTTGGCGACGACGAGACCAGCGTAGCCCGCGTATTCGCTGAGCTCGAGGTCGAGCGTGTTGTCCTTGACGAGGTAGGTCGCCGGCGGCTCGAGCACGGGGCACGCGGTGAGCGGCTCGACGAAACTCTCCGGGTCGATCACGGGCCCGCGCGCGGCGGAGCGGGCGGTCGGACTGCCGCTGTCGGCCGCCGGGGTGCTGGCGGTGGTTGGCGCGGCGCCGGGCTTGAGCTTTTCCCACCATTTGTAGGCGCCGAGGACGGCGATGCCGAGGACGAGGAGCGTGAGGACGAATTTGCCGCGAGCGGTCATGGAAGTGTGGAATGCGGAATAGGGTGGAAGGCGAGAGCTGAGTGCCTAGAGCCAAGAGCTGAGAGCTGAGAGCTCAGAGCCAGCGACCCGCCCCCCTAATTCGGCGCGAAGCGCCGGCTGTCGGGCTCTCAACTCTTGGCTCTAGGCTCCCAGCTAAAAAGCCGCGCTTAGCTTTCGGGGATTTTCTGGCGTTCGGGAGCCGGCGCGGAGGGCTGGGACGTGGCCTGCGGCTGCACCATGCCCATCTTCTTCTGATACTCCTTGAAGAGCAGGGCGCCGCGGGCGCGCTTCATCTCTTGCTGACGCTGGATGTTCGAGCCCATCTCCTTGGCGAGATCGAGTGTCGCGCGCATCTGGCCCTCGCCGCCGGCGGCGGCCTGGCGAAGCTGCTGCATCGATTGTCCCATCTCGTCGCCCATCATGCCCTGCAGCTCGTTGATCGAGCCCTTCATGAGGCCGGCGAGCTGCTCGAGCGAGCGGCCGACGGCGACCCGGGCCTTCACCGACTCAAACTCGCGCTGGAATTTTTGGATTTCGCGGAGGCTGTTGGCGATGATCTGGGTGTTCTGCTGGTAGAGCTGCTCGAGATTTTCGAGCTGGGCCTTGTTCTCGGTGATGTCCTGATCGACCATCGCGAGCTCCTCGGCGTAATGGGCGCCGTTGGCCTCGTCGTTGGCGGCGGCCGCGGCTTGGAGCATGCCCTGAACGTCCTCGCGCTGGCGCTCCTGGCGCTTGAGCTGGTCCTTGAGCAGCGCGATCTGGCCGGCGAGCTGGCCGTTGGCGTAGTGGGCTTTATCGGCCTTTGTCTTGGCGTCGCGGATACCGCGCTCGACGACGGCCTGGTTGATGGCGTCGGTTTCGGTGGCCTGTTCGGCGGCGAGCCCGAGCCAGATGAAAACACGTTTGATGGCGCGGAAGAATCCCATGGTGATGCGAGGTTGAGGGGGGCGGTTGCTGGTGATTACGGGGCCTCGGGGAGGATTTTGACCTCGAGGCTCAAAGCGGGCGAGGCGCGATGCGGGGCGCTGGTGGCGACCAGGGAGCGCGGCGCCAAAAGACCAAGGGGAGTGCGCATGAAAGTTGGAAGGCGGAGAGTCTTTTAGCAGTTCGCTGCCTCCCAGCAAATTACAATTCGGGGAAGTTTTGAGAGGGCGGCGGAGCGCCGGGCGCATGGAAACGAACAGCGTGCTTGCGCGGGCAGCGACGCGCGTCGGAAGCTCTCCGCATGGCGAAGCGATGGATCAACACGTTCGCAGGCGGTGTGATCGGATTGGTGATCGGAGCGTGGTGGTCGCCACGGGGCGATCCGACGCGCGTCGTCGAGCTGACAAGGCGTCTGCTTCCGCCGGAGTTTTAAGCGCGCGCTACAGCGGGAACTCGCCCTGCGCGGTCACGGCGGTGAGGCGGGCTTGGTGGCTGAAGTAGTGGTCGCTGAGCAGCGGGTGCAGGCCGTAGAGCTGGTTGAGCAGATCGGCGAGCACTTCGCTCAGCGCCTGGCGGTCGGCGGCTTCGTCGCCCCGCATCGCGCCGAAATAACGATCGAGGCGGACGCCTCGCAGCAGCTTGAGCAGATCGTTCGCCGCGCACGCGGTCGGGTCCTCCTCCTCGGTCGCCCCGGCGCGAATCGCCTGCAGGCTCAGGCGGATGTGGTGGAGATTGTAGGCGAGGCTGCGCGGCGCCTCCGACTGCTGCAAAAACAGTTCGGCGACGAAGCGTGGCTGGCTGCGCGTCTGGTAGAGTCGGCGGTACGCATCCTGTGAGCCGAGCATGCGCAGGAGGGCGGAGAGCTCCGGGTTGTCGCGGTAGACGAGCTGGGCGTCGATCGCGTCGGCCGGCGCGGCTTCCGCGGAGCCGGTCTTCGCGCTGGCGGCCTCGTCGTGGGTGCCGAGCACGTGGCGCAGCGCGCTGCACGTCATGATCGCGCGTTCGAGGTGGACGCCGAGACGGAGAAAGTGCCAGCCGGCGTCGTGCAGCATCGTGCGCTCGGCGGTCGAGAGAAACGCATTCACGTCGGCCAGCACGGCGGCGACGGCTTGTGGCGGGAGGGCGGCGCGCAATTCCCCGCGAGCCGGCGTGCGGTGGAGTTGATCGAGGCGGGTCGCCAGGCGGCTGAGCACGGTCCACGCCTCGGGGCTGACGTGGTCGCGCAACTGGCGCGCGTTGTCGGCGGCCCAGTGGATCGAGGAGCGGATCGAACTGGGATTCTCCGCCTCGAGGGTCATGCGCCACGCGAGATCGCCGCCAAGCGTTGCTTTCGGGCGCTCGCGTGCGGTGATCCGCTCGTTGCCATGGCCGGTGGCCTCGAGCAGGCCGCGCCAGACAGGCAGCCACCGGCGGCGTTCGCGCGCGGGGATCTCCTCGAGCGCGACATCGTCGAGGATCGCAAGCATGCGGGCGGTCGCCTCGGCGCGTTCGAGATAGCGGCCGAGCCAGAAAAGATGCTCGGCCGAACGGGACCCGAGGGTGTTGGCCTGCACGCCGCTCGCCATCGTCGGCTCGTAATCGGCGACCTCGCCCGAGGCTGTGTCCGCGGCGGCGAAGACGAGCGCGTCGGCCGTGGCGCCCACGCGATCCATGGGCGGTTCGCCGGCGCCAAGCCAGACGAGCCCGCCGGGGAGCACCGCGTAGTGCTTTCTTGAAGACAAAACGAAGGCGCTGAGGCGGAATGGCGGCGTTTTTCGGGCGCCGGGCACCAGCGGCGCGGTTTCGAGATGCGGCTGGGCCACGAATCCGTAGGGGTTCTCGCGCACGACCTGGGCGAGGCCCTCCATGCTCAGCAGGTCGCGCGACGGCGTCGGGCGGCTCGCGCCGAGCCGCGGGGCGTGGATCGGCCGCAGGTGCAGCTCGTCGCGCCGATCGAGAATGAAATCGAGCTGATCGGTGTCGCCGCAGGTGAAGGTGGGCACGCTCGGCAGCAGGGGCTTTTCGCCGAGGTAGAACCGCATGAGCTGCGGCAGGTAGGCGTCCAGCGCGCGGCTCTCGGCTACGCCTGTGCCGGTGGCATTGGCGAGGACCACGTTGCCGGTGCGGATGCACTGCAGCAGGCCCGGGATGCCCGCGGTTTCACGGTCGGTGGAGAACACGACCGGGTCGATGTGCGTGTCGTTGAGCCGCCGGTAAATCACGTCGACCCGCTCGAGTCCGGCGATCGTCTTGAAGTAAACGTGATTATCGAGAACGAGCAGGTCGTCGCCGCGCGCGAGCGGCAGGCCCATCTTGCGGGCGAGAAAACTGTGCTCGGAATAAAACGGGTCGTGCGGTCCCGCCGAGAGGACGACGATCGAGGGGGCGCGATCGTCCAGGGGGCTCAACGCGTGGAGGGCATCGAGCAGCTGGAGTGGGAAATTGATGATGCTCTGGTAGTCGGGAAGATTGCGGTAAAGGTCCACCGCCTCCTGCGTCATGAAACGCCGGTTCTGCACCGCGTAGCTAAGGCCGATGGGAGTGTTGGCCCACGTGCTGGCCACCTGCCAACCGGCCGTCGTTTTCACGAGATCGAAACGCAACAACGTGGCCGGGCACTGCCGCTGCGGTTCCAAGCCCAGGCACGGACGCCGGTAGTAAGGATCGGCGAGGATGACTTCGGGCGGGAGGATTCCCTGCTTCAAGACCTGCTGCCCCGCGTAGAGGTCCACGAGGAAGGCGTTGACGAGGCGCGCTCGTTGCCGAAGGCCGGCCTCGAGCAGGGACCACTCGGCGACGTCGATCACCAGTGGCGTGGGCTCGAGTTCCCAAAACGGAGTTTCGCCGCCAAGCCCCGTCTTCGGATGGCCGTGCGTATCGGCGGGCGACAAATCGGTGAGGCTCGCATCGCGGATGCGCGCACGCAGCCGGCTGCGCAGGGCGCGGAGCTGGGCCGGATGCGGCAGGGAAGTCGACGGGCGGGCGGCTGGCATCGAGAGGCGGAGGGCGAAAGGAAGAGCGCGCGCGGGCGGGGAGCAAGCCCACGGTGTGTTGCGGGTTCTCCGGGGCGGGGCGACCTCGCGGCGCAAGGATCGCACGCTCCGGCAGCTGCGCCGTTTCACGCGGGAAGGGCCAAGTCACTGCAGCCCATCCGCGAACGCGCGGGAGGGGCGGGCGGGCGCGTGTTTGCGTTTGGCGTTTGCCGCGCGGGTGCTTTTCTCGCGCGCATGCTGCCGCTTTGGGACACACAACCGCATAAACGTCCGCCGGTCGTCACCGTGCTGTTGATTGCCGCCAACCTCGGCGTCTTCGGTTACGAGGTGGTGCTGGCGCTGCAGGGCTCGCGCGGCGCCGAGGCGTTCCTTGTGGAGTTCGCGCTTGTGCCGCAGCGGTTGCTCGGCGGTTGGACCGACGAGCGACAGTGGCTGACGGTGCTGACGGCGATGTTTCTGCACGGCGGCGTGGCGCACGTGGTGGGGAATTGCTGGTTCCTGTGGATCTTCGGCAACAACGTGGAGGATCGGCTCGGACATTTCCTGTTTCTGCTGTTTTACCTCGCATCGGGCTTTGGTGCGGCGGCGCTCCAGGTGTTGTTCGATCCGTCGTCGGCCGTGCCGATGATCGGTGCGAGCGGCGCGATCTCGGGTGTGCTCGGCGCGTATTTTATTCTCTTTCCGACCGCGTGGGTCGTGGCTCTCGTGCCGTGGATCGTGCCGGTGCTGCCCGTGCCCGCCTTTGTATTCCTAATCCTATGGTTCGCGATCCAGGCGCTCAACGGCGTGGGATCGCTGCTCAGCGGCGCGTCGGGCGAGGGCGGCGTCGCTTGGTGGGCGCACGCCGGCGGTTTCGCGGCCGGGGTGGCGCTGCTCCTGGGGGCGCGCAACCTCGGCTGGGTGCGGAAAAAGTGAGAGGCACAGGGGGGGGCGCTTGCGCGGACGTTGACGCGCGAGAACGTTTACACCTAGCTGCGCAGCCGTTCGTCCCCGTTTTCAAGCATGGCCAGCCTAACCGATGTTGCCCGTCGCGCGAACGTATCCATCGCCACCGTCTCGCGCGCGATCAGTCACCCGACGAAAGTCGCGCCGGAGACGCAGGCCGCGGTGCGCGAGGCGATGGAGGCGCTGGGCTACAAGCCGAACCGGGTGGCGCGCCGGCTCCGGCAGAAAGGCGGCAAGCGCCATCTGCTCGGGCTGATCATCCCGGATATCCAGAACCCGTTCTTCGCGGAGATCGCGCGCGGCGTCGAAGACGTCGCCTACGCGAACCAGTTCGCGGTGATGCTCTGCAACTCCGACGAGGACGTGAAGAAGGAGGAGTTTTATCTGGAAGTCATGCAGGCCGAGTCGGTCGACGGCATCATCCTCCCGCCGATCAACGACCGCGACCCGGCGGTGCTGAAGCTCGCGGAGACCGGCGTGCCGATCGTGACGGTGGACCGCAGCCTGGCCGGAGGGGCGGTCGACACGGTCGAGGTGGACAACCGGCAGGGCGCGTTCGAAGCGGTGGAGCACCTGATCAAGCTCGGCCACAAGCGCATCGCGCTCATCGCGGGACGGTCGAACATTTCCACCAGCCGCGACCGCCGCATGGGTTATGAGGAAGCCCTCGGGGCGCACGGGTTGTCGGTAGATTCTGAATACATCCGGACGGGCGACAACAAGCAGGCCAGCGGCCGGGCGCTGGCCAACGAGCTGCTCGGGCTGCGGCGCCCGCCGACGGCGCTGTTCGTTTCGAACAATCTGATGACCGTCGGCGCGATCGAGACGATCCACCAGCGCGGACTGCGCATCCCCGACGACGTGGCGCTGATCGGCTTCGATGACCTCCCCTGGGCCGAGGCGCTCGATCCGCCGCTGACCGTCGTGCGCCAGCCCGCCTACGAAGTGGGCCGGGCGGCGGCGGAGCTGCTGCTCAAGCGCCTCGCCGATCCGGCGGCGCCGGCGGCGTGGTTGCGCCTGCGGCCGAAGCTGATCCTGCGGCGCTCGTGCTGAGCGAGCTGTGGTGCGGAGCTGGCGCTCGGGATCGGATGCTCGAGGCAGGTCCGGCCTGCGACCGGACGGGCCAGTCGGAGACTGACCCTACTTGTTGGCCTCAGGCGCATAACGTTGCGGATTCGGCGTTATGCTTGACTCGCGTGTAAACGATTACATCTCTCACGCTCACGTTCGCCCCCACTGCATGAAAAAGGCCCCCATTAATGTCGGCGTCGTCGGCCTCGGACGCCTCGGCAACTTGTATGCCCGTCATTTCGCGACACGCCTGCCTGGCGCGCGCCTCCACGCCGTCACCGACGTGCGCAGCGATGTCACGAGGCAGCTCGCCGCCGAATTTGGCGCCAGGGGCTGCGCGACGTATGCCGAGCTGCTGGATGACCCGGCGCTCGATGCGGTCGTGGTGATGACGCCGACGAAACTCCACCAGGAGGTGGTCATTGCCGCTGCGAACGCGAAGAAAGCGATCTTCTGCGAAAAACCGCTCTCGCTCGATCTTGCCGAAGCGCAGGCGATGAAGGCCGCGGTCGACGCGAATGGTGTGTTTTTCCAGCTCGGGTTAATGCGACGTTTCGACCAGGCCTACGCAGCGGCGAAGGCGAAGATTGCGGCCGGGCTGATCGGCGAGCCGATCGTCTTCAAGTCGAGCTCGCGCGACCAGTTTCCGCCGCCCCTCGATTACCTGCGTCCGGTCAACAGCGGCGGCCTGTTCATCGACATGGGCATTCACGATTTCGATCTTGCCCGCTGGTTCATGGGTGAGGTGAAGAGCGTGCACAGCACAGGCGGCGCGCTCGCAGACCCGAAGATCGCGGAGGTGGGGGACGTGGACAACGCGTTCACCACGCTGACGTTCGCCACGGGCAGGATCGGTCTCGTGAGCCTGAGCCGCAACGGCATCTACGGCTACGCGATCCACACCGAGATCGTGGGGACGAAAGGCACGCTCCAGATCGGCTATGATCGCGAGACGGCGCTGCTCGTGATGACCGAAGGCTCGGTCGCGCACGACACGGTGCCGGGCTTCATCGAGCGTTTCGACCAGGCCTACCTCACGCAACTGCAGGACTTCGTGGACAACCTGCGCCTCGGCCGTCCGGCGCCGATCGGCTGCGACGATGGCATCGCCGCGCAACAAATCGCCGTGGCCGCGACCAGGTCGCTGCATTCGGGGAAGACGGAGGCGGTGGGGTGAGGCGATCAGGGTGGCGGCCGCTCTCCGAGCGGCCGAACCCGGTCAACGGCCGTTTGGAGAACGGCCGCCACCGCAAAATGATCCGGCGATCACAACGCCGCCAGCCACCCGCCGTCCACGTAGAGCACATGGCCGTTCACGAAATCCGACGCCGGCGCGGCGAGAAACACCGCCGCACCCACGAGATCGTCCGGCGAGCCCCAGCGGGCGGCGGGCGTGCGGGACTTCACCCACGCGTCGAACGTTGTATCCGCGGCGAGGTGACGCGTCATGTCGCTGAGGATGTAACCCGGCCCGATCCCGTTGGCCTGAATGTTGTACGGCGCCCACTCGACGGTCATCGATTTGGTGAGCATCTTGAGGCCGCCCTTGGCCGCGGTGTAGTTGCCGGTCGTCGGCCGCGTCGCCTCGCTCATCAGCGAGCAGATGTTGATGATCTTGCCCGAGCGGCGCGCGATCATTCCCCGCACGATGGCCTGCGCCACGACGAACGCGCCCGTAAGATTCACGTCGAGCACCTCCTGCCAGCGGGCAAGGTCCATCTCGGCGAGCGGAGCGTAGCGGTGGATGCCGGCGTTGTTCACCAGGATGTCGATCGGGCCGACGGCGCGTTCGGTGTCGGCGATCGCCGCGCGGACCTCGTCGGGTTTGGTGACGTTGAAGACCGTGCCATGCGCGTCGACGCCGGTCGTGCGCAGCTCGCCGACGGCGCGCTCGAGTCGCACCGCATCGATGTCGTTGAGCACGATCGCCGCGCCCGCCTCGGCGAGCCCGCGGGCGATGCGGAAGCCAAGGCCCTGGCCGGAGCCGGTGATGAGCGCGCGACGGCCGCGCAGGGAGAACAGAGCGGGGACATTCATGGGTTACTAAAAGCCGAGCTTAACCACGGATGAACACGGAGAGACACGGATCAGAAAGCGATCGCGCTTTGGTGCAGCGGCCGGCCGCTCCTCGGATTGTTTCCCGTTCCTGCAGCGCTGACCTGCGAAGGGGCGTTCTCCGCATCCGTGTGAATCCTGTCCATCCGTGGTTAACTCTACTCGGGGTGGTGGCCTCTGAACGCCGCTGACTTTTGGCTTTACGATGACGCTCGCAACTTGAAAGTGAAATCGTTTACATTCGCTGCACCCCGCGACCCCTTTTCGTATGCCTTCGCGTAACTCATCCCTCGCGTCGTGTGTCCTCCGCGCTCCCGGAAAGGCATTTCCGGCTGGCGTTACCCCGGTTGCCCGCGAGGGCAAGGCGGCGAAGGCCGGCTTCGAGGAATTGATGGACTTCGAGATCCGGCGTTTGCGTCGTGGCGAGCGCCACCGCGAGACCACCCGCAAGGAAACGCTGTGGGTGCTGCTCCAGGGCAGTGCCTGCGTGACGCTGGGCGACAAGACGGCGGATGTGACGCGGGCCTCGGTCTTCGACGAAGGACCCTATGCGCTGCACTGCGGTGCGGGCGAGACGTTCGAGATTGCGAGCCCGGCGGCGTCCGAGTGGGCCGTGGTGCGCACGACGAATCCGCGCCCGTTGGGCGGACGGCTTTATCGCAACGACGAGTTTGCCTCCGAGGATCGCGGCGCCGGACTCGCGCAGGGCGCCTGCCGCCGGCTCGTGCGCACGATCTTCGACTACTCGACCCGACCGGAGTCCGCCCTCGTTGCCGGCGAGGTGGTCAACTTTCCCGGCCGCTGGTCCACGTATCCGCCGCATCACCACGCGCAGCCGGAGATCTATCATTATCGTTTTACGCTGCCGCAGGGCTACGGTCACGCCGAGCTGGGTGACGAGGTGTTCAAGGTCCGCCATGGCGACACGATCAAGATTCCCGGCGGCCTCGACCATTCGCAGGTGTCCGCGCCGGGCTATGGCATGTACTATCTGTGGGTGATCCGGCACCTGCCGCGCCGGCCGTACAAGGGCTTCACGTTTACGCCCGCTCACACGTGGCTGCTCGACCCGAAGAACCAGGGCTGGCAGCCCGCGCACCTCAGCCTTGGCGCCCCCGCCTCCGCATGAAAACCGTCCGCACCACCACCGCTGCCGCGATCGTCCGCTTCCTCCAGGCGCAATATGTGCGCCGCGACGGCGTCGAGCATCGCTTGATCGACGGCGTGTTCGGCATCTTCGGCCATGGCAATGTCGCCGGCCTGGGCCAGGCGCTCGAGGAGTTCGGTGGACGCGCGCTGCCTTACTATCAGCCGAAAAACGAGCAGGCGATGGTGCACACGGCGATCGCTTACGCGAAGACAAAGCGCCGTCTCGGCACGTTCGCCTGCACGAGCTCGGTCGGCCCGGGTGCGACCAACATGGTGACCGGCGCCGCCACCGCGACGATCAACCGCCTGCCGGTGTTGCTGTTGCCGGGCGACATCTTCGCGAACCGCCGTCCCGGTCCCGTGCTCCAGCAGCTCGAGTATCCGGGAAGTCATGACGTGAGCGTGAACGACTGCTTCCGCCCGGTGTCGCGCTACTGGGACCGCATCAACCGTCCCGAGCAGCTGCTCACCGCATTGCCCGAGGCGATGCGCGTGCTGGCCGATCCGGCCGAAACGGGTGCCGTCACGCTGGCGCTGCCCGAGGACGTGCAGGCGGAGTCGTTTGATTGCCCCGATGTGTTTTTCGAAAAACGGGTTTACGAGATCGTGCGTGCGGCCCCGCCCGCCGAACGCCTGCGCGCGGCGGCCGAGCTCCTGCGCCGCGCGCGCCGGCCGCTGCTGATCGCGGGCGGCGGCGTGCATTACTCGGATGCGGTCGAAGCGCTCCAGAAGTTTGCCGAGGCGACCGGTGTGCCGGTCGCCGTCACGCAGGCGGGCAAGGGCGCGTTGCTCGAGTCGCACCCGCTCGCGCTGGGCGCGGTCGGCGTGACCGGCACGCTCGCGGCCAACCGCATTGCGACGGAGGCCGATCTGGTGCTCGTCGTGGGCACCCGCCTGTCCGACTTCACGACGGCGTCCAAGACGCAGTTTCAGAATCCCGACGTCCGCTTCGTCAGCATCAACGTCAACGCGATGGATGCCGCAAAGCATGGCGCGCTGCCCCTCGTGGGCGATGCCCGCGCCACGCTTGCCGCCCTCACCCGTGCGCTCCGCGGCTGGCGCGTGCCGTCGGCGCATACGCGCGCGATTGCGCAGGCCCGCGCGGACTGGGAGAAGCCCTGGCGTGCGATGACGTCGCCCGCCCGTCGCAGCGCCGACGGAAAGCTCTACCAGAGCGAGGTCATTCGCATCCTGAACGAGGTCCTCGACGAGCGCTCGACCCTCGTGCATGCGGCCGGCGGCATTCCGGGTGACATCCACAAACTCTGGCGCGGCAAATCGCCGACCGACTACCACTCCGAATACGGCTACTCGTGCATGGGCTACGAGATCGCCGGCGCACTCGGCGTGAAGCTCGCCGCGCCGGAACGCGAGGTGTATGCGTTTCTCGGTGACGGCAGCTACCTGATGCTCAACCACGAGATCGTCACGGCCGTACAGGAGGGCGTGAAGATCACCGTCGTCGTGACCGACAATCACGGCTATGGCTGCATCCATAACCTCCAGCGTGCCTGTGGCGGCCGCAGCTTTGGCAACGAGTTCCGCGTGCGCAAAGGCGGTCGCGGCGGCCGGCTCGAGGGCGCGCCCGTGCCGGTCGATTACCCGGCCAATGCCCGCAGTCTCGGCGCAACGGTGTTCACCGCGACCGATGAGGCCTCGCTGCGCGAGGCGCTCGGCGCTGCTCGCGCGGAAACCAACACGTGCGTGATCTGCCTGGCCGTGACACCGGCGTCCGTGATGCAGGGCTTCTCCTGGTGGGACGTGCCGCCGGTGGCGGTGTCCGGCGTGCCTTCGGTGAAGGCGGCCCGCGCGAGCTACGACAAGGCGGTCCGCAAGCAGCGGCTTTATTACTGATATGATTTCGAAAGACTCATTGGTAGGGCCGGTCTCTGACCGGCCCCTCGCAGCCAGCAATTCCGGACCGGTCGCAGACCGGCCCTACCTCGGACTCCGCGACTGCCGGGTCGGCGCGAACCCGATCATCTGGAGCAACGACGATTTTTATGAGTTGGCCGGCGATCTGCCGCTCGACGTGATCCTGAGCGACATGCGCGAGGCGGGCTTCGCCGGCAGCGAGCTCGGCCACGCGTATCCACGCACCCCCGACGCACTGGGCGCGGCGCTCCGCCGTCACCAGCTCCGACTCGTGAGCGGCTGGCACAGCACCTACCTCGCGGAGCGCGACTACGCGCCGGAGGAGGAGTCGTTCAAGGCGCACCTCGCTCTGTTGAAAGCCCTGGGCGCCAGCGTCGTGATCGTGGCCGAGTGCACGCGCGCGATCCACGGCGCGCGCGAGGCCGGGCTCGGCTTCGGCGACGACGACCGGCCCCGGCTCGCGGAGGCGGAGTGGCCGCACGTGTTCGCCGGATTGACGAAATTCGCCGCGCTCTGCGCCGCCGAGGGGCTGAAGCTCGTTTATCACCACCACATGGGCACGGTGATCCAGAGCGAGGCCGAGCTCGACCGCCTGCTTGCCGGCGTGCCGGGGATGCACCTCCTGCTCGATCCGGGGCACCTCGCCTTCGCCGGCATCGACGCGCATGCGATCATGCGCAAGCACGGCGCGCGCGTCGCTCACGTGCACCTCAAGAGCGTGCGTCCCGCGATCGTCGAGCGCGTGCGTGGCGAGCGCTGGTCGTTTTGTCGCGCGGTGACCGAGGGCGTATTCACGATTCCCGGCGACGGGCTGGTGGATTTTCCGCGATTGTTCGCCGAGCTCGCGCAACACGATTACCGCGGCTGGCTCGTCGTCGAGGCGGAGGAGGATCCGACCAAAGCGCCGCCGCTCGAAAAGGCCCGGCGCGCGCGCGCCTTCGTGCGCGAACATGCCGGCGTCTGACCATTGCGATTTTAACGAAAGGAAACTCATGACCGTCTCCCGCATGCAGCAAATGACCGCGCTCGGCGCGGACTGGTGGAACGACTCCGGCGCGCCGCACGAGCTCGCGGAAGCTGTCGCGCTCGGCGCGGTCGGTGGCACCTCGAATCCGGTGATCGTGTCACAATCGGTGAAAGCGCAGCCGGCGCTCTGTGAGCCGCTGATTGACCAGCTCGTCAAAGACTTCCCCGAGGATACCGAGGACGAGATTGCGTGGCGGCTCATTCACACACTGGCGCGCGAGTCCGCGTCCAAGTTGAAGCCGGTCTACGACGCGACCCGCGGCGCGAAGGGATTTCTCTCCGTGCAGGTGAGCCCGAAGTATTATCCGAACAAGGAGCGCATGGTCGCGCAGGCGACGGAGCTCGCCGCACTCGCGCCCAACATCGCGATCAAGGCGCCGGCGACCGACGTCGGCATCGCGGCGATGGAGGAGATGACGGCGCGTGGTATCCGCATCAATGCGACGGTGAGCTTCTCCGTCGCCCAGGCGGTGGCGGTGGCGGAGGCGCTCGAGCGCGGACTCAAGCGGGCCCGCGCGGCGGGCCGCGACGCCGGCGCAATCAAGCCCTACATCACGATCATGATTGGCCGCGTCGACGACCACCTGAAGCGCGTCGCCGAGGTGCAGAAGATCGCGACCACGCCCGGTGTGCTCGACTGGGCGGGCATCGCCGTCTTCAAGGAAGCGCATCGCCTGTTCAAGCAGCGTGGCCTGCCGGGCACGCTGCTGGCGGCGGCCTATCGCCACGAGGGACACTGGTCGCAGATCATCGGTCGCGACGTGCTGCAAACCGTTCCGTATTCGTGGTGGACGAAGTTCAATGCCTCCGCGACGGAACCCGCACTCACGCTCGAGACGCCGGTGGACGGAGCGATTCTCGCCGAGCTGCGGGGGAAGTTCCCGGACTTCATTCGCGCGCACGATGAAGGCGGCATGAAGCCGGCCGAGTTCGTCCGTTACGGCGCGACCCTGCACACGCTTCACCAGTTCCTGGGCGGCTACGGCGATTTGCTGACGCAGGTCCGCGCCCGTATGGTTGTTTAACTTGTTTGGAGGGCGGGCCGCCGTGTCCGCCTTGTTTAGCGTTCTCAATCCGGCGGGCACGGCGGCCCGCGCTCCACTCCTTCCATGTCCACCACCACCCTTTCCACCCTCAAGTTCTTCATCGGCGGCGAATGGCTTGCTGCCGACAATCTGCCGACCTCCTCGGTCTACAATCCGTCCACCGGCGAGGAGATCGCCGCGGTGCCGCTCGGCGGCGCAGCGGAGGTCGATGCGGCGGTGCGCGCGGCCGAGGCGGCGTTTCCGGCCTGGTCGGTCACGCCGGCCGTCGATCGCGCGCGCATCATGTTCCGCTACCGCGCGCTCATCGAAAAACACTTCGACGAGATTGCGCGTCTGATCTCGCGCGAGCACGGCAAGACCTTCGCGGAATCGCGCGGCGACCTTTTCCGCGGACTCGAAATGATCGAGTACGCCTGCAACGCCCCGACGCTGCTCATGGGCGATACGCTGCCCAACATCGCGCGTGGCATCGATTGCGAAGCGCTGCGCTTTCCGCTCGGCGTGTGCGTGGGCATCACGCCGTTCAATTTCCCGGCGATGATTCCGCTGTGGATGTTCCCGGTGGCGCTCGTGTGTGGGAACACCTTCGTGCTCAAGCCGAGCGAGCGCGTGCCGCTCACGGCGCTTCGCCTCGCGGAGCTGCTCGTCGAGGCGGGCATTCCGAAGGGCGTGTTCAACATCGTGCACGGCGCCAAGCCGTGCGTCGACGCGTTGCTCACGCATCCGCTGGTGAAGGCGGTGTCGTTCGTCGGTTCGACGCCGGTGGCGCGTTACATCCACCAGACCGCGTCGCAGCACGGCAAGCGCGTGCAGGCCAACGGCGGCGCGAAGAACTACGTGGTCGTCATGCCCGACGCCGATGTGTCGAAGACGGTCGAGGGGCTGATGAACGCCGCGTTCGGTTGCGCCGGCGAGCGCTGCATGGCGGGTTCGACCGCCGTGACCGTGGGCAACCGCGGCAGGCACGTGCTGCCGGAGCTCGTGCGTGCGGCACAGTCGCTCAAGGTCGGCCGCACCGACGGCGACGCGCAGCCCGACATGGGCGCGCTCATCACGGCGCAGCACCGCGACCGCGTGCTCGGCCTGATTGCGTCGAGCGAGAAGGATGGCGCGAAGGCCATCGCCGACGGACGCGGTATCAAGATTACGGATGCGCCAAAGGGCTTCTTCCTGGGCGCGACGATCCTCGACGACGTGCGCGACGGCATGAGCGTGGCGCGCGAGGAGGTGTTCGGCCCGGTGCTCAACGTGATGCACATGGACGACCTCGACGCGGCGATCGAACTCGCGAACCGCTCGGCGTATGGCAACGGCGCCACGATCTTCACGCGCA
>DASWVO010000106.1:0-2440 GCA_036406235.1 Opitutaceae bacterium
GTGACGGGCAGCGGCTCAGAAGCGCGAGTAGAACTCGACGATGAGCTGCTCGTTGATGCCCTGCTCCATCTCATCGCGGGTGGGCAGGCGGTTGACGGTGGCCTTGAACGTTTCGGCGTTCATGGACAGCCAGCCAGGGACGTTGCGGATCCGGTTCTCCTCGAGATTGCGCGTGGCGAGCTGGCGGGAGGCGGGCGAGTTCTTCACCTCGATCTCATCGCCGGCCTTCACGTTGTAGCTCGCGATGTCGACCTTGTGGCCGTTGACGCGAATGTGTCCGTGGTTGACGAACTGGCGGGCGGCCGCGCGGCTTTTGGCCAGGCCGAGGAGATAGACGACGCTGTCGAGCCGCGTTTCGAGCAGCTGGAGGAAGCGCTCGCCGGTGACGCCGCGCTCCTTCTTCGCGATCTCGAAAACGCGGCGGAACTGGCGCTCGAGCAGGCCGTAGACGTAACGGAGCTTCTGCTTCTCATTGAGGCCGACGGCGTATTCCGAGACCTTGCGGCGGAGCTTCGGGCCGTGCTGGCCCGGCGGATAGCTGCGGCGTTCGAAGGCCTTGCCCGAGCCGAGGAGCTGCTGGCCGAAGCGACGGCTGATGCGGGTGGTTGGACCGGTATAACGAGCCATGATTGGAAAAGGCTAAAAGGCTAAAGGACGAAAAGGCTGGGTGCTTGAATGGGTGGACCGCAGGGCCGGGACTGTCGGGCGTGGCCGCCGTTCAGTCCATCGACCTGTCGGCCTGGCGATTACACGCGGCGACGCTTGCGGGGACGGCAGCCGTTGTGCGGGATCGGGGTGACGTCGACGATGGACGTGATGTCGAGGCCGATGGCCTGGAGGGCGCGCACGGCGGAGTCACGGCCGAGGCCGGGACCGGAGATGCGGATGACGATGTCCTTCAACCCGTGCGCCATGGCGTTGCGGGCGGCGTCCTGCGCCACGATCTGGGCGGCGTAGGCGGTGGATTTGCGCGAGCCGCGGAAGTTGCACTTGCCGGCGCTGGACCACGCGATCACGCGGCCCTGCTGGTCGGTGATCGAGACGATCGTGTTGTTGAACGACGCCAGCACATTCGCGATGCCGGAGGTGACGTTCTTCGAGCCCTTGGCCTTGCGGACCTTGATGACGCCGAGTTCCTCCTTGAGGAGGTCCTCCGCGGTGGGCTGCTTGGCCACACCACCGACGAGTTCGACGGGCTTTTCCGGCGCGGCCGGAGCCGCCGGTGCACCCTCGGCACCGGCCTTGGGCGCCTTGGCCTTCTTTTCGGCCGCAGGCGCTTTGGCTGCGCCTTCGGCAGGCGCGGCGCCTTCCACCGGGGCCGTGGCCGCCTTGATGGGTTTTTCTTTCTTGGGAGCAGACTTTTCTTCAGCCATGGCGAGGGAGAGGTTTATTTGGCGGCAGCGGCGGCCTTCGAGACGCCGACGGTCTTGCGCGGGCCCTTGCGGGTACGCGCGTTGGTGCTGGTGCGCTGGCCGCGGACCGGCAGCCCGCGGCGGTGGCGGACGCCGCGATAGCAGTTGATCGCCTGCAACCGCTTCAGGTTGCCGGCGATCTCGCGACGCAGATCACCCTCGAGCACCCACTTGTGCTCGGTGATCAGGTGCAGGATCTTGTTGAGCTGTTCCTCCGTGAGGTCCTGGGCGCGCAGGTCGGGGCTCAGCCCCGCTTCTTTGACGAGGAGATCGGCCCGCGTGGGACCGATGCCGTTGATGTAACGGAGCGAATACGCGACTTTCTTCTTCGCGGGGATTTCTACACCGAGGAGACGAGGCATAAGGGAGTTTAGGTTTTAAGTTTAAAGTTTAAGGTTGGGAAAAGGATCAGGAAACTGCGGCGGGCAGCGGGCGCGGGCGCGTGAGGATCTCCGGACCCTGTTCGGTCGTGAGCACCGTGTGCTCGAAGTGCGCCGAGGGAGAACCGTCGGCGGTGACGCAGGTCCAGCCGTCGCTGAGCGTCTTAGTCTTGTATCCGCCGAGATTGACCATGGGCTCGATCGCGAACGTCATGCCGGGCTTGATGCGGTCGCCCGTGCCCTTGCGGCCGAAGTTCGGGATTTCCGGTGGCTCGTGCATGGCCACACCGACGCCATGCCCCACCATGTCGCGCACCACGCTGAGGCCATGCGCTTCGACGTATTGCTGGATGGTCGCGGAGATGTCGCCGATGCGGTTTCCGACCTGCGCCTGCCGGATGCCGAGGTCCAGCGCCTCGCGGCTGACGCGGAGCAGCTTTTCCAGATCGGGGCCGATCGAACCGACGGGCATCGTGTAGGCGTTGTCGCCGACGTAGCCGTCGTACCAGACGACGATGTCGAGGGAGACGATGTCGCCGTCGCGCAAGACGCGGCGGAACGACGGAATGCCATGCACGACCTCGTCGTTGACCGAGATGCAGGTATGGGCCGGATAGCGGCGCGAACCGTGCTGATAGCCGTAACAGG
>DASWVO010000107.1:0-2527 GCA_036406235.1 Opitutaceae bacterium
GTCAACCTTTACATGATTTTTACCTTCTCGATCTCCCTTCTCGCCGCGATTACCGGCGCGTTGCTCGCCTGGCTCGCCTTGCGCAATCCAGCGAGCGTACTTGCAGAACGCATACGACAACAGGAGGAACAAACGGCCCGGCTCCGCGCCGAGTTGGCCGAAGCCCGCGCGCAAAATGCAACCCTCGCCGCCGCCAAAGCGACCGTGGAACAGGAACTCGCCGCGACCCAGGCCGATGGCCGCGCGCGGTTGGAGGCCGAACAGCAACGGCTGGCTGAACACGAGCGCCGCGCCGCCCAGTACCTGGCCGACGTCGAAAAGATGCGCGCCACGCTTCAGACGGAATTTCAGGCCGTCGCCGCCAGACTGCTCGACGAGAAATCCGCCAAGTTCACGGATCAGAACAGGCAACAGATCGATACGCTGCTTCACCCGCTGCGCCAGCAGTTGGCGGATTTCCGGGCGCGCGTGGACACGGTGTACAAGACCGAGAGTGATGATCGCGCCTCGCTGAAGGCGCAAATCGAGCAACTTCGCCAGCTCAATACTCGGATCACCGACGAAGCCCACGCCCTCACCCGGGCCTTGAAGGGTCAGGCCCAGGCGCGCGGCGCATGGGGCGAACTGGTCCTCGAGCGGCTCCTGACGGCCGCCGGCCTGCAAAAAGGCCAGGACTACCTCACGCAGGAAACGCTCACCGCCGACGATGGCCGGCGACTCCGTCCGGATGTCGTTCTCCGCCTGCCCGATCAGCGCCACCTCGTCATCGATTCGAAGCTATCCCTCATCGCCTACGAACGCGCCGCCAACGCCGCGACCGAGATGGATCGCGCCTCCGCCACCACCGAGCATGTTCGCGCCGTCCGCACCCACATCGAAGAACTCGCCAGCAAGCGTTATGAAGATACCGGCCGCCTCGTCACGCCCGACTACGTGCTGATGTTTGTGCCGCTCGAACCCGCGTTCACCCTCGCCGTCGAGACCGACCGCGCCCTGTACGAATGGGCACTCGAACGGCGCGTGGTGCTTTGCACCGCGCCCACGCTGCTGGTCACCCTCAAGACCGTGGCCCTACTCTGGAAGCAGGATCGCCAGACCAAAAATGTACAGGAGATCGCACGCCGGGGCGGCTTGTTGTACGACAAGTTTGCCGGTTTGTACAACGACCTCGAGGAAGTCGGCCGTCATCTCGGCCGGGCACGCGAAAGCTATGACGAGGTGCTCGGCAAATTGAAGTCCGGCCGGGGCAATTTGCTCAGTCAGGTGGAGGAACTCAAAACCCTCGGCGCCAAAGCGCAAAAGGTGCTGCCAGCCGGCAGCATCGCCGACTGACCTGCGCCGCATCTTCGGGCCCAGCAAACGGTTTCAACCAACCGCAACGTTATGACGCTCTCCGGTCTCTTCCTCTATCCCGTCAAAGGCTGCCGCGGCCTGCCCGTCGCCGAGGCGCAGGTCGACGCGCTCGGCCTGGCGGGCGACCGCCGCTTCATGATCGTCGACTTGGCGGGCAAGTTTTTAACCCAGCGGTCGCATCCTCGCATGGCGCTCATTAACACCGCACTGACCGGATCGACGCTAACGCTCACCGCCGCCGGTCAGGACGAACTCGTTGTTGCCCGAGGCAGCGATTCCGCCGCCCCGCTCCGCATGGTCGAAGTCTGGGGCAGCACCGGCCTTCAGGCCGAGGATTGCGGCGAGCGGGCGGCCGCGTGGGTGAGCGACGCCATCGGCTCGCCGGCCCGCCTTGTGCGCGCCGGCACCGCCTTTCAGCGGTTCGTCAAGCCGGCCAAGGCGCGGCCGGGCGATGTCGTGAGTTTTGCCGACGCTTTCCCGTTCCTGATCGTCAGCGAAGCCTCGCTTGCCGATCTCAACGGCCGCCTGTCCGCGCGAGGTGAGAACCCCGTGCCGATGAACCGGTTTCGGCCCAACTTGGTGATTAACGACTGCCCGGCGTTCGCCGAAGACACCTGGCCGCGGTTGCGAATTGGCGCGGTAACTTTCCGCGCCGGCGGCCACTGTGCCCGCTGCGTGGTGACGACGACCGATCAGGAAAGCGCAGAACGCGGAAAGGAGCCGCTGCGGACGCTCGCAAGCTACCGGCGCGATCCAGCATCGCCGGGAGACGTGATTTTCGGCCAGAACCTCATCCACGAGACGAAGACCGGCACGCTCCGCGTCGGCGATGCGGTCATGCCGGTGTGAAAAAAGGCGGAAGGCGCGCGTGCAGCGGCGAGGCTGTCAGGCCGATTCGCCGCGCTGCGTCCCGGCGACGAGATCGGCCGCCTTCGCGGCAAGCGCCGGAGCAATCTTGGCGCGGTCGGTGAGATGGTCGCGGATGACGTTCACGAGCGCGCTCCCGACCACCACGCCGTCGGCATGCGCCGCCACATCGTGCACGTGCTCGCGTTTCGCGATGCCGAAGCCCACCACAACCGGAAGCGTCGTGCTTCCACGGATACGCGAAACGGCCTCGGGAATGTTGGCGGCGAGCGAGTCGCGCACGCCCGTCACGCCCTCCCGGGAGACG
>DASWVO010000108.1:0-14117 GCA_036406235.1 Opitutaceae bacterium
AGCGTCGTTCCCGTTCACCGAAACGCGCGACCAGCTCAAGGCCATCGAGGAAACCAAAGCCGACATGGAACGCCCCCGTCCGATGGACCGCCTGATCTGCGGCGACGTCGGCTTCGGCAAGACGGAGGTCGCGATTCGCGCTGCGTTCAAGGCCGTGCAGGGCGGCCGGCAGGTCGCGGTGCTCGTGCCGACCACGGTGCTCGCGCAACAGCACTTGAACACGTTTCGCGAACGCATGGCCGGCTATCCGATCGCGATCGAGATGGTCAGCCGTTTCCGCTCGCGCGCCGAGCAGCAGAAGATCCTCGCCGCCACCGGCGCCGGGCAGGTCGACATCCTGATCGGCACGCACCGGCTGCTGCAGCGCGATGTTGTATTCAAAGAATTGGGACTGGTCGTGATCGACGAGGAACAGCGCTTCGGCGTGAAACACAAGGAGCGTTTCAAGGCCCTGCGGGCGACCGTCGATGTCCTTTCGATGAGCGCCACGCCGATCCCGCGCACGCTCTACATGGCGATGACCGGCGCGCGCGACATGAGCGTCATCGAGACGGCGCCGACCAACCGCCATCCGATCCAGACGATCGTCAAGACCTATGACGAGAAGCTGATCGTCGATGCGATCCGGCATGAGATCCGCCGCGGCGGCCAGGTATTCTATCTGCACAACCGCGTGCAGACGATCGAACTCGTGGCGGCGCGCCTGCGCGAACTGTTGCCCGATCTCTCGATCGGCGTCGGCCACGGCCAGATGGATGCGGACGAACTCGAGCGCGAGATGACCGACTTCGTGGCCGGGAAATACCACGTGCTCGTGTGCACCACGATTATCGAGAGCGGCCTCGATATTCCCAACTGCAACACGATCATCATCGAAGGCGCGGACCGCTTCGGGCTTTCGCAGCTTTACCAGATCCGGGGCCGCGTCGGCCGCTTCAAGCACCAGGCCTACGCCTATCTTCTGCTCCACCGACATACCCGGCTCGTCGAGGTCGCTCGCGAGCGGCTCAACGCGATGCGCGCCCACAACCAGCTCGGCGCCGGCTTCCGCATTGCGATGCGCGACCTCGAGCTGCGCGGCGCCGGCAATCTCCTCGGCGCCGAACAGAGCGGCCACATCGTCGGCGTGGGTTTCGAGCTTTACTGCCAGTTGCTCCGCCAGTCGGTCGCCCGCCTGAAGGGCGAAAAGCAGGCCGCGGCAATTCGGGCCAGCGTAAAGCTCGATTTTGTGTTCGTCGGCGAAGGCGCCGGCGACGAAGGCCGGCGGCGTTATGAGGACAGCTACACAGCGGTCCGGGACGCCGAACAGGCCGAAAGTGGCGCCATCGAGGTCGACAAGATCCAAGCCCGGCTGCCGGCCGCCTACCTCGGCGAGACGCGGCTGCGCATCGACTTCTACCGCAAGCTGGCGATGGCCGACAATCCGGCCGCGCTCAAGCAGATCGGAAGCGACCTGCGAGACCGCTTCGGCAAGTTCGGCGACGAGGTCCGGGCGCTTTTGCTGGTGACGGAGATCCGTATCCGCGCGGAACAAAAAGGCATCGTCTCCGTCGAAACAGAGTCGACGCGTTTGAAGTGTCTGCGCAACAGCGGCCGCCGTGACGACTGGGTAATGATCGGCACCCGGTTTCCGCGGTTGACCGCACCCAAGCCGCTCCTACGTTTACGGGAAATCCTTACGTTCCTCAACAACCTGCCGAATCCATGATGGGTCACTCCTCGGTTCCTCGCTGCCGTTTCCTGCTTCTCTCCACAATGCTCGCCCTTTCGAGCATGGGAGTGCGGGCGCAGGGGACGACCCCGCAGCCGCCCAATGACGGGCTCAATCTTCGTTTCGCCAATGGCATCGCCGCCATCGCCGAGCAGAAGGTGATCACGGTCGATGACATCCGTCGCGAAATTGCTCCGCTCATCCCGCAGATCCAGCGGGAGTCGCGCAACGAGCAGGAGTTCAACCAAAAGCTCGAAGCCCTCCAGGACGACGTCATCCAGAACCTGATCGATCGCGTGCTGATCGTGAAGGAGTTTTACAAGGACGAAAAGCGCCGCATCCCCGAGAGCTACGTCGACAACGCCGTCTCGGAAAACATCATCACGCAGTTCGACGGCGACCGCTCGAAGTTTCTCGCCTACTTGAAGAGCCGCGGCCTCACGATCCGCGAGTATCGCCGCGAGGTCGAAGAGGACATCATCTACAGCTACATGCGCTCGCAGCAGCGCAAGTCGCAGAGCATCGTCAGCCCGGTCAAGGTCGAGACGTTCTACAACGAGAACAAGGACCGCTTCTATCAGGAGGACAGCGTCCACCTGCGGCTCATCCAATTCACCCGCACCGACGGAGAGACCGACAACGATCTGCTCGAAAAGGGCCGCAACGTCGTTCGCCGGCTCATCAATGGCGAGAAGTTCGAGGACATCGCCAAGGAGGTCTCGCAGGACGCGCGGCGCACCCGTGGCGGCGACTGGGGCTGGCAGAAGCGCTCCGATCTGAAAAAGGAGTTCAGCGACCCGGTTTTCGCGCTGGAGGCGGGCAAGGCGACCGAGCCGATTCTCCTCCCCGAGGGCTGCTTCATCCTTTACGCCGAAGAGCGCAAGCATGCCGGCATCCAACCGATCGACGAGGTGCGTGATCAAATCGAGCGCATCCTCATCCAGCAGATGGCCCGCCAGTCACAGGAGCGCTGGCTCGAACGCCTGCGCCGCAACGGCTACGTGAAGCTCTACTGAGCACTGCGACGACCGCCGCTTTCCTTCGAAGCCCAACCGAATGCGGTTGGGCTTTTTGCTTTGGCCAGCGGCCAGATCAACGACGGCGGACCGCCCGCGTTGACCGTCACTGATGCCCGCCTATCCTCTCGCCATGACCCTGCTCGAAATCCTCGAGGCCCTCAGCTACCTCGTCACGGTGATCGGCCTGCCCTTCGCCATCTGGATCTTCATCGCCGAGCAGCGGAAGGAGCGGCAAACCGACGATGAAGAGCTCTACCTGCAGCTGTCGGACGAGTATTCGAAATTCCTCCGACTCGTCCTCGACAATGCGGACCTGCGTCTCACGACCCAAGCGGAGCCGACCGCTCCCTTTACGCCCGAGCAAATCGAACGCCGCGACGTGCTCTTCGAGATCCTCATCTCGCTGTTCGAGCGGGCCTACATTCTCGTCTACGAGGAGAAGATGAGCCGGCAGGCGGCGCGCTTGTGGCAGACGTGGGAAGACTACATGCGCGCGTGGTGCCGCCGGCGCGATTTCCGCGAAGTCCTTCCCCATCTCCTCGAAGGCGAGGACCCCGATTTCACGAGATACATTCAGCGCGTCGCGGCCGAAGAGTCGGGTCAGGCGGTCGCGCCCCCGCCCTCGCATTTGACGTGAGTGCCGCGCAAACGAGCGGGGTATTGCCCGGCACGGCCGGTGTCTTGGTCACCGGGAGCGCACGAGCGGGTTTGCCGGGTCCGTCGTGCTCTCGTCTCCCACGCTCAGCGAAGCGCCACCTCTAGCGTCGCATCGGGCGGCGCATGCAGAAACCGCGCAATCGTCGCGGTATCCAGCGCAAGCGTATGCGGCAGCTTCCGCGCCTCGGCCGCCTCGCGATCCAGTACCACGACCACCGCAGGACCGTCTTGATCGCCCGTGACATCGCGGATTTCGATCACGCCAGGCACAACGGCCTCAAGACCACCAGAAGCGCGAGACACTCGAACCGACACCGGGCGCCCTCCCAGCATGCTCAAATTGGGAGCGTTCAGGTTGCGGTTCATGAGGGCAATAAATGAAACGATACGCCCTTCGCGAACGCGACGCCGCAATTCAAGTGGCGAGTGCGTAGACGCTCAGGAGTGCAAACCGCGATTGATTCCCCTCGAAGGTCGGTCGTGCTCATGCCGGATCTTCGGCGCCCGCTCGCCGGGAGGAATTGCCCCCTCCGTGATCCCTTCGTCCACCCCCGCCACCGCCCGATTCTCGAGGGGAATATCTTCATCCGAAACCGTTTTCCCCGTCTTGTCGCGCCGCACTTGTCCGCGAGCGCGATCGATCGCTGAGCTAGGTTCCGGCTCCATTCATTTACATTAGTCGCATTTTCGTGTCGCGTCTTGCGGCCAGCCGCCCCGCGCCGGGATCGGGCGGCTGCCCGAGTGCCCCTCGGGTCACGGATCAGGCGCGTGCCCGGCGACGCCGACGACTCACGATCGCATCGGTCTGGCGGTCCAGCCAGCGCACGAGCCACCGCGGCCGGGGGCGTTCGAACTGCGCCTCCTGCCACTCGCTGTTGTCCGCGTAGAGCGTCTTGGGAAACACGCAGGTGCCAAAGAGCCAGTCGGCCAGCGGCAGTGTGAAGAAACCGGATACGCCTTCGTTGCAGTCGATCACCGCGTGGTGCCGGAGGTGAAAGCTGTAGATTTTGCGCCACAACCGCCCCCAGCGCGCGTGTTCGAGCAGCGGCGCCCAACGCTCGATCGGCCAGTGCTCGATCGCATGAAAGCCTTCGTAGATGACCAGCGAGCAGGCCATCGCGGCATAGCCGGCCACAAACCACGGAAACGACGGAGCCAGCCAGTGGCCGAGCGCGAGCAACGGCGTGACGCCCAGCGCGAAGACCGCGAGCGTATACCAGGGAAAGAACGACGCCTCGGTCTGCTCGGACCGCGTGATCGGGTAAATATTCTCGATGAACGGCACCATGCGCCCCTGGGGTGTGCGCTGGCGCCCGATGCGGGTGAGGCTGTGATGCAGCGTGTGCTGCCGGTAGAAATGGCTGAGCAGCGGAATCACGGGCTTGTGCAACACGTAGCGGTGAAAAAAATACTCCACGAAGCAGTTGAAGCCCGTCATCGCGAGCAACACCACCAGCGCCTTCCAGACGGGGGCCGACCACTGCGTATGCCAGACCTCCGCAGGCGCGAGAATCTTCAGCCCGAGCACGAGCCCTCCCACGGTGAGGCCCACCGTGATGGCAAAGAGCGCGGGAGATAACTCCTCACCGGCGTGACCGTGCGTGGGGGCGGCCGACGCGGCCGCGACACCGGGCCGATCTCGCGGGCGGCGGCCGGCGGCCTCCGCATGCGTTGGGGAGTTCATGGGGGCGTGCTGCGGAGCCGGCCTCAATGGAGAGGAGTGCATGCGCTTGCTCACCGTGCCGCCGCTCGTCCGCCTTGGCTGCGGCCCGACGAACGCCAGAGTCGAAATAGCGAGCGCGGTTGCGCAACCGGCGCCATGGAGACCGGCACCGGCCCACGGCCCCGGCCCGATGAACGGGCAGTGTCGACCCGCGGCTGTGCGGCGTGCGGACGGCCCGCGGGCGCCGCTGCCGTCGCAAACGGCAAATCCGTCATCACCGGAATTTCCTGGCGAATCAAACGCTGGATGTCGCGGAGGCTGCCGCGTTCCTCCGGGTCGCAGAGGGAGATCGCCACGCCTTCCGCGCCGGCGCGAGCGGTGCGGCCGATGCGGTGCACATAGGATTCGGGCTCGTTGGGAAGGTCGTAATTGATGACAAGCGCGATTCCCTTCACATCGATGCCGCGGGCCGCGATATCGGTGGCGACCAACACGCGGGAAGCTCCGGAACGAAACGCCCCGAGGGCGCGCTGGCGGGCGCCTTGCGATTTATTGCCGTGAATGGCGTCGGCAGGAACGCCGTCACGAATGAGGTTTTTCGCCACGCGATCGGCGCCATGCTTGGTGCGCACGAAGACGAGCGTGAGATCCCCGGAATGCTTCTGCACGAGGTGCACGAGCGCGCGGTGCTTGTCGGCCTGGGCGACGTGACACACCCGCTGCTCGATTCGCTCGGCCGTGGATGAGACGGGTGCAACCTCGACCTGCACAGGATCGCGCAGAAAGGAGTTCGCCAGCGAGCGGATCGTCTCGGGCATCGTCGCCGAAAACAGCAGCGACTGCCGGCGCGGCGGGAGCTGCTCGAGCACGCGACGCACCGCCGGCGCGAAGCCCAGGTCGAGCATGCGATCGGCTTCGTCGAGCACGAACATCTCCACACGATCCAGCGCCACGTGACGCTGTTTCATGAGATCAAGCAGGCGGCCGGGAGTAGCGACGACAATATCGACGCCAGCCAGAAGGCTGCGGATCTGCGGATGCTCGCCCACTCCGCCGAAAACCAGCGTGTGGCGCAGCGGGAGGTGCCGGCCATAAAGCGACAAGTTGTCGGCGATCTGCACGGCGAGTTCGCGTGTGGGCGTAAGGATGAGGGCCCGGGGCTGACGCGACACGCGCGGGCGAGACACGGCCGCGAGGCGGTGCAGCAGGGGCAGCGCGAAGGCCGCCGTCTTGCCAGTGCCGGTCTGGGCAATGCCGATCAGGTCGCGGCCCTCGAGGAGCGGCGGAATCGCGCGCGCCTGAATGGGCGATGGCTGGGTATAGCCCTTGTCGGCGAGAGCCTGCTGCAAGGGTGCGGCCAGTTGAAGTGACGCAAAAGACGTAACGGAGGGAACGGTCATGGGAGGAGCCTGCGGCGTGGCCGAGGCGGAGGGCGTGCCGGGCGCACGAAAAACGCACGGCAGCGGTGTGTGTTTCGATGAATGATTAGACCCCTGACGGTCTTTCATCGAAGAGACGCCCGAAGAGAACGATAACTCCTCACGCAGGCCGCATCGCGGCCCATCCGGGCTCGTTCAACGCAGGCACCGTCTCAGCTAGCGAGAGTTATGCAAGGGTATTATCAGGAATTCTGCTGACGTCGCTGCCTCGTCACCTGAGCCCGCCCGCACTCAACTACTCTGCGGGGCAACCCCATCTGCGTATTATTGCGCGCCGAAATTTCGCGAAAGCCGCTTGCTTTATGCGGCGCATTCACGAGAGTCACGGCCTCGTTAGCTACGTTAGATGTCAGTGACTGGTGAGTCTTCAGGCGAACTTCAGGTTCAAGTGATTGATTCGAAACCCGAGCCTCGGGAACGGACTGCCAGAGGACGCAGTACGCGAAAATCACTAGTATGAGTTCCAAACTGTATGTTGGTAACCTGTCGTTCAACACCACCGAAGACGCCCTGCGCGCTGCGTTCGAGCAATTCGGCGCCGTGACGGATGTCTACGTTGCCACCGATCGCATGACCGGCCGCCCGCGCGGCTTCGCCTTCGTTACCTTCGCCACGCCGGCCGAAGCCCAGGCCGCGGTCGAAAAGATGAACGGCGCCGACCTCGACGGTCGCACGCTCAACGTCAACGAAGCCCGCCCGAAGGAAGAAATGGGTGGCGGCGGTGGTGGCGGCGGCGCTCCCCGCAATCGCAACTTCGGCCCGGACCGCCGCGCCGGTGCGTTTCACCAGCGCAACAACCGTCGCTGATTCCAGCGATCGCGAACCGGCCGCACCAGGGTCGGTCCGAATTTCAAGGCGAAGCGCCCCTCGGCGCTTCGCCTTTTTTCTTGAGCGCAATCGGCGACGGAAACTCCCCATGACGCGGCGTAATTCCTTCCGTGGCCCCGGGCGCGCGGGTCCCTTCCCATCCCGGCGCCTCGATGCCGATCACCGCCCGTCCTCCCTCGCTCTCATGCCCGCCCATATCACTACTCACGCTCCTCGGACTCCTGATCGTCCTGAGTGGGCGCGTATCCGCACAGCCCATTTGCGTGGAGGGTACCGGCTTTCGCACCGCTGACGGCCGGCCGCTCTGGCTTAACGGCATCAACACCGCCTGGATCGCCTGGAATGACTTCGGCGGCGGGCGCTTCGATGAAGCGCGCTGGCGCGCGGAGTTCGCCCGCTATGCCGCCGAGGGCATCAACTGCGCCCGCATCTGGATTGACTGCAACGGTGAGGTCGCAGTCGCGTTTGACCGCCACGGCGAGGTCACCGGTCCGAGCGACACGTTCTTCCGCGACCTCGATCGCTTGTTCGCCCTCGCCGCCGAGCATCGGATCTACGTCCTCGCCGTGCTGACGTCGTTCGATCACGTGAAGCCCGACCACCCGAAGCACCGGCTCTGGCGCGCCCTCATGAACAACGATGCGCGCGTGGCCGGCTACACCCGCAACTTCGTGGAGCCGCTGGCCCGTCGCTACGCAAACCAGCCGTATCTGTTCGCGTGGGAAATCTGCAACGAGCCCGAGTGGATCTGGACGCGCTTTTGGGGTGTCTCGCGCGACCGCGTGATCGCGTTTCACGGTCATGTCGCCGCCGCGATCAAACGTGTGGCGCCCACGCTCGTCACCACCGGTTCCGCGAGCTGGCGCTGGCATCGCGACGGACAGGGTTTTTTTGGCCTGCGCGGTCATCCGTGGAGTGACTCGAGTCTGCAGGCCGCCTCCGGCCAGTCCGGTGCGCGCTTCGATTTCTACCAGGTCCATTACTACGACTGGATGCAGCCCCTCGGCTACAGCCCGTATGACCGCGGCGCAACGCCGGCGCGTTTCCTGAAGACCGTCGACCGCCCGGTGATCATCGGCGAAACGCTCGGCCGCTACAGCCGGGCCGCCGGCCTCAGCGTCACGCAGATGTACCAAAAGGGCGCGGCCAACGGCTACGCCGGTGTATTCGGCTGGTCAGCACGCGGACACGACGGCCAGGGAGTCTTCGCGGAAATCGCCGCCGCCGCGCGCACGATGGGCTCCGCGCTGCTGGCGCTCGACGTCCTCGACCGCGCCGCGAGCGCGGCGGTCGCCGCCAGCGAAGACGACGAAGACGATCCGGTCGAGGTGACGGCCGTGATCGCCGAGACCGAGCCGACGCCGACGGGGTAAGCCGCGCCATTCCGCCTTTACGCGTGCCCAGGCAGCGGGAGCGGCGACCTCCCGCGCCGGACGGGGCGATAGAAACGCCAGTCTGGGCGCGCGGACGCGCGCCGGGCGACGGGCACGTCGCGCCCTCCTTTGCGGCTCACTCGTCGAATCCGCCGACCGTCAGGCTCTTGCCGTTGTCCTTCGGGCCGAGTTTGAGGATGAACGGCGCTGCCTTCTTCGCCCACGCGTCGGCCTTCGCGTAACTCGACGCGCCCTCCGCCCAGCATTGCCGAAGCATGTCGGTGTCGATCACGCCCGGATTGAGCGGGATCGCCGCCATGCCCTTCGGCAGTTCCTCCGCAAGCGCCTTCGTGAGGCCTTCGATCGCCCATTTGCTCGCGCAGTAGGGCGCGACTTCCGGAGACACGCTGCGGCCCCAGCCGGACGAGAGATTCACGATGACGCCGGTGCCCCGCTCGACCATCGCCGGGACGAACGCGCGGATCACGTTGGCGGTGCCGGTCACATTCACGTCGATCAACTTTTTGAACTGCGCCGCCGGCACTTTCCACAGCGGCGCGGGGTCATTCATCAGCCCGGCATTGTTGATCAAAAGGTCCGGCGCGCCGTGCGTCGCCGAAACGGTTTCCGACCATACGTCGACCTTGGCCGCATCGGCTACGTCGACGATGTCGAAGCGGTGCGGAGACGCGTGCGCGAAACGCAGATCGAGGATCTGCTCCGCACCGCGGCCGCAACCGATGATTGTATGGCCGCCACGGATATACTCTTCCGCCAGCGCGCGCCCCAGGCCGCGCGAGACTCCGGTGATGAGGATCTTCATGGGATCCTTGGTAGCGGCGGCCGTCCCGACCGCCACCGCAAAATCGCCATCGGGACGACGGCCGCTACGTCACCGCGCCTGCAGGCTGAACTTGTTCAGGCCGGTCTTGCGGCAGGTATCCATCACGAAGGTGAGTTTCTTCAGCGGCGTGTCTTCGTCGGCGCGGATGAGGACCGGGGTGTCGCGGTCGAGATTGCGCACCTGCTCGAGGAGCCCCACGAGTTGCTCCTCCGTCGCCACCTTGCCGTTGAAGGAGAGCACCCCCTCCTTGTCGATGCCGATCGTGACCGTGCCCTTGAACTGGTTTTTGCCGGCCGTATCGACCTTCGGGAGCGTGATGTTGAGCGTCGCCGCCGAGCGAAACTGCATCGTGACGAACGCGAAAAAAATGAGCATCACCAGCACGTCGATCAGCGGCAGGAGGTTCATCTCCGGCCGGCGGCGGCGGCGTTCGAACAGCGCGCTCATACCTCGACCTTGACTCCGGTGCGGGCTAGGATGCGCTCGAGCAACACGTCGAGCTGCGCCGCGTAATTCTCGACCTTGCGCTGCAGGTAACCGCCGCCGACCAGCGAGGGAATGGCGATCGAAAGACCGAGCAAGGTGGCGGACAGCGCGAGGGCGACACCGCTCGTGAACTTCACCGGATCGGGCAGACCCGTCTCGCCCGAGATCGCCGAGAACACGCGCAACAGCGACCACACCGTGCCGGTGAGGCCGAGCAGCGGTGCGGCGGCGTAGATGATATCCAGATACGGCAGACCGCGCTCCATGCGGTTGAGCTCGAGGCGGGCGAATGCCTTGACGGCGCCTTCGTCGCCCGGGTGCTGTTCCGCAAACTCGATGATGCGCGCGAGCACCGAGTGTTTGCCGCCGGCGATCGGTCGCCCGCTGACAATCGCATCGACCAGATCCTGCGGCATCACCGCGCCCCGCCGCAGGGCATAGGCGCGCTCGCAGAGGATGAAGACGAGGACAATCGAGCACAGGCCCAGCGGATAAATGAGGAGATCAGCGCCTTGGAAAATATCGATGAGGGCGAAGAACATAGGAGGGATCGCAGGTGTGACGCGTACCGCGGGGAAAAGGTTCAGAAAAAAGCAAAAGGCGCGGTTTTGCTCCGGGCGTCAAACATCTAGCAGGCGCTGGGCGGGAGCAAGGTCGCCGACCATTCTCATGAGGGCACAAAAAAGGCGGGGTCGGCGACCCCGCCCTTCAAGTAAGCCGCGCTCAGGCGGCGAGATACGGCAGCTTGGCCGCGGTGGCCTTCACGGCTGAGACACCTTCGAGGAGCTCGCCGATCGCGTCCCAGCGACCATTGACGAGCGCGTCGCGCGCCGTGTCGCGGATCGTCGCGGGCACCGACTGCCCGGCAAAGCGGATCTCCTCCTTCGCCACATCAATCACCACCTCAGTCTGGGGATCGGCCTGGATCGCGGCGGCGATCTTCGCGATGTCCTCGCGCTTCGCGCTGGCGCACGGTATGCCGAGGGTCGTGCAGTTGCCGAAAAAGATCTCGGCGAAGTTCTCCGCAACGACGGCCTTGAAGCCGTATTTCTGGATCGCCTGCGGCGCGTGCTCGCGGGACGAACCGCAGCCGAAGTTGGCGCCGGAGAGGAGAATCGTCGCGCCCTGAAATCGCAGCTCGTTGAGCGGGTGCGGCTTGTCGGTGCCGTCGGCGTTCTTGCGGACGTCGTAGAAGAGGAATTCGCCGAGTCCGTCGAAGGTGACGCACTTCATGAAGCGCGCCGGGATGATGCGGTCGGTGTCGATGTCATTGCCGGGCACATACACGCCGCGGCCGGAAACCTGGGAAATTTTAGCGAGAGACATGGGAGCTGCTTCGCAGCAGTTGAGAGTTGAGGGTTGAGAGTTGAGTGTGCCGATCAGTTGGAGCTCACACTGAAGACCTCGCGGGCGTCGGAGACCTGGCCGGTGACGGCCGCTGCGGCGACCATCAGCGGGCTCATGAGGATCGTGCGGCCGGTCGGTGAACCCTGGCGGCCCTTGAAGTTGCGGTTCGACGACGAGGCGCAGAGCTGCTCGCCGACGAGCTTGTCGGGATTCATCGCGAGACACATCGAGCAGCCTGCGGCGCGCCACTCGAAGCCCGCCTCGGCGAGGATCTTGTCGATGCCAAGCTTCTCGCACTGGAGCGCGACGATCTGCGAACCGGGGACGGCGATCGCCTTCACGCCGGGCGCAACGCGCCTGCCCTTGATGAACTTCGCCACCTCCTGGAAATCCGAGAGCCGGCCGTTGGTGCATGAGCCGAGGAACGCGACGTCGATCTTGGTGCCCTTGATCGGCGCGCCCGGCTGGAACTTCATGTAAGCGAGCGCCTCCTCGATCGAGCTCTTCTCGTCGACCGCGGTCGCCTTGGCCGGATCGGGAATCGTCTCGTTGATCGAGATGCCCTGGCCGGGGTTGATGCCCCAGGTGACGGTCGGCGCTATGTCGGCCGCGTCGATCTTGACGACGTCGTCGTAGTGGCAGCCCGGATCGCTCGCGAAACTCTTCCAGCTTGCGACCGCAGCGTCCCACGCGTCACCATTCGGCGAATACGGACGGCCCTTCAGGTAGGCGAAGGTCGTCTCGTCGGGATTGACGTAGCCCACGCGCGCGCCGCCTTCGATGGACATGTTGCACACGGTCATGCGCTCTTCCATCGTGAAGCCGTCGAACACGCTGCCGGCATATTCGTAGGCGTAGCCCGTGCCGCCGTTGACGCCGAGGATGCGGATGATGTGGAGGATGACGTCCTTCGCGTACACGCCGGGGCGCAGCTTGCCGTTCACCTCGATGCGGCGGACCTTCAGCCTGCCGAGCGCCATCGTCTGCGTCGCGAGCACGTCGCGGATCTGCGTCGTGCCGATGCCGAAGGCGATCGCGCCGAACGCGCCGTGCGTCGAGGTGTGCGAGTCGCCGCAAGCGATCGTCGTGCCGGGCTGCGTGATGCCCTGCTCGGGTCCGACGATATGCACGATGCCCTGCTTGCCGGTCGCGCGGTCGAAGAACTTGATGCCGAACTCCTTCGTGTTCTTGCGCAGCTCGTCCATCATCGCCTGCGCGAGCGGATCGCGGTACGGCTCGACGAACTGGTCGGTCGGCACGATGTGGTCGACGGTCGCGAACGTGCGGTGCGGCATGAGCACCTTCAAGCCGAGGTCGCGCAGCATGCCGAAAGCCTGCGGGCTCGTCACCTCATGGATGAGGTGCGTGCCGATGAGCAGCTGCGTCTGGCCGTTGGCCAGCGTGCGGACGGTGTGCGCGTCCCAGACTTTCTGGAAGAGAGATTTCGCCATGGTCGGATCGAGGTTTTCGGATGTGGTCTAGACGATCAACAAGGCGGCGATCTTAGCAAAACGTTGCCATGCCTGGGAAATACTTGTTTGGGTGGCGGTGATGCCGCGCGAGTATCAATTCCCGTTCGAGCTGCGCCATCTCGTCTATTTCCGCGAGGTCGCGCGGCAGCTCCATTTTCGCAAGGCCGCCGAGAGCCTGGCCGTCGCACAACCTGCGCTGTCACGGACGATTGCCCAACTCGAGAGCGCGCTCGGGATCGATCTGCTCAACCGCTCGCGCCGGCGGGTCGAGCTCACGCCCGCCGGCAAGGCGCTCCTCGAGCGCATCGAGCCGGTGTTGCGCGGGCTGGCCGCGGTGCCCGGAGAATTGCAGGCGCTCGCCGGCGGCCAGGTCGGCCACGTGCGCGTGGCCTTCACCGGGCTCGCGATGGCCACGGTGCTGCCTGGCATTTTGCGCGAGTTCAACCGGCGTTATCCGGGCATCCGGCTCGAGCTCAACGAATCGCCCACGTCCGCGCAGCTTGCGGCACTGCAGGCCGGCGAAATCGCGTGCGGCTTTTTTCACCCCGACACCACGCACCCGCCCGGCCTGCGCACGCGGCAGTTGCTGCGCGAGAAGAACGGCGTGCTGCTCCCCGCCGATCACCCACTCGCCGGCGAGAAGACGCTCCGGTTGCGCGAACTCGCCACGACGCCCTTCGTGCTGTTTCCGCGCGCGCACAACCCGGGTTTCTACGACCGGATCCTTGCCGCGTTTCAAAAGACCGGCGTGACGCCGCGCATCGCCGACGAAGTCTGGCCGCGCGCCAACGCCATCGGCCTGGTGCGCGCGGGGCTCGGCGCGACGTTCATGTGCCCGTCGGAGGCGAGGCAGTTGCCCGGCGAGGTGGCGTTTCGTCCGCTCGACGGCCCGACTCCGGAAAGCCGGCTCGTCATCGGCTGGCGTGCGACTGCGGCGCCCGACCCGGCGCTGGCAGCGTTTTTGTCGGTGGCGGGGGCGGAGGCCTGACTTTATTGTGGGTCGGACTTTATACCCGAACCACAAACTCCGTTCCGCTTACTGATACTGCCCCTTGGCCCGCTCGTAGAGCGCCATGTATTGCGGGGCAAGTTTCTCGAGATTGGCGATGCGCGCGTCGTCCGACGGATGCGTCGAAAGCCACGCCGGCGGTTTCGCGCCTTTGTTGTTGTCCTTCATCTTCCGCCAGAATGCCGCCGCCGCGCGGGGATCGTAACCCGCTCCTGCGGAGAAACGCAGGCCGATCGAATCCGCCTCTGTCTCGTGCAGGCGCGAATACG
>DASWVO010000109.1:0-3928 GCA_036406235.1 Opitutaceae bacterium
CGGAACCGGCAGAGGCTCCATGCTCATCAACGCCTTTTCGGTCGCGGGGCCGTTCTTCTGCAGCCAGGCACTCATCTGGTCGCCGACCTTTTTTCCATACTCGCGGTGGGAGTAGATGAACGACCTGCCGACGCCGCCCTCCAGTTTGAATCTCGCAAAGACCGCCTCGATGAAGTCCGGCTGGGGAAACAGCACGACAATGAGATACTCGGCGGGTTTCTCGGCGGTCCTCGGCACGGAGTCGGTCCTCACGAGCTTTGCCTGGGCGCGCTTGTAGTTTTCCAGCACGGCATTGGCCGTCGCGGCCAGGCCTTCCCCATCCTTGGCGTTTTGATAGGAGTGCAGGGTCACCATGTCCGACCAGCGCATCAGATCCTCCTGACCGCGCGGCGTAAACTCATGCTGGTCATCCTTGGACCAGCGGTGGAAATATTCCTCTTTGGCAAACGTCAACGCCGCCGCGTCCGCCTTGCCGGAGTCCTCCGCCGCAAGCCTCGCAGCGCCGCCGAAGGCAAGTAGGGATAGTGCGAATACAGCTTTGATGTGCAGTTTCATGACGATGTTCTTTTGTCTGATCATTATTTTCCCTCAGGGTTTCTTCAGCATGTCGTCGCGACGCGCGTTGGCCGCATACTCCGCTTCCTGCTCGCTGCTCAGGCGGTCATGAGAGCGCTTCGGTTGCTCGTTGAATCTCGCCTGATCGCCCCGCACACCCGAGCGACTGCTGCACGCGCTCGTCCCGAGACCGACCCCTACCGCCGCCAGGAGGATGCCTTTTTCATAACATGATTTTTGCGCCCGAAGCGTCTGCCGCGTCGTCATGCTTCGCTCGTTGCCGGCGGCGCGCAACCGTCGCCGCACGCCGAGCCCGGTATCGCAGCCCTTTTCCGGTAAATCAAGGTGTGCGCCTGTCGGTGCGTTCTGCAGGGAGCTTTCGCTCCAAACCAGCGCAGGCGCACGCCCGCTGGAAAAACGCTGCTTTGCCCCGAGACGGCACCGTGCTCGGATGAGTGCAGGTCGCGCGACATCTGAACTTCGCACGCGTCCCTCATGGCAAAATGGATGGGTCGCCGCGCCTCGGCCCACGGGCGACGCAGCAACTGACAGGCGCGGATGGAAGTCCCACGCCGAAGCTGAACCAAGGCATCGTCATCGAAGACAACACACGAAAGACGCATTGAGACATGCGCCAGCCGGCCCGCCGCTGCAAAAGCAAAACACGCCGGTCGTGCTTTTCGGCCGTCTCCACCGGTTTTGGCGCGACCGTGATGAACCGACCGGCAACAGAGGCGCGCTCGCTCAGGCGGCGAGATTTTCGACCGCCGCGCTCGTCGCGGTGGCGGGCGTCGCTTCCGGCTCGGACGAGGACGCGCCGCGTTGCCTGACGACATGGCGGGCGGCACGGTAAGCGGCCCAGCCCCCGGGATTCGTCTCGCGCAACGAGTCGACCAGGGGATCGAGCTCGTGGTCGAAGAAACCCGTCAGCTCACGAAACCATTCCAGGAGCTTCGCCGTCGCCACCCCGCGCTCAATGATCGTCAACCGCCGCACGGATTTGACGGCGTCGGCCGCGTCGATCTTCGCCTGCAGGTCGGCGAGCGTCTCCACCGTCACGCCGAAATCAGCGAGCTGCGGGAGCACCTCCTGCGCCGCGTCATGCACCTGCTGCATGAGCAGCACCCGATGCGCGAGGCGGGTCTCCTTGAACGTGGTGGGGCGGAGCCTGCACCTGGCCTCGAGCTGGCCGAGCTTGCGGGACCGTGCGTAACTCTGGACCCGACCGGCAACCGCCAAGGTGGCCGCAATTGCGCCGGCCAGAATCCGATTGCGATCGATGGTCCGGCCGGTGATCGGCAGGGCCTGCGTCGCGGCCGCCGCCTCGATGGCGTCGAGCCGGGCCTTCAGCGCCCCGGCGTTTGCCACGAGCGCGGGCAGCGGATTCGCCGCGACGATGGCGTTCAGCTTTTCGGCGGCCGCATGGGCCATGTTCAGAATATTGGTCTGTCGAGCATTCATGGGATTTCGTTTTGTTTTGTGATGACGAAGGACGCCCAGCGTGAGCACCTTGATCGTGAGACCATTGTAGCAACCCGAGTACATCACCCGCTGATGTACTGGATTATTTTTGGTAAAAAATGCGCGGACGAGCGAAGCCCAGGGCCCGCGGCGCTTCGGCCCGCGTTCGTTGCGCTCCCATGCGCGGGCTGAAGCACCGCGGTGCTGGAGGGCCGTTCGCAAAAGTGCATAACACGCTCTGGGGACGGGACGCTCCACGAGCCGGCGCCACGCGGCTCCCGCCGGCGGTCGGGGCGGGCGCACACAAACTTTCCTTACGTGCACGCGTACTTTCTGTACACGCCCGCGCGCATTCTGCGGCTGCGCGAGATCTCTCCGTCATCGCCAATGGACATTCCGGCCGTGCACAGGTGCATTCCGCGCTGCCCCGCGCATCTGCCGCTGACGCACACGCGCTTCCCGTCCCGGCGCGGGCGCCTTCTTCGTCTGCACAGGAACGCTCCGATCGCACGCACCCGCTTTCCGCTCCCGTCCACGCACACTCCGCACTCGTCAATGCGCACTCCGCAGGCGCTCGGGACCATTATCGCGCTCCTTCCGGCCTCCGAAAAAGCTGCGGTGCGGGTTATCGCCGTTCGGGCCCTCGATTGCCATCCGGTTAGGGAGGCAAATAATCGAGAGCGACACGGATTTTCGCATTTCACACTCTGATTTTATGGCACAACGCGAGGACGAACCCGCGAGCACCGGCGCCGTGAAGGCCGCCTCCGAAACCACCCTGCGACAGAGCCCTGGCGACACCGACATGCGCGGGCTGGCCGAGCAGGCGTTCTCGCGCAGCGCGGGCGCGCCGTTGATCGGCGGCAATCGCATCGGGTTGCTGCGCGACGCGACGGAGAACTACCCCGCGTGGCTGGCCGCCATCGGTCGCGCCCGCAAGCGCGTGCATTTCGAGAACTACATCCTCGCCGACGACCGGATCGGCGGCGTCTTCGCCGACGCCCTGCTCGAGCGCGCCCGCGCCGGCGTGCGGGTGCGGGTGATCTACGACTGGCTCGGCGTATTCGGAAAATCCTCACGCGCATTCTGGGAGCGGTTGCGCGCCGGCGGCGTGGACGTGCGCTGTTACAACCCACCGCGGCTGGAGTCGCCGCTCGGGTGGGTTTCGCGCGACCACCGCAAGCTGCTGACGGTGGACAGCGAGGTCGGCTTTGTCTCCGGACTCTGCGTCGCGGACTCCTGGGTCGGCGAACCCAGCAGGAACATCGCGCCCTGGCGCGACACGGGAGTCGAGATCCACGGGCCGGCCGTCGCGGAATTGGAGCGTTCGTTCGCCCGCATCTGGGCGACGCTCGGCGCGCCGCTCCCCGACACGCCGCCTTTGAGCGACGATCTTCCGGCGGCAGGCGGCGTGAGCCTGCGAATCGTGGCGAGCGAGCCTGTCACGTCGGGCACATTTCGCCTCGATCAGCTCGTGGTCGCCTTCGCGCGGCGCCGCGTCTGGCTCACCGATGCCTACTATCTCGGCGCGCCGACGTATGTGCAGGCGTTGATCACCTCGGCGCGCGACGGCGTTGACGTGCGGATGCTGCTGCCGCGCGCGACGGACATCCCGCTGATCAAAATCATGTCGCGCGTCGGGTATCGTCCGCTGCTGGAGGCGGGCGTGCGGATCTTCGAGTGGAATGGCACACTGCTGCATGCGAAGACGGCGGTCGTCGACGGGCAATGGGCGCGCGTCGGCTCGACCAACCTCAATCTCGCAAGCTGGCTCGGAAACTGCGAATTGGACGCCGTGGTTGAGGACGAGGCGTTCGCGCAGCAGATGGAGGCGATGTATCTCGACGACCTGGCACATGCGACCGAGATCGTCCTCGAGGCGCGACGAAGGATGCGCCCGAGCGGGACGCCG
>DASWVO010000110.1:0-16366 GCA_036406235.1 Opitutaceae bacterium
ACCTCCTCGCCCACACCCTCGACTACACGGGCTACCGTCAATACGCGCTGCAGGTGAAGGATCTTCGCACCGGCAGGCTGCTTCTCAAACACCCCATCGAGCGCGTGACCTCCGTCGCCTGGGCCCTCGACAACGACACGCTCTTTTTCACGCAGGAGGATCCCGTCGCCAAGCGCAGCTATTTGCTCGGACGCGTGTCGCTGAAGACCGGCAAGGTCGAGACGCTCTACGAGGAAAAGGACGAGCTCTACGACATCGACCTCTCACGCTCGCTCGACGGCCGCTACGTGTTCTGTACGTCCACGAGCAAGGAGACGAGCGAGGTGCGCGCCCTCCGCGCCGACGAGCCGGCGGGCAGCTTCCACGTGCTGATCCCGCGTGAAGACGACCACGAATACTACGCCGAGCACCGCGACGGTCTGTTCTACTTTGTCACCAACAGGGACGCGGAGAACTTTCGCGTCGTCACCGCACCGGTCGACACGCCCGAGGTCGCCCACTGGAAGGACTTCGTGCCGCACAACCCGGCCGTGCGCGTGGAGAGCGTCGAGCTTTTCGCCCATCACGCCGTCGTAAGCGAGCTCGAGGGCGGCCTGCCATACCTGCGTGTCATCGAGCTGGATACAGCCGCGCAGCATCGCATCGCGTTTCCCGAGCCGGCCTACGAGGCCGCGCTGGATATCAACCTCGAATTCGACACGAGCGTCGTGCGTTTCAACTACCAGTCGCCGGTCACGCCCGCCTCGATCTTCGACTACGACATGGCGACGCACTCGCGAGTGCTCGTGAAGCAGCAGGAGGTACTCGGCGGTTTCGACGCTTCTCACTACACCTGCGAGCGCATCTTCGCCCCGGCAAGCGACGGCACACGCGTGCCCGTGACCCTCGTCTACCGCCGTGATCTCCGCAAAGACGGCCCGCAGCCGCTCCTGCTCTACGGCTACGGCAGCTACGGCTACAGTCTGCCCGACACGTTCTCCTCCAATCGCATCAGCCTGCTCGACCGCGGGCTGATCTATGCGATCGCGCACATCCGCGGCGGCGGCGAGTTGGGTGAACCGTGGCACGATCGCGGCAAGATGAAGGTAAAAATGAATACGTTCACCGACTTCATCGCCTGCGCCGAACACCTCGTCTCCACCGGCTACACCACGCCGGCCCAGCTCGTCACCGAAGGCGGCAGCGCCGGCGGACTCCTCATTGGCGCGGTGATCAATCTGCGCCCCGACCTCTGGCACGCGGCGATCCTCGACGTGCCGTTTGTCGATGTCATCAACACGATGCTCGACGCCTCCCTGCCGCTCACCACGAGCGAATACCTCGAGTGGGGCAACCCCAACGAGCCCGAGGAGTATCGCTGGATCCGGGCGTATTCACCTTACGACAACATCGGCCCCCAAGCCTACCCGCATCTGCTCGTCAACGTGTCGCTACACGACAGCCAGGTCCCGTATTGGGAAGGCGCCAAATTTGCGGCGAGGCTGCGCGCCACGAAAACCGACTCGAACGCCTTGCTGCTAAAGACGAATCTTGATGCCGGCCACGGCGGCGCCTCGGGTCGTTACGACGCCCTCAAGGAGGTCGCCTTCGACTACGCCTTCCTCCTCACCGCGCTGGGACTCGAGTGAACCCCGTAGCCGCCTCGGGCCAGGAGCGCCACCCCACCTCTCACCGTCGCCTCATGCCATTTCTCCGCACCTTGCAAATCGCCGTGGCCGGCTTCGCCGCGCTTGCCGCCGCGACCGCGGCTCCCGACAGTGCCGCCATGCAGAAAACCTACGGTCTGGTGATCCACGGCGGAGCCGGCGTGATCCTCCGCAAAGACATGACGCCCGAGCTCGAGGCGCAGTATCGCGCCAAGCTTCAGGAATCGCTCGACGCCGGCTACGCTGTCCTCGACCGCGGCGGTCCGGCCCTCGACGCCGTCGTCGCCGCGATCAAAGTCCTGGAGGACTCACCGCTCTTCAACGCCGGCCACGGGGCAGTGCTCAACGCCGACGGCTTATGCGAGCTCGATGCCTCGATCATGGAGGGACGCACCCGCGCCGCCGGTGCCGTTGCCGGCGTGCAGCATATCCGGAATCCCATTACACTCGCCCGCGATGTGATGGAGAAAAGCGAGCACGTGATGCTCGCCGGCAAGGGCGCCGAACGCTTCGCGGAAAAACTCGGCTACGAGCTCGTTCCGAACGAATATTTTCAGACCGAGCGGCGCCGCAAACAGCTCGAACGCGCCAAGGCCCTCGAGTCCAAGGGAGGCGACCTCGACAAGGCCCGCCAGAGTCAGCAGGAGCGCGTAAGCTTCATCACCGTCGATGACAACGACGACGCCGGGCTCGACCCGCTCGTGACGGAGCGAAAATTCGGCACGGTCGGCTGCGTCGCCCTCGACCAGCATGGCAATCTCGCCGCAGGCACCTCGACCGGCGGCATGACGAATAAAAAGTTCGGCCGCGTGGGCGACTCCCCCATCATCGGCGCGGGCACCTACGCCGACAACGGCACCTGCGCTCTCAGCGCCACGGGCCACGGCGAGTTCTTCATCCGCACCGCCGTCGGCAAGGATGTGTCCGCACAAATGGAATACGCGGGCAGGTCGCTCTCGGCCGCGGCGCAGACGACGATCACCAAGGTCGGGGCGCTCGGGGGCACGGGGGGCGTGATCGCCATCGACGCCCACGGCAACATCACGATGCCGTTCAACACCCCCGGCATGTATCGCGGCTTCAAAAAATCCAACGGCGACAACGCCGTCGCGCTTTACGGCGACGAAACGTAACCGGCCTCACCGGGTCGGATCGATCGGCGCCGCCAGGCCGTGTTGCTCGATGGCGAAGGTCGCCAGCACTTCCTCCGCCGCCCGCAGACCGCTGGCCAGCGCCCCGTGCACCGTGCCGAGATCGCCCGGCTCGGCCGTCGCCTCGCCGGCGAAGAACAGCGTCCCCTCGAGCGGCTCGGCGAGTCGTTTCGAGGCTTCCTCCGCGCCGGCGGCCGGAAAACTGTATGCGCCTTGCGCCGCGGGATCGCTGCGCCAGTCATGCCACCGCCAATCGCGTATCCGCGAAAGCACTTCGGCGGCCCGGGCTCCGAGAATTTCCGCGAGGGAATCGGCCGCTTCCGCCAGCACTTCGTCAGGCGAGCGCCGCACCAGCCGCTCCGCGGCCGGCCCGCCGGCCCAGCCAACGAGTACCGGCGCCGGCGGCGCGGGAGCCCACCAGACCGGCACCGGGCGCCCCGTCGCGGTGACGAACCCAAAGCCCTTTCCCGCGTCTTTCCCCAAATCCGCCGGTACGAGTTCGTCGCTCCAAAAACGGTCGTCGAAGCGCAGTACGACGCGGGCGACGTCGCCCCATCCGTGACGCTCGATCGCAGATCGCTTCTCGCGCAACGGCGGATCGAAAATGACGGAACCGGCCTTCAGCACCCCGAGCGGCAGCGTGATCACCGCCGCCCGCGCTCGATGGAGCTCCGGAGCGGCAGTTCCGTTCCCCGCCTTGATCCGGGCCAAGGCCTCACCGCGCCGCCACGAAAGCGACTGGACCGTCGCGCCCAGGCAAATTTCAGCGCGGCCCTTCACGACCCGCGCCCGCAGACGTTCCACGACGACATCATAGCCTTCCGCGATGCGAAACTGCTCGGTCTCCGCCCCGCCTTTTTCCGCCTCGAGCACCTCCGCGCTGATGCGCTGGCTGGGTGCCGCGTTGAAGCTCTCCACAAACTCCCGCGCTCGCTGGCGTTCGCGTTCCGAAAGCCCAAACGTCTGCGCGCGCAGAAAGTCTTCAAACGCCTGTCCGCGCTGCCGCGCGTCGATGAGCTCCATCACTCGGGCCATGCGTTCCCAGAAGTCCGGAAACTCCCGCAGCTGGCCGTTTTCGACGCGCCACATCGCGCCGTCCGCGCGACGCGGCTCGATTCCGACTTCGCGCAGCAGCGTCCAGAGCGCTTTGTTGCCGCCGTGGATGAACTCCGCCCCGAGCTCGATCGGAGCCGGCCAGCCCGGAGGCCGCGTCGTGAACACACGCCCGCCGATCCGGTCGCGTGCTTCCAGAATCCGCAGCCGCAACCCGCGCGCCACCAGTTCCGACGCCGCCGCGAGGCCGGCCACGCCTGCTCCAATTACGATCACGTCCGTGTCCAGGTTTTCCATACCCCCATGGACACCTCAAGACACCCCGAGTGCGGAGCGGCGTCGCATCGGGGAGCCGCCCGAGGGCATGACTCTAGGGCGGGGTCGCCGACCCGCCATTCCAGCGACAAACGCCATCCCGGCGGGTCAACGATCCCCGCGCCATAACACTCTCACTCGTAATCGTACAGTTTCGGGTCGCGCCGCGGCGGTGCCTGGCGGCGCGCCTTGAAACGATGCCGGCCCTCTTTCGGCGCAGGCGTCGGGGGCGCCTCGCCGCCCATTCCGCCCATTCCTCCGTAGGGATCGTCCATGCCTCCCTCGTCGTCAGCACCACCGAATTGTTCGTCGAGCGACTCCGGATCGGCGCCTTCCTCGAGCTTGCGCACAACCTCCTCCATTTCGCCGTCGATCTTTTCACCGGTGAGTTCAGCCATCCGGCGCATCATGCGCCCCATCGCACGCGGGTCGTTTTCGTCGACGCTGGCGAACTCCTGCTCCATCGCACCCATCGCCGCCTCCATCCGCGCGTCCTCGGCAGGATCGGCCCCCGCCTCTGCGTCCGGCGCTCCGGCCTCGCCCGCCGTCTCGGCTTTCTTTCCGCCGCTCGTGATCGCGAAGGCAGAAACCAGTTTCTGCATGCGGTAGTCCGCATTGTCGGGGCAACGCGGGACGGTCTGCCCCTGCGCGAGCGTCTTCGCGTAGAACTGGTAGACCGTGTGATTGTCGGGACAGTAGTACTCGTAGATCGGCATGTCGGATTTTCTTTAGCGATCGGCGGGCGCCATGCAAGAGGCCCTCTCCAAGAAGGCCCGTCTGCGACGGGACGGGCCGGTCACGGACCGGCGCTGCTCGCCCGCTCGCGAATCCAACCTGCCAACTGCGCCCACGCCCGGCCGCGATGGCTCAGCCCGTTCTTCAGCGCCGCCGGCATTTCCGCGAATGTCTGCGCGTGGCCCACGGGAACGAACAGCGGATCGTAACCAAAGCCGGCGCCGCCGCGGGGCTCGAACAACAGCGTGCCTTCGCAATGGCCCTCGAACACCTGCTCCTCGCCCGTCGGGCCAACCAGCACGAGCACGCAGATAAACCGGGCCTGGCGCCGGTCCGCCGGCACGGGGCGCATGACGGAGACGAGCTTGCGAAGATTCGCCGCGCTGTCGCCCTGCGGTCCGGCGTAGTAAGCCGATTCGACGCCGGGTGCACCATCGAGCGCGTCGACGCACAGCCCGCTGTCGTCGGCGAGCGCCCACGCGCCGGGCGGAAGCAGCCCGGCCAACGTCTCAGCCTTCTTGCGCGCGTTGCCGACAAACGTCCCCGCATCCTCCACCACCGGCGGCATACCGCCGACAGCCTTCGCCGACAAAATTTCCACCGGCAGGGCGTCGCGCCCCGCGAGTTCCTGAAATTCGGCGACCTTGTGAGCGTTGCCCGAGGCGAGGTAGATTTTCATCCCGTGACTGGGTAGCGGCCGTCGCCCCGACGGCCATCCCTAAAAAGGGCGCTCGTCCCGAGCGCCGCCACCTGGCACCTCAGCCCAGGCTAAAGACCGTCTCGTCCACCTGCAGCTTTTCCGGATACACCACGCGCCCGCGCAACAGCTCGTCTTCGCCGAACGTCTCGTGGTGCACATCCGCGAGACGGAGAGCATTGGCGATCTTCTCCGTGCGGAGCCCATTGAGCAGACCCCGGGCCTTTTCGTCGCCCAGCAGGATCGGCGCGCGATAGACGAAAAGATAGTCGAGCTGACGCAGACGCACCAGCTCGCTCAACAATTGCGCGCCGCCTTCAAAGTACACGCCATTGATTTTCTCCTCGGCGCATTTTTTGCGGAAATCGGCAAAGCTCACGCGCTGCGTCGGCGAGGGCAGGATCCACACCTGCACGCCGAGATCGCGCAACTTGCGCACGTAGCCCATGCCGCCCTGCGAGGTGGTGACGACGATCGTGCGCGATTTGTACTCGTCGGTGTAGAGGCGCGGCAACTGACGGTCGGTGACCGTGCGTAGCAGCCCGTCGAATACAAAGCGCCAGGGGCACCACTCGTCCGCGCCGACGCGCGCGGTGAGGCGCGGGTTGTCCTTGAGCACGGTCATCGCGCCGACGGCGATGCCGGGAAAAAGGCGGCGCCAGCGGTGCACGTCGGCCCGCGAGGCGTCGTTGGAGATCCACTGCGAGTCGCCGGTGCGCGTGGCCGTGCGGCCGTCGAGCGTCACCGCCACTTTGGCCGCGAGCAGGGGCAGGCTCGTCGCCATCCAGTGATTGAAGAGCAGATTCAGGTCGGCGCATTTGCGCCCGAGAACGCCAGATATCACCTCGACGCCGGCCGCCCGCAGCACCTCGAAGCCGCGGCCCGCGTGCTCGGGATTCGGATCGGTCGCGCCGACGACGACCCGCGAGATGCCTGCGGCTTTGATCGCGTCGCAGCACGCGCCGGTGCGCCCCTGCGTCGAACAGGGCTCGAGCGTCACATAGAGCGTCGCCCCGGGTTTCGGCCGGCGGCCGAGCGCTTCGAGCGCCACCCGCTCGGCGTGCGGCCCGCCGTCCTCGGCGTGAAAGCCCTCGGCCACGATCTGGCCGTCCTCGACGATGAGGGCGCCGACGAGCGGATTGGGATGCGTGCGCCCCCAGGCGAGGCGCGCAAGTTCGAGCGCGCGCCGCATAAACACTTCGTGCTGGTCAACGGGAGTCATTTTGGGCTGAGCGCCGGCATTCCGGCGCGCCAGCGCGGTGCCGGCAATCTTGTAAACGACACAGCCACCGAGCCCTAAAACGATTTAACCGCATCTTTACGGCCGGATAAACGGATTATTCCGTTTCTCTTCGCCGACCGTCGTCGTGGGGCCGTGCCCCGGATACACAGTGGTCTCGTCCGGCAAGGTATAAATCTGACCGCGCACCGAGCGTTCCAGTTCGGCCATGCTGCCGCCGGGCAGGTCGGTGCGCCCGACACTGCCGCGAAACAGGGCGTCGCCGACGAAGGCGGCCTTCCCCGCCGGCAGGTAGAACATCACGTTGCCCGCGCAGTGTCCCGGCACGTGTCGCACCTCGAACTCCGTCCCGAGCGCAGCGAGCCGGTCGCCTTGGGCAATCCAGCGGTCCACGTGCACCGCTTCGAGGTTCAGTTCCATGCCCATGAACCGCTTCATGAGCTCCGGCTCCTCGATCAGGCGTTTGTCGGCGAGGTGTGCCGAGACCTTCGCGGCGCTCGCCCGCACAATCTCGGCCGCGCCTTGCGTGTGATCCCAATGTCCATGCGTGATCCACAGTTCGGTCAGGCGGCAGTTCTCCGCGGCGAGGATCGGCGCAACGTCGGCCCACACACCCTCCGGAGCGTCGATCAGCACGGCCTCGCCGCGCGCGGGCTGAAGGAGGAGGTAGGCGTTGGTCTGAATGGGCCCCGCGGGCAGGACGTGAAGCTTCATCGCCCGCCCAAGAGATGCGCTTTCCGTTCACTCGCAACGGCGAAGTGGGCCGTGCCTGCTTGTGGGTCGGACTTTACGCCCGACATCGAGGCCGTAGAAACAACCTGGCGGGCGTTAAGCCCCCCCCACCGGCCCACCGCCGCCGGGCTTGCCAGCCGCCCGCCGCCTTTGCCACGCTCGGAATCCTTTTATGCCGACGCTCACGTTCGCCGTTCTTCCTGGAGACTACATCGGGCCCGAGGTCATGACCGAGGCCCTTCGCGTGCTCGCCCACGTCGCCAAGCAGGAAGGCCTCACGCTCGACTACCAGATAGCCGACGTCGGCGGCGCCGGCATCGACCACCACGGCAAGGCCCTGCCCGACTCCACGCTCAAGCTCTGCGAGCAGGCCGACGCCATCCTCTTCGGCTCCGTCGGCGGCCCGAAATGGGAAAAGCTCCCGCCCAAGGAACAGCCCGAACGCGCCGCGCTGCTGCCGTTGCGCAAGGCTTTCAACCTTTTCGCCAACATCCGTCCCGGTCTCCTCTACAAGGACCTCGTCGACGCTTCCCCGCTCAAACCCGAACGCATCCCCAACGGCATCGACATCGTCTGCATCCGCGAGCTGACGGGCGGCATTTATTTTGGCCAGCCAAAGTCCACGACCACGCTGCCCAACGGCGAACTCCAGGCCGTGGATACGATGGTGTACAAGACGAGCGAGATCGAGCGGATCGCCGAGGTCGCCGCCGTCACCGCCCGCGCCCGCGGCAAGAGGGTTTGCTCCATCGACAAAGCCAACGTCCTCGAGACCTCCGTCCTCTGGCGCAAGACCGTGACCGAGTACTTTGCCAAAAAGCACCCGGACCTCGCCCTCAGCCACATGTACGTCGACAACGCCGCGATGCAGCTCGCGCGCGACCCGAACCAGTTCGACGTCCTCTTCACCGAAAACATGTTCGGCGACATCCTCTCCGATGAGATGGCCGTCATCTGCGGCTCGCTCGGCATGATGAGCAGCGCTTCGCTCGGCACCGGCACGAATACGCATGGCAAACCCTTCGGTCTTTACGAACCGGCCGGCGGCACCGCACCCGACATCGCCGGCAAGGGCGTCGCCAATCCCTGCGCGCAGGTCCTCAGCGCCGCGCTCATGCTCCGCTATAGCTTCGGCCTTGACGCGCTCGCGGCCCGAATCGAGGCCGCCGTGCGCAAGACCGTCGCGGTCGACGGCATCCGCACCGGCGACATCGCCTTCGGCCGCCCCTCTGTCGGCACGAAGCAAATGGCCGACGCGATCATCAAGAACCTGTGATCGAAAGAAGCGAGGAGCGGGAATCGAGAATTCGACCGCCTTCCTACTCCTCGTTCCTCGATTCCCGCTCCTCGCCCCTTTTCCCAATGACCTCCGCCGAGATCCGCCAGTCCTTCCTCGATTTCTTCGCGAGCCAAGGCCACACGATCGTTCCATCGTCGTCGCTCTTGCCCGACTCGCCCGGACTGCTCTTCACCAACGCCGGCATGAACCAGTTCGTGCCGATCTTCCTCGGCGACCGCGCGCCCGACGTCTCCACGTGGGCCGGCGCCCGCCCGGCAAAGGACACCCGCGCCGCGGACACGCAGAAATGCATCCGCGCCGGCGGCAAACACAACGACCTCGAGGACGTCGGCTTCGACACGTACCACCACACGCTGTTCGAGATGCTCGGCAACTGGTCCTTCGGCGACTACTTCAAGAAGGAGTCGCTGCAGTGGGGCTGGGAGCTGATCACGAAGGTCTGGGGCATCCCCGCGAAGCGTCTCTTCGCAACCGTGTATTCGCCGAACAAGGACAAAGGCGACCCGTCCGACTTCGACCAGGAGGCCTACGACATCTGGGCTGAAATCTTCCGCAAGGAGGGCCTCGATCCCGCGGTCCACATCGTCTACGGCAACAAGAAGGATAATTTCTGGATGATGGGCGACACCGGCCCCTGCGGCCCGTGCTCGGAAATTCATTTCAACCTCCTCCCCTCCGACGACGAGACCGAGGGCCGCAAGCTCGTCAATGCCTCCAGCCCGCGCTGCATCGAGATCTGGAATCACGTTTTTATTCAGTTCAACGCGAACGCCGACGGCACGTTCTCGCCCCTCGCGGCGAAGCACGTCGACACCGGCATGGGCTTCGAACGCGTCGCCGGCATCCACGCCACGACGAAAGGATTCAGGGACTTCTCCGCCGAGCCATCGAACTACGAGGCCGATGTCTTCGCACCGCTCCTCGCCAAAGTCACCGCCCTCTCCGGCAAGACTTACGCGCGCACCGTCCCGACGAAACGCGAAGGCCTGACCGAACAAGAGAATATCGACATCGCCTTCCGCGTGCTCGCCGACCACGCGCGCACGATCTCGTGCGCGATCGCCGACGGCATTCTCCCCGGCAACGAAGGCCGCAACTACGTCATCCGCCGCATCCTCCGCCGCGGCATCCTTTACGGCACGAAGCTCGGCCTGAAGACCGGCTTCTTCGAGCAACTCGTCGCACCCGTCGTCGAGTCGCTCGGCAGCGTTTTTCCGGAGCTCGTCGAGCGCCAGGACATCATCCGTCGCGTGATCCGCAGCGAAGAGGAGAGCTTTGGCCGTACGCTCGAGCGCGGGCTCTCGATTTTTAGTTCTCAAATCTCCGATCTCAAAGCCGGCGCCGTTCCCGGCGCCCTCGCCTTCGAGCTCTACGACACCTACGGCTTCCCGCTCGACATGACGCAGCTGCTCGCGACCGAGCGCGGTCTCACGGTCGACACGGCCGAGTTCGAGCGCCTGATGGAGCAGCAGCGCGAACGTGCGCGCGCCGCGCAGAAGAAGGAGGTCATCGTCGCCGCCACCGAGGGCGAAACGGTTGCGCAGGAGCCGACGCTCTTCGTCGGCTACACCGTCACCGCCGAGCCCGTGCAGGCCACGGTCGTCGAGGTCGTCACGACCAAGGACGCCACGTTCCTTGTCTTCGACCGCACACCGTTCTACGGCGAGATGGGCGGACAGGTGGGCGACACCGGCACGGTCTCGATCGCCGGAGAAACGCTCGCGATCATCGACACCATCAAGGACAAGGCCGGCCGCCACCTCCACAAGCTCGCGCACTCGCTGAGCCCCGCGCTCGCGGCGCACTGCCAGCCCGGCACGATTGTCGAGCTGTCGGTCGACCTCACCCGTCGCCGTGCGATCCAGCGACACCACACGGCGACGCACCTGCTCAACTTCGCCCTACGCAAGGTCCTCGGCACGCACGTCCGCCAAGCCGGTTCGATCAACACGCCCGAGCGCCTGCGCTTCGACTTCTCGCACTTCGAGGCGGTCAAACCCGAGCAGCTCCGCGAGATCGAAGGCATCGTCAACAGCTGTATCCTCGAAAACGCTACGGTCACGGCCTACGAGACCGAGTTCGACAAGAAGCCCGAGGGCACCCTCGCCTTCTTCGGCGAGAAGTACGGCAAGGTCGTCCGCGTCGTCGACGTCGGCGGCTACAGCCGCGAGCTCTGCGGCGGCACCCACGTCGGCACCGCCGGCGAGATCGGCCTGGTGAAAGTCGTGAGCGAAGGCGCCGTCGCCGCCGGTACGCGCCGCATCGAGGCCGTCGCCGGCCAGGCCGCGCTCGATTTCATCGCCCAGCGCGAAGCCACTCTCTCGGCTCTCAGCTCTCAGCTCTTGGCTTCACCGCAGGACGCGGTGAAAAAACTCGACACCCTCCTCGCGCAGAAGGCCGAGCTCGAGAAGAAGCTCAAAGCCTTCGAACAAAAGGCCGCGGCCGGTCTGGCCGACGAACTCGTCGCGAAGGCCACGACGCGCGACGGACTCAAGTTCGTCTCCGCCGTCATCACGGCGGAGACGCCGGACGCGCTGCGCACCCTCGGCTCGCAGGTCATCGCCAAGCTCGGCGAGGGCGTGGTGACGCTCGGCGCCGCGTTCGGCGAAAAGGCCACCGTGGTCGCGTTCTGTTCGCCCGCCGCGCAGAAGGCCGGCCTGCAAGCCGGCAAGCTCGTCGGCGAGCTCAGCGCCAAGCTCGGAGGCAAGGGCGGCGGCAAGCCCGACTTCGCCATGGGCGGCGGCAAAGACGTCGCCAAGCTCGCCGACGTCCTCGGCGGCTGACGACTGGTCAGGGGGACGCGCGCCGCGGCGCCCCCGTGACCAACCCTCCCCCGGCAATTTTCGCTACTCACTTGCCGATCGCGGCGGTTCACTTCACACTGGGCAGCGTTATGAACCTGCGTGTCATCATCGACGAAATCGCCGATCAGGCGGACGATTTTCTGGCCGGCGCGGCCAACCAGGCCGAAGCGCGTGCCGGAATTTCCGAACTCATCAATGCCGACTATTCCGATCTCCCCCCGGGTGATCGCCAAAAGGTCGCCGACGGTGTGATGAACATTCTCAACGAAGAGGGTTTCTTCGAGAACGAACACGGCGCCGGCTGGGACGATGCCGAGGCAGACGACAAAGAGATTTAGGCGGGCGGAAGAACGAGTTGGCGTTGAGGGTACAGCGTTCCGAGCCGGACTTCACCCGCGCTGTTCGGCGCGTATTGCTCTCAGCTCTGAACTCTCAACGCTCAACCCCTCCATGCCCCTCTCCTACTCCGTTCCCGACCTCACGCAGCATCCGCCACGCAGTCCGCGCGTCCGCCTCGGCGGCTTCGTGCACCTGCCCCGACTGCTCGACAAAGCGCGCGCCTTCTCCGCGGGCAAACAGGGCGATTACATCTATCCGTGCCCGCTCGACAAACGCTTCTTTGATTTCACTGGCATTTCGTCCGATGCGCTCCTGGCGACTGTGAAGAGCGGCAAATGCGACACGGAGATGCTGACGTGGGTTCAGGAAAACGCCTCACCGAAACGAACCCCTTATGAAGTCGAAGCGTGGTCCCGCTGGATGGAGTCCCAGTCGCCGGGCGACCCGAAGCGGCACGCCCATTTCAGCGAAGAAATCACGCGGCTTGCGCCGGGTCGGGACGACATTCGCACGACTTTCGATCGCCTCGACCTCGACGACTACGTGAGCTTCGGCGGAAAAGGCTGACCAGCGATCATTGTAGGGCGGGATCACTGATCCCGCCGTTTCGATCATGTGGGTCGGGGTTTATCCCCGAGATGTCGGGCGTAAAGCCCGACCCACCAACGGCGGGGTCGACGTCCGCCCTGGCTCGCGGTCCTATTCAGCTCGCCGTCGTGCTTCGGCCACTACGCGACTCGGCGAGCCAGCGCTCGATCACGCGCTTCAACTCGGCCCGACGCACCGGTTTGCTGAGGAAGTCGTTCATTCCGGCCGCGAAGCAGCGCGCCCGGTCCTCGGCGGTGATGTTGGCCGTCAAGGCGATGATCGGGGGCGGCGTCCGGCCGGCGAAATACTGCCGGATGCAGCCCGTCGCGGTGTAGCCATCCATCTCCGGCATGAAGCAATCCATCAGGATCAGATCGTAGTCCTTCGCCTGCGCCAGAGCGACGGCTTCGACGCCATTCGCCGCGATGTCGAGCCGGCAGCCGAGACCTTGCAACATCTTCGAGCCCACGGCGCGATTGACCGGGTCGTCTTCCACCAGCAGGACAAAAGCTCCGCGTGCGCCGGCCCCGGCGGTCTCGACCACCGACGGTGCACGGGCGGGGCCGGGAGCCGACCGCGTGAGCGGACGTTGGACGCGGTGCAAGGCGTCGCGCAGCGCCGAAGCGTGCACGAGCGGCTTGCGCAGGATGGCGGCGTAGGAATCGGCCAGCGCGTCGGTGCGCACGGGCCGCCCGGTCAACCGGATCGTACGCGCGGCCGGCCACACGTCCTCCGCCAACTCGATCTGCTCACTGGCCAGCACCGCCGCAAACGGCTCCCCGCCCTCGGTCAGCCGCCGGGCCGCCTCATCCCGGGAGGCCGCCGACACGGCGGGGACGCCGAGCCGCCCGAGGAGCGCAACCGCAGCCTCGCAGGCAACCACCGAAGGGTCCACCACCAGCACGCGGCCCGGCAGGGCCAGCGGCGGATGCGGATCGACACCGGATTCCAGCGGCAGCGGAACGGTGATCCAGAACTCCGAGCCGCGCCCCAGTTCGCTCTGCACGCCGATTTCACCATTCATCAGCGTGACGAGACGCTTGCAGATCGCGAGACCCAGGCCGGTGCCGCCGAATCGGCGCGTGGTGGAGCTGTCGGCCTGTGTGAATTTTTCGAATACGCGCCGCTGCGCCGCCGGCGCGATGCCGACACCGGTGTCGTGCACGGAGAAGCGCACAATCCGGCCTCCGGTCGCGTGCAGCGCCCCGACTTCCACCCGCAGCACCACGTGGCCCCGGGGGGTGAACTTCACCGCATTGCCGACGAGGTTGAGCAGAATCTGGCGCAGCCGCGCCGAATCGCCCCGCACCCAGCGTGGCGTCGAAGGAGGAATGACCAGCGCAAGCTCCAGCCCCTTCGAGGCGGCTCGCGGCGCCATCACCTCGATGACTTCGATCATCGGCTGCGCGAGTTCGAAATGCGCGTCTTCGATCACAACGTGCCCGGCCTCGATCTTGGAAAAATCGAGGATGTCGTTGAGCACTCCGAGCAGGGCCTCGGCCGACGAGCGCAGCGTTGTCATGTGCTCGCGCTGCTCCGAGGTGAGCGTCGTTTCCAGCAGCAGGTCGGCCGAACCGATCACGCCGTTGAGCGGCGTGCGGATCTCGTGGCTCATCGTGGCGAGAAACTCGCTCTTGGCATGGTTGGCCGCTGCCGCGGCCTCCGATGCCTGGCGGGCTTGAGCGGCCTTGGCGCGTTCCTCGGCCAGCATGCGCGCGTGCTCCAGATGCTCGCGCTGCCGCCGGTAGCGCTGCGTGAGTACCAGCGAGACGCCCATGGCGACACTGGCAAGCGCGAGCGCGCCGAGCAGGAATCGCACGCTCCACGTCTGCCACCAGGCCGCACCCACGCGGAACGACAGTCGCGCCTCCGCCGTCGGCCCCGCGGGTCCCTCCGGCCCCATTGCCCGCACCCGGAACACGTATGATCCCGGCGGCAGGTCCTGCAGTTGCGTCGACCGGTCCGCGCCTCCCTCAATCCATTCGCGATCGAAGCCGTCCAGGCGGTAGGCAAAGCGCACGCGCTCGGCCCCGCCGAGATTCACGCCGGTGTAGCGGAGGGTGAGACGTTTCACCAAAGCCGGCACAACCACCTCTCCGAGGAGTTCGATGCGCAGCGATCTTCCGTCAGCAAGGACTTCCTCGATCATCGCCGAAGGCGGCGCCGGCTGCACGGGAATGGTTTCGGGATCGATCGTCGCCAGGCCCTTAAGGGTGGAAAACCACAAACGACCCGCGCCATCGCGCAACATCGCGGGCTGATAGCCGCCGCGCCCGCCGGCTCCGGGAAACCCGTCGTTGCGATCAAAAATTTCCAGGTCGAGCGAGCCCGGTTGTCTGCTCGCCACTCGATCCAGGGATCCCCGGCGGATTCGAACCAGGCCCTCCGATGCCACGAGCCAGAGATCGCCCCTTCGATCCTCGTGCAGGCTGCACCAGTTGAAGGCAGCGAGGCCGTGCCGTTGTTCGTAGAAAAACCAATGCCCCGCAGGATCGCGGCGGCCGAGCACGCCCTGCCCGGCCGCCAGCCACACCACACCGTCGGCGCCCGCCGCAAGCGCGTGCACCTCCCTCACCTCGCGTCCGAGCTCTGCCTCCGTCACCCGGCGCACCTCGTCGTTCCGGACGCACCACAGCCCCGCTCGGGGCGCGCCAAACCAGATCGTCCCGGCCGCATCCTCAACCACCGCTCCGTAACTGGCCGGCGGAAGTCCGGCGGCCGCATCCCAACGTGTCCATGCGTCGCCCGACCAGCAGGCCAGCCCGGCGTCATGCCCGACCCACAACCGCTCCTGCCTGTCACGAAAAAGTCCATACACGGAACGTCCACCTAGATCAGCCGCGGCAATCCGGTGTCCGCGCCCGTCGTTGCCAACGCGTACGAGACCGTCCTCGAAAAAGCCGACCCACCAGCCGCCATCCCCGGCCGGCAGCATCGCCTGCGGCCACCGGCCGTCGCGGAGCGGCCCGTCGGAAGCAAAGGGAGACGGGCCGAACCGGCCTCCGGAAAACGTCGCGAGCCCGCCACCGTGTGTCGCCACGACGAAGCGCCCCGGCGCAAGCTCTCCGAGCGAGTTCACCACCGGCTGCACCAGTCCCGCCTCGCCCGCGTGAACCGTGACCGTGCGCGGGCGCAGGCGGGCGATTCCGCCGCCATTCGACCCGATCCACACATTGCCTTCCCGGTCTTCCATGATGGCCAGCGTCGCCTGGTTGCGCAGGCCGTCCGCGATCGTTGCCACCGCCGGGCGCCCGTCGGCGCCAAGGCGGACGACCCCGCTCGAGTAACCGCCGATCCAGAGACCGCCGAACCGGTCTTCGTGCAACGCCACCGCGTCGCCGACAAAGGGCGCCGGCCGGGGCCACGTTTCCTGCCAGCCCCCGTCGCGCCATTTGCGAATCTCGCGGTCCGTCGCCACCCAAAAACCTCCGTCGCTCGCCGGCAGCGCACCACACAGAACCGGCTCATCCGAGCGAAGCGGCGCGTCCATGATCGCCTCCCATTTGCCGTGCACACGGCGGGCGAGCCAGTTCCCGGCTTTCGCCCACAGGTGGCCCTGCGTATCCACTGCGCACCACGCGCCGGCCTCCGCCGGTCCGGCCCGACCCGGCAGTTCCACCGGCACAAACCGGTCGCCCGCGAGACTCAAGACGCGGTGGTCGACGGCGACATAAACCTCGCCGTTGGCCGACGCCGCCATCGCGTGCACGATTCCCGTCGGGACGCCGTGATCCTCCCCAAACCAGGTCCATTGACCTGCGCGGTG
>DASWVO010000111.1:0-29266 GCA_036406235.1 Opitutaceae bacterium
CTTGCGCGGGACCGCAACCGCGCGGCTCGCGAGCGAGCCAGCCTCAAACGAGGCCCGGGGACGGGGCGAAGACCGGCTACGTTGCAAATGGCAAGGAAACCGCCGTTTCAGCCCGCAACTTTGCACGGCGGGCCCCGGCCCGATCGGGTCCCCCCGGAAAAACGGCGGCGCGGCATTTAATTTGGGATAAACCATTTCCGCCAGCCCGGGCCGCGAGCGCGCCCGCCTTGGCACGGAGCGTGAAGAAGGGTTCGTGCCTCCTGATCGGGAGGCACCTATGAACCATACCCACAAAAAGATCATTGTTGCACTGGCGGGCGCCGCGCTCATCGGACCTCTCGCCATCGGTCAGGTCACCGGCGCCGTCGAGTCGGCCACGAACGCCACTGCGGCCGTGACCGCCGCCACCACCGCCAGCCAGGCGGCCACCCAGGCCTCGAGCAATGCCACGCAGGCGGCAACTCAAGCCGCCAACGTTGCCACGACGGCGGCCACGCAAGCTTCACAAGTCGCAACCCAGGCCGCCGGCTCGGCGACCCAGGCGGCGACGACGGCCGCTCAAAGCGCCACCCAGACTGCCACGACCGCGGCTCAGGGCGCGACGCACGCGGCGAGCCAGGCCGCGACCGGCGCTGGCCGCGTGGCCTCCGACGCGGTCAACAACGCCTCCCAGGCCGCCAACCACGCATCGGTCTCCGCCAGTGGCGCCGCGCGGGGTGGCGCCGCCGCCGGCACCGGCGTCTCCGCGTCCAACCCGGCTCGCAAGGGCGTCTCCGCGGACGTCGATCTCGATGCCGACGCCGCCGTCTCCGGCCGCGTCAACGACAACGCCGTCGGTGCGCGTTCGGGCCAGTCGCTCGACGTGCGCCTGAACACCCGGCAGACCGTGCAGGATATCCGCTCGGCCGCGCTCGACGCCCGCGACCAGATCACGCAGGCGGTCGAGACCAAGGTGGCCGAAACCCGCGCCGCGGTCGCCGAGATCCGGGCCACGGCGCGTTCGCTCCGCGGTGAGGTCCGCGACCAGGTTCAGGCCTCCGTCGCGAAAGTCCACGAAGCGCAGGCCAGGTTGCGCGAGACGATGAGCGACATCCGCGATGCCCGCCAGGAGACGTGGTCGGAGCTGCGTGACAAGCTTGCCGCCGACTACGAGGCGCTTGCGCAGGCGACGTTGAAGGCCAAGGCCGCCGCCGAGGCCGCCGTCGCCGGCGAAGCGTCGACCGAAGCCGCGCCACCGACCCCGTAATCATCTGTTGGTCTCATCGCTGCACGCCGGGTCCCTCGTCGGGACCCGGCTTTTTCTCCAACTCAGAGGGCGTCTAAAAGGTCCGAAGGCATGCCTCCGGACCTTTTTAGACGCCCTCCAACAGAGACTGTCCTGCTCCGACAACTACACCGCATGAAAACGCACCTTCTCCTTCGAACCGCCACCGTCGTCAGCCTCGCATCGCTCGCCGCGGCCACCGCGGCGCCGGCCCAGACCGTGCCACCGCCGGCGACGACCCTGCGCGCCGATACGAGCCTCAATTACAGCCGCGGCGACTACGGTCTCGCTGACGACACCGAGGTCTGGGTCGCGCTGCTCAACACCACCTACGAAACCGCGTCATGGCGCCTGCAGGCCGCCCTGCCCGTCATCAACATCAAGGGTCCGGCGACCGTGGTCGGAAACATCGGCGATGGCGTCACGAGCGCCCCCGGACGTCCCACCGACGACTCGGAGACCGGCCTCGGCGATCTCACGCTTGGCGCCGCCTACAAGCTCGGCCCCGTGGCGCAGGGCATCAACGTTGACCTCGGCGCGCGGGTGAAACTGCCCACCGCGGATGAGGACAAAGGGCTCGGCACCGGCGAGGTCGATACCTACGTGCAGGCCGACGTTTACAAAAAGCTCGGAAAGATCGTCCCCTTCGGCACGCTTGGCTACCGTTTTCTCGGCAGCAATCGCACCTATCGCCTGAAGGACGGCGTCTTCGCCTCGGGTGGTATTGCCTCGCCCCTTACGACTGCCACGACCGTCGGCGCCTCGCTCAACTGGCGCGAGCAGATCGTCGCCGGCGGCGACGACGCGACCGAACTGATGGCCTTCGCCATGCACACCCTCGACGCCCAGTGGCGCGTGCAGGGCTACGTACTCAAAGGCTTCACCGACGCGAGCCCCGACCTCGGGCTCGGTGCGATGGTCGGCTATCAGTTCTAGCCGACCGCACCGGATCCCGGCCGTCCTTCGCGGCGGTCGCGACTCGGTAAAACGGCGGGCCGCCGCGCCCCGCCGTTTTACCGCCGGGCGTCAAGACAGCGCCGTGGGTGGCGGCCGTCGTCTCCGGACGGCCCTTTTTCAGAAGTTGCGGTCGGGACGACCGCCGCTACCTGGTTCGAGGCTCGCGGTCTTTTCCGCGCCCTCTCACGGGATCTCGTAGACCTCGATCAGGGCCTCGCCGGTCTCGTCGCCCTTGCCCGTGAGCACCACCGTGTAGATGCCGACCGGCAGCTCGACGATCAACGCCGCGTCCGTGCTCGCGTCGGGCAGGGGAAATGCGCGCGTGAGCTCGAACGCGGCCTGCATCTCCGCGACGCCTCCGGTCGACCAGTCGTCATTTGACGCCACGATTGTATCCACGGGCACGTTACCCTCCCACCGGTTCGTGTGCACGTCGATGCGCGGGTCGCCCAGGCGGCCGGGCACGTCAAACCTCGCCAGCCCAGGGCCGACACCGCGGATGAGCAGCCGCTTCGGAGCCTCGCCGCTCACGATGAACCCCGCGATCAACACCTGATCGCCCGAGCCGACGAAATTTCGCGCCGAGATGTTGACGATGCGGTTCTCGGGGTCGGTATCGAGATCGAAGAGGTCGACGAGGGTGATGCCCGACCGCCCACCCGTGTCGATCGCATGCACGGTGCGTGCGCCGGCGACATGCGCGACGAGCGCCGCATCCAGGCTCGCGTCTTCGAGGGAGGCACCGACGGCGGCCGCGGCCGCGCGAAGCTGCTCACGGTTCGAATCCCCCCAGTTGTCGTTGCTCGCCACGATCTGGCCGCGCTCCTCGATCGTCTCGAAGAGATTGATCCGCGGATCGGGCAGGCATTCTTTGACGCCGAGGGGGGCCAGCGAGGGTCCGATCGCGCGGACGAGCAAGGAGCGGCCGCTGCCGCCGACCACGAAGCCCACGATCAACGGGCTGGCGTCGCTCCGCGTCAGGCCGCGCACCGAGGCGTTGATGAGACGGCTCGGATCCACGACGACGAGGCGGGCGGTTTCGCTCACCGCCGAGCCCGCCGGGTTGGAGACCGTCACGCTGTAATCGCCGGCCTGCGCCTTCGTGAGATTGGTGAGCGTCAGTGCGCTCGCCTTCTCACCGGCGATGGGCACACCATCCTTCAGCCACTGGTAGGAGAGCGGGTCGGTGCCGGCGACCACGACCTCGAAGGTCACGGTGCCGCCGGTCACGGCGGTCCGATCCTCGGGATGGGCCGCGACGGACGGCGCGATGGTGTACCACCGATACGCCGACCAGAAGATGTGCGCAGAGGCGTTGATCCCGCTGCCGCCTCCCGCGGGGTTTTCCTTCTCCACCTCCCAGAAGCGGTCGTAGTAGTCGAAGAACGCCGGCCAGTTCCACGCCGATTGCAGCCCCATCAAATGCGCGACCAGCGCGTGGCCGACCATGGGCCGACCCGACATCAGCCGGCTGGGCGCGTCCCAGTTGCGCCCGTCGTAGAACGGCTCCACCGCGTGCTTGGCGCCCCACTCCGCCAGGCCGACGTCGGCGGCGATATACGGCTCCAATACGTAGTCCGTTCCCGAATACACCGGGCGGCCGACATCCGCCTCGGTCACATACCAGGTCTGCATGTCTTCCTGAAAGATGAAGTGCTTCGCGGCGTCGCCGTAGGCGAGGATGTCGCCGTCGCTGAGCACGGTGCCCGCCAGCAGCAGCGGCATCTTGCGGCCCTGGTTGTGGGCGCCGTTGGGGAGCCAGACGCCGCCGGCCTTGGCGACGCCATAGACGTCGAGGCCGTACTGCACGAACCGGATGAGGAGCGTTTCCTTTTCCGCCACCGTGTAGTCCATCTGCAGGGAGATGAGCGCTTCGCCAATGCAGTTGGCCATGTCGCGCCCGAAGTCCGGCTGGTTTTCGGTCGGATGCAGATAACGCCCGGTCCAAATCGTGTTCTGCTCCAGCCAGGGACGCTCGAAGTATCCCTCCACCTCGTGCAGGTCCCGGAGCGAGTCCGGTTTCGGCAGCGAGCGCAGGCGCGAGTAGTCGAGCTGGTTCTTGTTCCAATACGGGGTCTTGTCGGTGCCGCAATACGGCGGCCGGAAACTCCCCGCCGGCGGCTCGCCCGCCAGCACAGTGAGGATCGCAGCGGCGCGGAGCTGCGGCCGGTTGCCGGCGACCGGTTCGCTGATCGACGAAATCAGCGACGAGCCCGCGGGCACGGTGAGGGGCGCCGCCGCGGAGACGCCCAAAGCGACATTCAACGCCGCGGAATAGGAGGGCCCGCTCTCCGCGTACGCGGCGCTGTCGTAGCCCTGCAGCGAGCCCACGGCCGGGTTGATCATGGAACCGTTGATGGTGCGCCCGTCGGTCGTCTCGCTGCGCGGGCTGATCTCGACGATCTTCACCGGGCCCACCACCCAGTAATCGCCGTTCGCGAACTGACCGCTCGGGTAGTCGCGGTCGAAAGTCCAGGTGATGCCGAACTGGCTGATCGCGGTGGCCGCGCGGGCCGCGTTCACGCCGGCGCCCGCAAACGCGAGCGCGGCGAGGAACAAGAAGGCCGCATACGGTCCGACCGTGTATTTTCGAGGGGCAACGAACTCGCTGTGAGTCGCGCCGCCCGCAGTGCTGGAGGAGTGGAGGGCATGCATATTCGCCGAACGAATCGTTCGGCGTATCTCAAAATAGCGTTCAGACGAGGTACCGGAAGCCGGCACGCGTCAGCTAATCACGGATTGTGACCGTCAGGGGTTTCCTTACCCGATGCTACGCCCGCTTCCGGCTGACCGGGTAGTTCCACGCCTGAGCGCGCCTCCGCGTCGGATCGCGCGTATTGGGTATTTGGATTCATCAAAGGGACGGACAACGACGCCAAAGGCAAGGCATGCGCCCCGTTTCTTCCGCTCTCTTGGGGGAAGAATTCAGAGGAGCGCCGCGCTCCTGTCAGCGTCGCGCCCGCGAACGCTCGGGTCGCAACTGCGACGTCCCGGTTCGCGCGGCCGCCCGCACCATCCGTGGCTTGCTCCGCTTTCCGTTTTCGGAAGATCACCAACTGATGCCGAAGCGAACAGGGACATAGAAGACGGTGGCGACATGACCGCGGACTTTACCGAAGTCCTTTTCGCGAATTCCCGTTCCCAGCACCGTGTGGTTCCGCGGGGCCAGGGGCTGCGAATTCTCAAGGGCCGCGGCAAGTTGCCGATCGAACGTGTGGGTCCTCACCTCAACCTCCGGCAGCGTCACCACCTCCGAGTCGACGTCGCTGGGTTGCGTCGGCTGCGGAGATTCCGTTTCGGGATTCTCGGCCCGAAAATTGGAGTTGTAAGGAAAGCTCTCGACGATGGCTCGCTGGATGCCCTTGTCTCCTTCTCCGCGGGCCAGCGAAGTCGCAACGCAGAGCAACGCCATCACACCGACGTTCGCCACACCTGCTCCGCCACCGCGCTTCGGCAAGATCGACTTGAAGAGAGCAACGACGGCAGGCGCGATAGGTTTCAAGCGCATGGTTACTTGGACGTTACCGCCGGTGAGGCGTTCAAAGTTTACTCGTTCTCGACCATTGGAAATCGTATACCGTCCTGATCGAAGACGAGAACGAGAAGGGGAACGAGTATGAGGGTGTGATCCAGCCCCGATCCTCCAGCCGGTGGATGGGCAAGGAGAGCCGCGCCCTCACTGCTTTCCGCCGACCTCGAAGGTCCCGATATCGAGTGACTGCTTCTGGTCCGTGAGCCGCACTGTGAGGGTCTTTTCCTGCTGCTCCGCGGTGCCGAAACCGGTGATCAACTTCACCTGCGCGGTGACCGGCCCGAGCGGCGTCGCGCTACTCTGACCAAAATAGTTGATCTGCACCCGGTATTTGCCGCGCACCGGCGAGCGAAGCAGGAATTCCTCGGGCCCGTAGCCGCCGGTGAAATCGCGCGACATGCGCCCGCCCTGATACGTGAGCGGCTGGCTGTAAAACGCCTTTTCGCCATGCGGGTCGGTCACCCAGAGGTCGATGTCGCAGTCGTTCGCATCCCAGGTCAGCACGACCCGCAGATCGACCGGCAGGTGCCTCCGCAAACGCGCGTCGACTCGGCTGAGATCCACCCGTTGGCCGCACATCTCCGCGATCGCGTGCAACTCGCCGAGCGCGATCAACTCGATCTCGGGAAACCGCTGCGAACTGGGCGACTCCACCAGTTGCCACAGCAAGTCGACCGCCCGCTGAAACTGCCCGACATCGCGGCACGCGAGCGCGAGATCGCGACGACTCTGCGGTTCATCGGGACGCAACTGCAGGACCCGTTCGAGCAGCGGCAGCGCGAGATCGGCGCGTTGCGCCTGCATCAGGCGCAGCGCCAGCACACGGAGCAGGGCAACGTCCTCCAGCTCCAACTCCGCCAGGTTTGACAGCACGCGCAAGCCGAGCGCCGGCTCGCCTTCGTCGAAGAAAAACTCCGCCACGTCGAGGTAGAAGCCAGGCTGGCGCGCATGGTCGGTGCGCTCGTCGAGATAGACCGCCAATCTCCGCGCCGGCGCCGTCCGGCGAAGGCGGTCGAGATAGCCAGCGTCGGATGACCAGGGCTGAAGTGCGATCGCGGGGCCTTCCGGCGCCGGCTCCGCAGCTCCGTCCCCGGCCGCGGAGCGCGCAGCCATGAGAGGCGGCGCGGCCATTCGCCGCTCGGACCCGCGCCGGTCGGCGTCCGCCCGCGCGCGGAGCGTGGCCTCGGCGGTCACCGAGAACGGGCTCAACTCCACCATACCTTCGTCGCTTTCCATTAACGCCGGCGAAGACACATCGGAACCGGGCCCCAAGACCGTTGCATCAGGAGCGGGGCGGACCGGGCGCCCTCCGACCGACCGGGCAACTCCATTTTGAGCCGCCTTCGGAGGCGGCGGATCCTTCGGAAACTTCTTCTCCCACCACGCCACTTTCTTCTGAAACGCCGCCGCCACCTGCGTGAGATGATCCTCGCGCTCCTTGCCCCGCGCGCGAGCCTGCGCCTGTTTCCGCGCCTCCCATTCCCCCAATAGTTCGGCCGGCGGTCGAATGTCGTAGGTGACGTAGTCGGCGACCGTCTCCAGCACGAGCAGCGATGTATCCGTCGTAACGATACCGAAGTCCCGGCTGGTGCGGCGCACATCCTCGCGGTTGCGCTCGAGGTCGATCGTGAGCGCGGCGATCTTCGCCGCCGCCCAGGCCCGCGGAGCCAGCGCGCTCTCCGGAACCTCCGGCGGGATGGGGATCGCAACCACCCGGGCGTCTTCTGCGGCATACCCGATCGACAAGCGCAAGGTCGCCGATGGCCCGCGCAGCTTTCCGGTCACGACGAGCGGCGACATCGCCACCAGCGTTCCCGGTTCCGGAAAGACGTGCGCCACGTCCGCCGCATCGGTGGTCACATCGAGCACACGGCAGGTCTCCGAGCGCAGGCGTTTCGCCGCGTCGTCGGCGGAGAGCGTGATGAGGTCCACGAACTCTCCGCCATGGCGGCCGGCTATGCCACGAAGCCACGCGGCATCGGCCCGGGCGCTGGTGAGCACCGTGTGCACGACGCCGCGAACCGGCAGGCGCGAGGGGCGGCCGCTCGTGCCGTAGTTGATCACTCCATCAGACACGAGCAGCCACTCATCGACGTCGGCGAGGTCGGCCAGCCCGTCGAGCGAGGTCGCACCATCATAGGCGGTCGTGAGGAGCTCGCGTTTCAACTCCGCCCAGTTGCCTCCGGAGACCGGAAAAACAATCGGCGCTTCGGCCCGGTCTCGCAGGCGCACGAGATGCACGTCGACGGTGCCGAGGGCGCTGAACCACGCGTCCAGAAAGGCAAACGTCTTCGCAGCGTCCGCCGTCAGCGCCGAGCCCGAGCTGTCCCACAGCAGCGCGACCTTGCGCGGCGCCGGGCGCGGTCGCGGCGTGAGGTCCACCGGCACCTCCCCGTAGAAATAACGCGCGCCGCCGTGCTCGCCAGCGATGACGCGTGGCCGGTGCGCCGGCGGTAGGGCGATTTCCAATACGCCCTGGGCCGCGAAATCGGCTTTCTCGATCACGAGCGCGCGCTGCGATTGCCACGCCGGCAGGTCCAGGCCCAGCGTATTGCGCGTCGTCACCGGCACGGTTTCCCCGGCATGGGCCGTGAGCGAGAGCCGGAACGTCTTGAGCGGCGCGGGAAAATTCAGCGCGAGACGGTAAGCGCTGCCGGAGTCGGTCAGGCCTAAATCCTCCTGATACGCGATGACCACGCGCCGGGTGCCGCCGGCCGGCAGCGGAAATACCCGGACGCGGTAATTGTTGCCGTCCGTTTTTTCGATCAACCCGGGGTCGACCCGGCGCCGCTCGATCTCCTCGAACACGACACGCGCCTTCGTTTTTTCAACCGGCACGCCGTCGCGCAGCTTTCCGTCGATATCGAGGGCGAAGCGGACGACGCTCTGGCCATCGAGCAGCGGAAACTCGAACGCCCCCTCGAGCGGACGCGCGTTGGGGTTGCGGAAAACGAGGTCGAACGTCGTCACCGCGAGGCGTCCTGTGATCTCGGCCGAGACGGTGGCCGACTCGATCGTCACCGGTTGTGCGTCCGGCGCGGATACACGCATCGCCTGGCCAAAAGCGGCGGACACCAGCCCGAGAACCAAGATGGGAAAACACGCGCACCGGACCAACCAGTGGGCGGACAGCTCCGACGGGGTGAAAGCATGCATGGGAGTGAAGCGGGACGTTGCTGGCAGGGCCGGCGCGATACTCGCCGGACGCCGCAACTCTCCTACTTAACTACAACGCAGAACCAAAGGTTTTCTTAGCCGCGCAGTCGAAAGTAGCAGCCGAGGTAACGAGGCTGACGAACGGTGAACGACGCATCAGCGCAACGCCGACGCAGCGCGTCACCACCTGCTCGCGGATCGTAACGAGATGCGCTCATTTTTTCCCCGCTAGCCACCGAGCTGAGGAAGCAAGCCAACCCGTGAGCGCAGAGTCGCGCTGATTGTTGGCTTACGCTGCCTTGGCGGGCGGCGGTGTCTCCGACTCAGCGGCCGTGCGACGGGTGAGGCCCGAGCGGCGGTCGCTTTTGCGCACATAACCCAGCCCGGCGTAGAGCACGCCGTCAGGGCCTTCGGTTCCATCGGCCAGGACGGCGGCGACCACGCGATCGATGACCGGCATCGCCATCTTGTCGGCGTTCGCACGGTCGACGCGGGCCGCCGGGAGCTGGTCGGCTAAGTTGTCCACGCGCTCACGCGCCGTGATCGCGGGCGCGACGGCGAGCTTGAACGCTTCGAGCGTCATTCCGGCGAAGGATTTCGTCGGGGCGAGATTCGTCCAGGCGTCGATGGTGGTCGTCAGGCGCTCGGTGTTTCGGGTGAGGGTACTCATGGCGTTATTCTTTCTTTTGATGGGCTATTTTGGATTTCCTCCGTCCGTCGTGACCGGAGGATGCGCCCAGAATACCAGAGGGGGTGTCCCTTTTGAGGGGACACCCTCCCGAAAAGTTTTTGAATTTTTCGTATTTCGTAACCGGCTATGCCCCTCAGTCTTGCCGAAGTTTTTCGTGTTCGGGAGATCCTTTTTCGGGCAAAAACAGGCCTTTGCCCGCGCGAGGTTGGACTCTGCCCGAGGCCGGGCAAGGTCCGCCAGAGCGCGGGCAGGGTTTGCCCCGCCTCGGGCAGTCTTCGCCCCGGTCGGGGCAGACGTTGCCCGGGCTCGGGCAGACCTTGCCCCGACGCGGGCACCCTGCGCCCGCGGGCGGGCAGACTTCGCCCCGGCTCGGGCAGACTCCACCCGGCGCCGGGCAGACTCCGGCCGGACGCGGGCACGGTCTGCCCGCGCGCGGGCAGGAGCCTGAAACAGGCTGCTAAAGCCTAAACCTTGTGCCGGCACCACCCGCCAGAGCACCGACGAAACTCCACCCATGCACGAGGAGACCGCTCCGCCGATGCAGGACCAGAGCGCCTCTCCGCCTTCACACGAAGAAATGGTGCCGCCTGAACAGGGATCCCCTTCACCGTAACGAACTCCGCCGTTTCTTGAGGGCGCACACGGGTTCACGTCGAGACGGTGACACTCAGCGTACTTCGAGCGCTCGCAGGGCTTCGGTGTTGACCCAGCCCGGGTCGGCGAAGGTCCGGGCCCACTCGGCGGGGGTGACGTTGCGCGCTTCGTGCCAGCGGGGATCTTCGCGCCAGTCGAGGAATTTGCGCAGGCTCGCTCGCGCGTCTCTCGCGGCGCCGCGCTCGAGCAGCACGCGAGTCATCGTGGCGTCGCGCTCCGTGCCGTTGACCACCGCATTGAAGAGCGGCGTGTGCCCGCCGAACCCATCGGCGTCCACCGAGGCGCGGGCGTTGACGTCTGCGCCTTGGGCAAGCAGCCACGCGAAGATCTCGCGCTCCTGGAAATCGATCGCGAGGTGGAGCAGCGTGCCCCCGTCGATGGGCGTCCAGTGCATGCCCGACCGGCCGTCATTCGCGCAGCCCAGCTCCGGCGGATAGATTTCGCGGGACGCGAACCGCCGCACGAGCAGGCCCGGATCGTCGCGGACGTATTCGCGCAGTCGCGACACGTCGCCGCGGTGCAGCGCCATCAGCGGTGTGTCGGGCAACTCGTATCCGTGTTGCGCGAACAACCCGAGGAGCGCGTGCTTGCCCGCAGGGTGGCGCGCGTAGGTCTCGAGCGTGAGGGCAAGCGGCGCGAGCCGGTTTCCGCGCTCGTCGGTGAGCGGCGCACCGGCCTCAAGCAGGAAGCTAAAGCCGGCAGCGTTCAACGTCTCGCAGGTGCCCATGACGATGCCGGGCAAAAGCTGGGCGCCCTGCGCGTGCAGCCAGCGGGCGCAGTCGAGCTGCCCCTGCAGGAGCGCGCGGTCGAATGCGTGCTGGGTGTCGCGCGCGCCGAGCGCGGCGATGGCCCGCACGATCTCGAGGCGGCCCAGGTTGGCAGCGTGACTCATCGGCGGCCCCCAGTTGCCGCTCCACAGCGGGACGTGCAGCAGCTCGGGCTGAGTGCGCAAAAGATTGACGACCGTCGCACGGTCATCGGCGCGGATCGCGCGCTGCAGCTCGACCGCAGCCTGGTTCGCCTCGATCCGCCGCTTCAGCTCGGCCCAGCTGGAGAAGCCGTATTCGCGCGCGATGACGAGCTGGGCATCGGCCAGTTTGAACGTCGCGGCGGCGAGCGCGGCGTCATCGTGCTTCTGAAATTTCGGGTGCCGCGCTCGAATGCGTTCGAGCGCTTCCGGTTGATTTTCCCGCCGGCGTACGAGCAGTTCGCGCGCTTCGCGCTTCGGAACGTCGAGATGGGGTTGCCGGGGCAGCCCGCGTGATACCGTGGCCATAACCTTTCCTCCAGATGGGCCCGCGCGTCCGCAAAGTCGGGCAGGAAGTCAGGTCGGGAACGGGATCGAACGGCCGGTGGGCTTGGCCCATTTCCGCGGACGGGAGGCTTCCGGAAAGCGCCCGAAAGCTGGCGGACCCCGCAATAAAACGCAAGCGCCCGGGCGGCCGGGGCCTTTCAGAAAGAGCCACCCATGAACGTCGACTGCCCCGGACAGGAGGCAGTTGTCGAGCTACCGCCCCACGGCCATCGGAGTTGTATCCAACTGTTCGATTCGTATTTATCCGCGTCAACCTGTGGTTGAAGGGAATGTGTCCGTAGCGGTGGCTGGCCGTCCGCCCTGCCGCAGACACCATCCGTGGGCCCCGGCGCTTTCGGCGCCGGTTCCGCCTACGGCACGAGATAAAAGGGGTTCGGCAGCTTGAAGGTCCGCTCGGCGTGCCCGCCTTCGAGGTCGCTTTGCTGGTCGCCGATGCTCGCCACGATCGTGTGGCCCTCGAAGCCGAGCGCGGCGCGCGCGGCGGCCTTGCGCTGCGCCGCGGTGAGTTGCTGCCCGTCGGCGGGCGCCATGATCAGCCGCGCATACTCCCCCATGCCTTCGCGGCGCAGGTTGGCCTCCGTGCCGGCCCGGTCGCGCGCGTCCTTGCGGCCGGTGAGAAAGATCACGTCGATGCCGAGCCGTCGCGCGGTGTGATACACCTCCCGGACCGGCTTGATCGCAGTCCCCTCGGCGCGAGCGATCCACGCGTGCCACGCCTCCACCTCGTAGCCGAAATCCATCGTCTCCATGTGCGCGTAGCTCGAGAGCACGGTTTCATCGATGTCGAAAACCACCGCGAGGCGTTCATTCGGGCCGCGGCGCCCGGCGCGTTCCTCGAGCCAGGCCGAGGCGCGCGCGGCGACGGCGGCCAGATCGCGTTCGTAGCCGCCGGACTCGACGTAGCGGACGACCGCCTGCTTTGCGGTCGAGAGATTGAGGGGTTCGCGCGGTGCCGTCGTGCAGCCGGCGAAACCGAGCGTCAACGCGAGCAGACCAGGCGCGGGTACGAAACGAAGGAGGCGAAGCAACATCGCGCCGGTGTAGCGGCTGCGCGCCGGAAGACCAGTCCGGGATCAAGCGCCCGTAGTCACGCTGTCCGGCAGATCGCGAGGTAGCGCGGTGCCTTCCGCCCGCGCTCGGGAGCGCAACGAGCGCGGGCTGACGCACCGCGCCACGAGGTGGCCGCCGCGCCTGGGTGTTCAGTTCCCGCGCGGCGCCACGGTCGACCGGCCGGGACTCGCCGGCAGCGTAAAGGTGTCCACCGGATCCGGCTTCGCCGGGTCGGGATCTCCCGCGTCGGCCGCGAGGTGCGCAGCGAGTTCCGGCACGCCAGCCCGGATCCCTTTCACCACGCAGCGCGCCAGCTCGTAAGCGCCGTAATTGTTGTGGTGCGTCGCGTCACGCCCGTCGTCGTTGAAGGCCCGCGGCGCCACCTCCGGCCCGAGCGCCTCGTAAAACTGCGCGCTCATCGCGTGCAAGTCGATCAGAGCGACGCCCTCCTCGGCCGCGACTTCGCGCACCGCCGCCGGGTAGTCGCCGTGCGTGTTCTTGATGCGTCCTTGATCGTCGAATACACGCCGGTGCGGCGAGGTCACGAGCACGGGCGTGGCGCCGCGCCGGCGCGCCTCGGCGATGAAGACCTTCAGGTAGGCCTTGTACGTCGTAAACGGCTCCACGTAGGTCTGCGGCCATTGGGCCTTCGAGTCGTTGTGCCCGAACTGGACGAAGAGGTAGTCGCCGCGCTTCATCTGCCCGAGCAGCTTGTCGAGCCGCAGGCCGGTGAGGAACGACTTCATCGTCTCGCCCGACTCGGCGTGGTTGGCCACCGCGACGGTGTCGCCGAAAAACCGCGGGAGCATCTGCCCCCAGCTCGCCGCGGGCTCCTTCGGCTGATCAGTCACCGTGGAGTCGCCGGCGAGAAACACCGTGATCGCGTCGCCGGCGGGCTCGATCGCGAGCGACGAGACGGCGGGATGAGGACCGTTGAACTCGAGCGTGAGTTTCTCATCCCAGTGCAGCACGCCCTGCTCGCGGTCGTTGAGGCGCACCGCGTCGCCCCCGGGCGCATTGCGCGGCGGCGGCTCGAGGCGCGGCGTGCGCACGTTCACCAGGAAGCTCCGCGTCACGCGTTCGCCCGGCCGGGTCGTGACGTGCTCGAGCATCAGGCGGCGCGACTCGGCCTTCACCGTGGTGTCGCCCGCCCCGGCGCCGCCGAGCGTGACCGTTACCCGGTAGTTGCCCTCCGGCACGCGCACCGAATAGAAGAAGGGCCGGCCGTCGTCGCCGGGCCGCGTGCCCAGATCGAAGCCATGGCCGGCGTGGTCGGAATAGGTTGTATCCGGATTCAAATTACGAAGGTCGAAGCGCAGAGGCGGCCCGGCCGCCGCGGCCACGAGCGACGGCCACAAAACCGAAAACAGGGAGGCGCGCGCGACGCATCGGAGGCGCCGGCGGGCGCGCGGGCCGACGCCGGCGGGGGAACCGGGTCTTTTCGGGTGATTCGCGGTCATGCGAAAAAAGTCCGGATTGTCAGCGCACCACGCCGACCGGCGGACGCTTCGGCAGCGACGCCTCGTCGCCGAGGTAGAAGCTCGGATGCGGCGGCTGGTTGTAGGCGACGTTCTGCCAGGCGATCGCCACGCGGTATTGCGCGTCGTGCATGAGCGTGGGCATGCGGTGCGGCGTGGGAATCGTGCTCGTGTAGATGCGCAGCTCGCGCCCGTCGCGCGTGGGCCACACGATTTCCTCGCGCCAGTCGCCCCAGAGGTCGGCGCTCACGGCCGGCGTAGCCTTGGTGCCGTTGATCGAGGTGCAGGCGTGGGCGATCAGCAGCGGTTCCAGTTCATTGGTGTGCCAGTTCCATTTGAGCACGAAATTCTGGTCGAGCAGTTCGCGCTGCAGGTCGCCGTCCCACCACACGGCAAAATTGCACGGCATGCGCCGGGGGCGCTGATCGACGATGCGCTCACCCGTCGCGCTGTAGACGCCCGTCATCTCCGCGCCCGAGGCCCAGTTTTCCGAACCGGGATAACGGGGGTCGATGTTGAACGCGACGCCGCGCCCGGGCCCCTCGCCCTTGTCGCCGCCGCTCTCCGCGGCCTTGACCGAAGGCACCGTGAAAACCGCGCGGCCGATGCGGGCATCGCGCATGTTCATGCCTTGCTGGTCAAAACGCTCCTGGATGCCAAAGACCTCCAACCCGGGATTTGACGGCACGTGGTCGGTGACATGCAGCGCATCGCCGTGCCCCCAGCCGGTGGAGTGGAGCCCCTTGCCGTCGTCGTCGATCACCGCGGCGCCGTAGATGATTTCCTGACGGCCGTCGTCGTCCACGTCGGCGACGCTGAGGCTGTGAAATCCCTGTCCGCGATACGCGTCGTTGCCCGGCGTGCCGTCGTCGCTGTCGAAGGTCCAGCGGCGTGTCAGCTTCCCGCCGCGCCAGTCCCAGGCGACGACCACCGCGCGCGTGTAGTAGCCGCGGCACATGATCAGGCTCGGGTGGCTCCCGTCGAGGTAGGCGATGCCGGCGAGGTAGCGATCCGAGCGATTGCCGTGGCCGTCGCCCCAGATCGACTTCAACTCGTCCTCCGCAGGTTCGAGTTTGGTGGGGTGCCGCGCGGGCACGTAATCGACCGTGGCGAGCGCCGCGCCGGTGCGGCCGTCGAAGACGGTGAGAAACTCGGGGCCTTTGAGGATGTGTCCCTGTTCGCTGCGATGGTCGGCCGTCGCGTCGCCGATGACCTTGCCGACGCCGTCGATCGTGCCGTCGGCCGTCTTGCAAGCCACCTCGGCGCGCCCGTCTCCGTCGAGATCATACACCATGAACTGCGTGTAGTGCGCGCCCTCGCGGATGTTTTTTCCGAGGTTGATCGTCCACCGCAGCGTGCCGTCGAGCTGGTAGGCCTGCAGCAGCGTCTCGCCGGTTTTCCCGGGGCGCGAGTTGTCCTGCGGATTCTGTTCCTGTTTGAGCACGATCTCGTAGTCGCCGTCGCCATCGAGATCGCCGAGCGAGGCGTCGCCGGGCCGGTAGCCGGGCGGGGTCTGCAGCGGCACGGAATGATACGGCAGCGGCGGCGCGCTGGCGGCGAGCGCGACCGTGCCCCGCCCGCCCGTCGGGCGCTCGGCCCCGTCGACCACCGGCCGGATTTCGTAAGACGTGGCGCGGTGCAGGACCGGGCTGTCGTCGACGAACCAGGTGCCGCTGGAGAGGGGCGCGGGGTTGAGTTTCACGGTGCCGACGCGGGGATCGGGCCGCGAGGCGAACGCCCCGAAATCGGCGGCTCCCGACTCGGCCGGGGCGGTCGTGCGATAGACGTTGAAGGCGACGTCCGCCGGGTCGGTGCCGAGCAGTCTCCAGCTGATGAATACGCGACCGTCGGGCTGGTGCACGGCAACCACGCCGCGGGAGAGATTTTCGAGGAGCGGCTGCGCGCGCGCGACCACGCCGAGGAGAAGAGCGACAACAAGGAGGAGGCGCATGGGGTGGGTTCGCCCGCACAATGCACGCCTTCGCGCTCCGCGCCACCGCGACCGCTTCGGACGGTCTGGAAACGCGGGCGGGCGCCGCCCCCGGCGAGACGCGCGGGGTTTTCCGCGTTGCCTCCGCGTTCGCGTCAGGCACGTTCCGGCTGATCAGCGGCGGCAGCCTCGCCCCCGCCGCGCGCACACCGCCGCTTCCCATCATGAAAGTCCCAGGCTTGAGAAGTCCGCACGACGAGGTCGGCGGCATCGTTTACTTCGGCCGGATGCTCGACAAGCTCCGCCTCAAGGCCGCCGGCCGGCTCCCCGAAGGCTACCACACCGGCACGAAGGAATGGTATGACTTCGATTCGCGCTGCACCCGATTCCTGAAGGTCAGGTATGGCGCGCTGAAGAAGCGCACCCTCGCCGGCGGCACCGACGAGCAGATCCTGCGCTGGTGTTTCAAGGAGGGACGCAAGCCGGGCGCGGAGGAGATCGAGATCTGGAACACGTTTATGCGAAAGCGCGGCTGGCAGGACGCGTCGAGCGAGGGTCTTGAAAGCGAAAAGCGGCAGGTCGGACTCGGCGCCCGGAAGGACATCGTGACATGGTTCGACTTGTTCGACGCCGAGGAGGAGCGCGCTCCAAGAGGGCCGGCGCGCAGACGATAGCAGCCAGGCGCTCGAAAGCCGGCCCTGGACCCGACACACGCGAGCGAAACGCGGGCGGGCACGACGGCCCGCCCTCCAGGCTTGATCCGTCGGAGGGCGGCCGCACGCTTGGCAACCACACACCGCCATGCACATCAGGGTGGACGATCTCACGGGTCCGGAAATCGCCGCGCTGCTCGAGGAGCACCTCGCCGACATGCGTTCGATTTCGCCGCCGGAGAGCAAGCACGCGCTCGATCTCGCCGGGCTGCGCAAACCGGAGATTACTTTCTGGACGATTTGGGACGGCGAACAACGAGAGCTCGCGGGCTGCGGCGCGCTCCTGCAGCTCGACCCGGGCCACGGCGAGGTGAAGTCGATGCGCACGGCGCGCGCCCATCGCGGCCGCGGCGTCGCCGCGAAAATGATGGAGCACATCGTCGACGAAGCCCGACGACGCGGCTACCGCCGCCTCAGCCTCGAGACCGGCTCGATGGAGTTCTTCGCCCCCGCGCGGGCCCTCTATCACAAGTTCGGCTTCGAGCCCTGCCGCCCGTTCGGCAGCTACCAAGACGATCCCAACAGCGCGTTCTTCACGAAGGCGCTCTGACCCTCGAGGCGCGCCGCCCAACCCCCACCATGGCCCCGCGCCACCACGCATCCCCGTTTCGCGGCACCGCACACCCCCGGGGATGAGCCCGCGGCTGCAGGCTATCGTCGGAGGCATGCGCATCCGGGCTTCGGATACGATCCTCGAGGTCGGCTGCGGCCATGGCGTCGCGGCCGACCTGATCTGCCGGCAGCTGACGAGCGGGCGCCTGGTTGCGATCGATCGCTCGCCCGCGATGATCGCGGCGGCGGTCCGGCGAAATGCATCTCACATCAAGGCCGGGCTCGCGACGTTTCACCTCGCAGCATTCGAGACGTTCGACCCCGGCGACCTGAGGTTCGACATCGTGCTGGCGGTGCGCGTCGGGCTGTTTCACCGGGACCCCGGGCGGGCACGCCGCCTCGTGAGCCGCTGGCTGAAGCCGGGCGGCCGGCTGGTGGCCGTCTACGACGAGCCGTGACGCCCGCCCGCGAAGCGCGGGCTCTGGCCGAAATTAGCCGCGGGCGCCCTCGCCGCGGTCTCCGCCAGCGAAACGCGGCGAGGGCGCCGCGTCCCCAAGGGACGGCACAAAGGCGGCACGACGGCCGCCCTTTTTCCCGCGCCGCAACATTCCGCGCTCAGCGCCGCTTCACCTGGCGCACGGGATACGCCGTCACCGTAATGCCCTTCACACTACGGCTGCCCACCGTCAGGCCGCTGAGGTCGAACTCGAACTCTTTGATCCGGGCCGAGCAGCGGCCGCTGAGGATGACCTCCACCTTCCTCGGCATGTCGGCCTCCTTCTTCGCGACGTCGAGGAAGACGACCTTCGAGCCCTCGCTCGCGGTGAGCGGATAGAGTTTTTCGCGCGTGACGCCGCCGACCTGGAAACGCTTGGCGAAGGCCTTTCCGCTCTTCTTGTCCTGATAGATCATCGTGTAGAAGGACTTGTCGCCGTCCTTCGGGAGGATCGCGACGTGCAGGATGTCGCGCCCCATGAAGACCTTGTCGGCCACCTTGGCGACCTTCATCGTGCCGTCGCCCATGAAGCAGATGACGTCGTCGAGGATCGTGCACTCGGTGACAAACTCGTGCTGGCGCCAGTTGAGGCCGATGAAGCCCTCCTCGCGGTTGACGTAGAGTCGTTGATTCGCGGATACGACGGCGGCGGCACTGATCTGCTCGATCTCGTCGTAGGTCGTGCGGCGCTTGTGCGGCTTGCCGTATTTCTCCTGGAGCTTCTCGAACCAGGCGATGGTGTAGTCGATGAGGTGCTTCAGGTCGTGCTTCACCTGTTTCATCTCGGCCTCGATCTTCTTGATGGCCTCGTCGGCCTGGAAGCGGTTGTAGGCCGAAATGCGCTTAATGCGGATTTCCGTCAGCCGGACAATGTCGTCGTCGGTGACCTCCCGCCGGAGATTCCGCACGTGCGGTTTGAGGCCGGTGCGGATCTCCTGGAGCACGCTTTCCCACGTCTTGGATTGTTCGATACGGCGGTAGATGCGCTCCTCGATGAAGATGCGCTCGAGCGAATCCCAGTGCCACTGCTGTTCGAGCTCGCCGAGGCGGATCTCGAGTTCCTGCTTGAGGAGCGAGACGGTCTTCTCGACGGAACGCCGCAGGATGTCGGAGACGCCGAGGAAGACCGGCTTGTCGTTGCCCTCAATCGTGTCGATCACGCACGCGGCGGGCGAGATCGAGACCTGGCAGTCGGTGAAGACGTAGAGCTGCTGGATGACCTGCTCGGGATCGGCGCCCTGCGGCAGGTGGATGAGGATCTCGACCTGGTCGGCGGTGTTGTCGTCGACGTGCTTGACCTTGATCTTGCCCTTGGCGTTGGCGGCGAGGATCGATTCGATGAGCGACTCGGTCGTGGTGCCGAAGGGCAGCTCGGTGACGGCGAGCAGATACTTGGTGCGCTGCTCGATCTTGGCGCGGACCTTCACCTTTCCGCCGCGCTGGCCGTCGTTGTACTCCTTGAAGTCGGCGATGCCGCCGCTCGGAAAATCCGGAAAGATGCGGAAGCGTTTTCCCTGGAGGTGATTGATCGCCGCGCGGCAGAGATCGTTGAAGTTGTGCGGGAGGATCCTGGTCGAGAGGCCGACGGCGATGCCCTCGGCGCCGTCGAGGAGCACGAGGGGGAATTTCGCCGGCAGCGTGACGGGCTCCTTCTTGCGGCCGTCGTAGCTGAGCTGCCAGACGGTGGTCTTCGGATTGAAGAGCACGTCGCGGGCGAAGGGCGTGAGCCGGGCCTCGATGTAACGCGGCGCAGCGGGGCCGTCGCCGGTGAGGACGTTGCCGAAGTTGCCCTGCGGCTCGATGAGGAAGCCGCGCTGCGCGATGCCCACGAGCGCGGCGTCGATCGAGGCGTTGCCGTGCGGGTGCAGGGCCATCGTCTGCCCGGTGATGTTGGCGACCTTGTGGAAGCGGCCGTCGTCCATTTCCCACAAGGTGTGGAGGATGCGGCGCTGCACCGGCTTCAGGCCGTCGTCGATATGCGGGACGGCGCGGTCGAGGATCACGTAGCTCGCGTAGTCGAGAAACCACGTGCGGTAGTGGCGTGCGAGCGGCGCGTCGGGGGAATTCATCGGCGTCGGCGTGCCGCCCTCCGGGCCGGCAGGCGGCGGAGTGCCGGCCTCCGTCCGCGCCACCGCCTGATCGTCCGGGACGGCTTCGCCGGTCTTCTCAGGCGCGGACTCGCCGGCGGGGGTGGAGCCGGTGAGCGGCAGTTCGGGCTGGTCGGAGGATTTCTCGGACTTCTTTCTGGGCATGAGTCGGTGACGTCGGCGGAATAAAAGCCGCTACGTTCACGGCAACAACGCGGGCGCGTCAAGCCGTTGGGGCTTCCCCGGGAAGGAGCGCGTCGTAACGTGGCGGTCCGAGGCTCCTCCCCGCGCCTGACCACGACGCGGACCCGTGGCCGGCCGGGCAAGATAGGCCTTTAAGTGAACTCCGCGGAAGCTAGCTTGGAGCCATCATGCCTACCGCCATCGTCCTGTTGAAGACCGACCGCAAGCGTGTGACGGGCATTGCCGAGGCGCTGCTCGGCGTGCCGGACGTTACCGACGTCTATTCCGTCTCCGGTCGCCACGACCTGCTGGTGATCGTCAAATGCAACGAGCTCGACCGGATCGAGACGGTCATCACCGATCATCTCCTGAAGAACGACGGCATCCTCGAAAGCGAAACGATGTTTGCGTTCCGCAGCTACGACAAACGCGAAGGCGGCAACGCGATCGACGTCGACTGAACCGTGCGCGCCGAACCGCGCCGCGGGCGCGGCGGTCGACGTGACGCGCTCAGCCGTGCCCCTGCAAGCGAGCGGAAGATCGAGAGGGAAAATACGCGTCCCCGAAGGAGCGCAGGCAGGGCGAAGCTCCGGCTGAGCCGTCGCTCGTCCGCGGCTCGGCGGGACGGCTCACCCGCCTGCGGCCCGGGCTCAGTAGTGCGGCGGACGTTCGTCGGGCGGGAACGACTCCTCGCCCGGGGTGCCGCCGGGCAGGCGGTCGCGCAACGCGGCGAGCTCGCGGCGCAGCCGCGCAACCTCCTCGGCGAGTTCGAGCATGGCCTTGTCCTGCTCGGCCACATGCCGCTCGAGCCAGGCCAGGCGCTCCTCGACGCGATCAATGCGTTCGCTCGGCATTGGGCTTGGTGCCGGGGGATTGTCCGGCCTTCAGCTTCTCGATCTCGGGGATCACAACGCGCTGATAGCAATCCGGGCACACGGAGTGGCTGAAATCGGTGCCGGTGCGTTCGTTGATGTAGCTCTCGATCTGCTGCCAGTAGTTATGGTCGTCGCGCACCTTCTTGCAGTAGGAGCAGATCGGGAGGAACTCCTCGAGCTGGCGGACCTGTGTCGCAAATTTCAGGATACGCTCCGCGACGCGCAGGCGCATCCAGAGTTCATTCGCGTCGAGCGGCTTGCTGAGGAAATCGTCGACGCCCGCGTCGGCCGCCTCGCGCTGGTTCTCCACCGAGGCGGTGCGGCTGGTAAGCAGGATGAAATAGACATACTCGGCGGCGGGGCGGGCGCGGATCGCCTGGCAGAGCTGGAGGCCGTCGCGGCGGGGCATCATCCAGTCGCTGACCACGACGCGCACGGGCTCGCGCGCCAGCACGTCGAGCGCATGCTCGCCGTCGCTGGCCTCGACGACCTCGTGGCCGAGCTGAAGTAGGGATTGTTTCAATACGCGATGAGCGACGCGGTCGTCCTCGACGGTCAGGATTTTCACCGGGGTAGCCTTTGTTTCTGGCGGTTGAGTACAGCTGCGAGGCGGGAGAGCTCCGCGTCCAGCTGTTGAATGGGGTCGGTCGTCGCCGTCAGCCGCCCGGAGCGCGCCAGCTCCTCGATCCGGGCACAGAGGGATTGCAGGGCGCGGGCTCCGAAGTTGGCGCAGGCGCCTTTCACCGTATGGGCGGTCCGCGCGAGGGCCGCGGTGTCCCCGGCCGCGTGCGCGGCGCGGATCTCCTCGAAGCGCTTCGGGGTCTCGAGCAAAAACAGGTCGACGAGTTCCCCGAGAAACGACGGGTGGTCGTCATCCTCGAGGGCGCGCAGGTGCTCGAATTGCTCGAGCTCCAACACCACGGGGCCGGCCGGCGCGACGTCCTCCTCGCCGCTCCCGGCGGCGGCGCCGGCCTCGGTGCGCAGCAGGCAGCGTTCGATGACCGCCTGTAATTCCTCGAAGCGAATCGGCTTGGCGAGGAAGTCATCCATGCCGGCGGCGAGGCATTTCTGGCGGTCCGATTCCATCGCGTAGGCCGTCAGCGCGACGATCGGCACGCGGGGGTTGAGATTGATCACCTCGCCGGCGCGGATGCGGCGGGTGGTCTCATACCCGTCGAGCACCGGCATCTGGCAATCCATCAGGACGAGATCGTATTGCTGGAGCGCCAGCATCTCGAGGGCGCGCTGGCCGTTGTCGGCGACATCGCAGGAGTGGCCGAGTTTCTCGAGGTGCCGCGCGGCGACCTTCTGGTTGACGTAGTTGTCCTCCACGACCAGCAGGCGGAGCTGGCCCGCGCGCCAGGGCGCCGTCGACTCGGCGGAGCGGCCGGGGAACGGCATCACCCCGCCGGCGGAGACGCGGGCGATGCAGTGCCGGAGTTGTCCGCGGCGCGCCGGCTTGACGAGGAAGGCGTCGAGGCCCGCGCTCCGAACGGCCTCGAACTCGGCAAGATGGCTCGCGGAGGTGAGCATGACGAGCTTCGTGTCGCGCAGCTCGGGGTCGGCGCGGATGGCGCGCGCGAGGGCGAGGCCGTCGACCTCGGGCATGTGCCGGTCGATCAACGCCACCCGGTAGGGCCGGCCGGCGGCGCGGCGTGCGCGGAGCCTTTCGAGAGCGAGCGGGGCGCTCTCCACCGCGTCGGCCGCCGCCTCCATCCGGGCGAGCTGGCCAAGCAGCACCCGGCAATTCGTCAGGTTGTCGTCGACGACGAGCACCGTAGTGTCGCGAGGGATACCGATGGGATCGGCGCGCACGGGCGCGGTTTCAAGGACCTTGGGCAGCGAGAGCTCGAACCAGAAGGTTGAGCCGAGGCCCGGGGTGCTTTCGACGCCGATGCGGCCGCCCATCAGCTCGATCAGCTGGCGCGAGATCGCGAGGCCGAGGCCGGTGCCGCCGTGGCGCCGCGTGGACGTGCCGTCGGCCTGGACAAACGGCTGGAAGAGCAGGGCGCGCGCCTCGGGCGTGATCCCGATGCCGGTGTCGCGCACCTCGACCCGGAAGGACAACACCCCGGAGGTTTCCTCGAGGCTGCGCACCTGCACGAGCACCTCGCCGCGCTCCGTGAACTTCAGCGCGTTGACCACGAGGTTCATGATCACCTGGCGCAGCCGGCCCGGATCGCCGCGAAGGAGCGTGGGCAGGGCATCGGTGAATTCGACGGCCAGCTCGATACCTTTGTCGTGGGCCTGCTCGCCGAGGAGAGCGAGGGCATCCTCGACCAGCGTGTACAGGTCGAATTCGAGGGCGTCGACCTGGAGTTTGCCCGACTCGATCTTCGAAAAATCGAGGATGTCGTTGATCACGCCGAGGAGTGCGTCGGCGCTTTTTTGGACGATTTCGGCGAGCTCGCGCTGTTCGGGGGCGAGTTCGGTGTCGAGGAGCAGGCCCGCCATGCCGATGATGCCGTTCATCGGGGTGCGGATCTCGTGGCTCATGTTGGCGAGAAATTGCGACTTGAGGCGGGAGGCTTGAACCGCCTCGTCCCGAGCATGCGCGAGGTCCTCCTCGTAGCGCTTGCGCTCGGTGATGTCGACGAGCGAGCCGACGAAGCCGGCGAACTCGGCCCCGGCCTGGTAGCGCGGCAGGCCGGTGTCGAGCATCCAGCGATATTCGCCGTCGTAGCGCTGCAGCCGATACTCGGCCTGGTAGCGGTGGCGCTGGTGCCGGGCATGGACAAAACAGGCGTTGGCGCGGGCCTGGTCTTCCGGATGGATGCGCGCCGTCCCGTCCAGCGCGCACTCCTGGGCCAGGCTGCGGCCGCGAAAGTCGAGCCAGCTCTGATTGAAGAAAACCCCGCGGCCGGCCTCGTCGGTGACGTAGAGCAGCGCGGGCGTGGCGTTGGCCATGAGGCGGAAGCGCTCCTCGGTCTCGCGACGCGCCTCCTCCATGCGGGCACGCTCCACGGCGTAGCGCAGCGTGCGGTCCAGCAAGGCGGCGCTGAGCTGGCCCTTCACGAGGTAATCGGCCGCCCCGGCCTGCAGGACGACCGACTCGAAGGCCGGCTCCTGCTTTCCGGTCAGAAAGATGAACGGGCTGCGCACGCCGGACGCGATCGCCCGGCGCATCACCTCGAGCCCCTGCTCGCGGCCGAGGGCCTGATCGAGCAGGACGACGTCGAAGCGCGCCGCCTCCAGCCGCGCGAAGCCCGCGGCCGCGCTCGAGGCCCACTCGAAGCGTTCGACCGGACGACCACTCTCGCCGAAGAGCCCACGGGCAATGAGGTAGTCCTCCTCATCGTCATCAATCATCAAGACATGCAAGGGCGCGGCGGACATGCGGGCGTTTCTAAGTGGCCACCAGCAAAGGCATGGAAAGCGCCCTACGCCAAGGATGGAAACAAGGTAGCGGCGGGAGCATGTTCACTCACCAGCCGGCGCACCGGCACCGTCCGGCCGGTCCGGCGGCCGCCGGCCCTGCCGGGGCGGGCGGACTTCCGCGGCCCCCGACGATCGCAAGGTACAGCTCAAGGCAGCTCGACGATCTCGAACCAGTATCGGCCCAGGGCCTTCATTACCTCGACCATGCCCTCGAACGTCACCGGCTTCACGATGAAGGAATTGACGCCGAGTTGGTAGGCACGGGTGATGTCGGTTTTTTCGCGCGAGGTGGTCATCACGACCACCGGGATGGATCGCAGCTCCGGATCCGCGCGGATCTGGCGGAGCGCCTCGCGTCCGTCCATCTTGGGCATGTTCAGGTCGAGCAGGATCAAACCCGGCTTGGGCGATGCGGTGGGGTCGGCATAGGCGCCGCGCCGGTTGAGATAATCGAGCAATTCGACGCCGTTTTCGACGAAACGAAAGTCATTGCGCAACCGGCTCTCGGCCATGGCCTCCTGCGCGAGGAGGCGGTCATCGGGATCGTCGTCCGCCATCAGGATCACGATCGGGCGGGCGAGCTGCGGCGCGGGTTTCATGAAATACAGGGTGTGGCGACGACGCTAGAGAGAGTTCGGGCCGCATCAAGGTCGGGTTTCGGAAACGGCGTTGATGGGCAGGGTAAAGACAAAACGCGCGCCCGCGCCGGGGCGGCCCTCGGCGCGGATGCGGCCGCCGTGGCGCTCCACGATCCGCCGGCAGATCGCCAGCCCCACGCCGGTGCCCTCGTATTGTTCGCGGGTGTGCAGCCGCTGAAACACCCCAAAGATCGTCTCCGCATACTGCGGCTCGAAACCGATGCCCTTGTCTTCGACGGCGATCTCCCACCCGCGAGTCCCCGCTTCCTCGACCATCATGGCGCGCGCCGAGATGCGCACATCGGGCGGAACCCCCGGACGGTGATATTTCAGGGCGTTGCCGAGCAGATTGAGAAACAACTGGTGCATCTGCGTGGGATCGGCGGAAACCACGGGCAACTCGCCATATTCGACGTGCCCCTGCGTCGTTTCCAGCCGCAGCTCCAGGTCCTGCAACACGGCGCGAACCACCGCCCCCAGCGCCACGGACTCGAAGGCGCGCGCCTCGGTATTGATCCGCGAATACGCCAGCAGCGCCGAAATGAGCGCCGACATCCGCCGGGCGGCGCCGCGCATCCGGTCCAGGTAGTCCAGCTCCTGCACGGCCAGGCGCGGCCCGGCGACGCGCTGCAACCGGTCGCCGAACGCCTGGATCTTGCGCAGCGGCTCCTGCAGGTCGTGCGAGGCCGCGTAGGCGAACTCCTGCAGCTCGTGGTTTTTTTCCTGCAGCCGCTCGGCGAAGGCGCGCAGCCTGGCTTCGGCCTGCTTGCGCGCCGTGATGTCCTCGATATGGGCGACGCCGTAGAGCGGCTGCCCCTCTCGTGAGCGGACAACGGTGCCCACGACGCGCACCCAGACCAGCGACCCGTCCTTGCGGCGGTAACGTTTTTCCACGCTGTGCAGCGCCTTCTCGCCGCGAATCAGGGCCTCGACTTCGTGCTGATCGGGCGGGAGCTCCTCCGGGAGGCTCATCTCCTGCCACCGCAACGCGAGCAGCTCATCCCGCGAGTAGCCGGTGATGCGGCAGAGCGCCTGGTTGGCCTCCACCCAGCGCCCGTCGAGCGTCGTCATGCCGAAGCCCAGGGGCGAAACCTCGAAGGCGTTGCGGAAAAGCTCCTCGCTCGAGCGCAGGGCCTCCTCCGCGCGGCGCCGCTCCGTCGTATCGACGAAACTGCACACCACCGCCAACACCGAGCCCGCGGCGTCGCGAACCGGTTCACTGTTGATCGAGATCCAGGTGAGAGAGCCGTCGGGCTTGTGCACCCCCATGATCTCGTCGCGCAGCGGCTCGCCGGTCCGGAGCGTCACCATGGCGGGGTGACTCTCGCCCGGCCACGGCGAGCCGTCGGCATGCACGGAGCGCCAGCGCGGATCCACGGACGTGCGGCCGGCCATCTGCCCGCGCGTGAGCCCGAGGATACGCTCGGCCGCGGGATTGCATTCGAGGATGTGTCCGCCCTGGTCCTGCAGCACCACGCCTTCGGCCAGCGTATTGAACACGGTCGCCAGCCGCTCGCGCGACTCCCGCGCGCCGGCTTCGGCGAGTTTCTGCGCCGTCACATCAAAGTTGATACCGATGAACGCCCGCGGCTTTCCGGCCGCATCGGCGAGCACCCTTTCGGCGGCGTGGACGTAGCGGATTTCCCCGTCGGGCCGGCGGATTCGGAAGTCGCGCTCGCCACGACCGCCCTGCTTGAGCGTTTCGCGCAGCCTGGCCTCCTGCTCGGGCAGATCCTCCGGCACCACCGCCTCGGCCCAGTCACGGTAGGTCAACGGCACGCCGGGTTGCGCCGGGCGTCCGTAGATCGCATGCATGCCGGCGTCCCAGACGACTTCGTCGGTCTCGACGGTCCACTGCCACACGCCCAGGCCGGCCGACTCGTTCGCGAGGCGCAGGCGCTGCTCCGACTCCAGCAAGGCCTGCTCCACCCGCTTGCTTTCGCTGATGTCGGTAACCACGCCGTGCCAGACGACGGCGCCATCCTCCTCGCGCTCCGGCGTGGCATGCCCGAGCAGCCAGCGCACCGGACCTCCGGCCAGCTGCACCCGAAACTCGCAACGCCATGGCCGGAGCGTTGCGGCGGACTCGTCGATCGACCGTCTCAACCGGTCGATGTCCTCCGGCAGGACGGGATCGAAGGTCCCCCGGGCGTCCGCGCGCACCTGCTCGGGCGACACGCCGAAGAGTTCGCGAATACCCTCGCTGGCATAGGGCACGCAGCCGCGCCCGTCGGGCCAGCGGCGATATTCGTAAACCATCCCCGGCACGTGCGAAGCGATTTTTTGGATACGCGCTTCCAGTTCCTTGCGGGCGGACAGATCCACCGCCACGCCCAGAAACCCCTGCACCGCGCCGCCGCCGTCGCGCAACGCGGTGACGCTCAGCAGCACCGGCACGCGGGAGCCGTCCTTGTGGATGAACGTCCACTCCCGCTCGTCCGCGCCCGCTCCGCCTGCCCGGGCCACCACCGCGTCGAAGCCCGGCCGCACCCGGCGGCCCAGCTCGCGCGAAAGCTCCTCCGCCCGGGCCGCGATCTCCCCTTGCTGGTGAAACCGCAGCGGCGTCTCCCGGCCGATCAGCTCCTCGCGGGCGTAGCCCAGCATCCGCTCGGCGCCGGTATTGAAAACCTGGATAACGCCCACCCGGTCGGTCGCGATGATGCCGAACCGCGTGCCGTCGAGCACGGCGCGCTGCAGCCGGTTCACCGACTGCAGCTCCGCCTGGGCGGCGGCCAGCTCGGCGGTGCGCTCCGCCACGCGGCGCTCGAGCGCCTCGCTGAGGCTGCGCTGCTCGTGGATGTCGGTACTCGTGCCCACCCAGCGCACGATCCGCCCCGTCGCGTCGCGCTCGGGCCGCGCACGCCACAGATGCCAGCGATACGCCCCATCGGCCGCGCGACGCAGCCTGGCTTCGCCGCTCCCGGGCTGCCCGGTACGGATCATCTCCTCCCAGCCGGCCATCGATGCCGCCCGGTCGTCGGGATGCACGACCTCCAGCCAGGCCGCGCCCTGCGCCTGGCCCGCGGACATTCCCGTATAGATTTCCCAGCCGCGATTGACGGCTTCGCCCTCGCCGTCGGGCCGGGCCGTCCACACCAGTTGCGGCATCGCATCGGCCAGAAAGCGCCAGCTGCGCTCACTCTCGGTCAGGCGCGCGTTGCTCTGCTCGAGATCGCGCGTGCGCGCCGCCACGCGGCGTTCGAGCGAGACGTTGGCCTCCCGCAAAGCCGACTGCGCGCGGCGCAGCAGATGGAACGCCACCGCCACGAGGCTCGCCGTCAGCAGCATGCCCGCGCCGAGCGTGAGCCGCATCGTCCGCAGCCGCCGGCTCGTCTCGTGCTCGCGTTCGGCCAGCAGCCGCGTCTCCTCCTGCTGCAATTCATCGATCAACCGGCCGAGGCCGGCGGCGATTTCGGGAGGCTGACGGTTCATCACCCCCGTGGCCAGCGCGACGCCCCCGGCGCGGCGCGCGCGCAGCATCTCCTCGTTCACGGCAAAACGCCGCGCCACCAGCGGTCGCAGCGCGTCGACCCGGGCCGCTTGCGCCGGGGCATCGGCCGCCAGCTGCGCCAGCGAGGCGAGTTGCGTCTCGATGTCGCGCCGGTGCGTTTCGTAGCGTTCCACGTACCGGCCTTCGCCGGTCAGCACAAAATTGCGCACCGCCGTGTCCAGCCGCGCCATCGGCGCGATGAAATGATCGAGGGCCGCCTGCACCTCCCAGCGCCGCGTAACCGCCTTCGCCGACTCCTCCTGCAGCACGCTCGTGATGAACGAAACCAGGCCCATCACGAGGATCACGCCGCCCGCCGTCGCGAAAAACGGCAGCGAGCGCACCACCGGCGCGTCTTCCAGCGGTGCACGCCGGACCACCCACACCAACACCCCGGCCGCCGCCGCCATGAAGGCCACCGACGTGTGAAGCGCCATGCCCGTGTAGCGCCACCAGGCCGCCGCCTCGCGCAGGCCTGTCACGTAGCCGCAGAACGCCATGAACGCCACCGCCAGGAGCAAAGAGGCCAGCAGCCCCAGCCATTGCAGGCGCAGCCGCGGTGCGCTCATCGAAATGAAGGCAAGCCCGAGGACGGCAAACGACAGCGCGGCGTTGGGCGACATGCGCCCGGAGAAGCCCAGGCCGGAGGCCACCTGGCCCGGCGTGTACGCAAACAACGGTATGTCCCGCCACGCCACCACCGCGTAAAGGCCGAGCGTGCCCGCGCCCAGCGCGCCACACGCCACCCCCAGCCACCGGCCCGCCCGCAGCCAGCCCGCAGCAAACGCCAGAAAGGCGCCCCCGCTCAGCGCAAAACCGATCGCCGC
>DASWVO010000112.1:0-5544 GCA_036406235.1 Opitutaceae bacterium
GAACCTTCGGACGGTCACCACTGACGGAACCGCGCAGAGGAAGGCCATCGACCGTGTATACGCCTGTGTCGCAAGCGGCAGTCAAGCTCAGGCGTTCATCAGCGACTATTACCGAGCCGATCTGCACGCGAACTGAATAGACAAGTGATAAGAAGATTGAGTTGAATCGCGACTGGCGGAGGTCGTGACCAGTTTCCTATGCCGGTTTTGAAGCAGTAGCGGACATCACACTTGAACAGCCCGCACTTTTTTTGGCTTCGTTGCGAGTTTTGGCGTCCCCAACGGCATTAGGAATCGGGAGGCGATCTTTTACATGCGGAGTCAGGTTCTCAAGAAGATTACCGAGTTCTATCTGTCGGGCGTGACGGAAGAGCTGCTCGAGCTCGCGCGGGAGCGGGGGGCGGAGGCCGGCCTGCATTCTCTGCACGACGAGCCCTTTGAAAGGCTGATTGCGGCCCGTCTGGACGCGGTGGAGATGCGCTTGTCCGGCCCAACGCCTCGCGTACCGACGCGGCGGGTTACTGACGACGATTGGCTCGCCCAGCCGGACTTCGGGGCTCGGGTTCGGCACGCTCTGCTCGGCGCAGCTCTGGGAGCGGCTACGGCGAGCTTAGCCCTACGGATGGGCTATGTGTCCGAAGTGGCAGCGTGGGGTGTCGGGGTTCTGTTTGCTGCCTTGTACACGAGCCAGATCTTTGCCATCCGGCAGAGCTTTCGACGAATGCTGGCCGTTCGCAGAGAGGAAGCCGCGGCACGAGCCGAGCAGCTGCGCGCGGCCCATCAAACGCGCACCGCGAACATCCGGGAGTATGTGCTCGCCACCTATCGCCATGAAAAGGCGAGGGCCTCGGCGGTCCGGAGAATGGCTCCCGCCAGCGTTAGCATCCGGTCTCTGGCTAAGCCTGCCTGAAACGGCGACAGATTTCGTTGCGAGAAATCTCCAGAACCAATGCATAGGTTGCATAGAGAGGAATACACGATGATCAGCAGACATTGGTTGGTATTGGCGATGGTTGCGTCGGCGGTGGCGACAACCGGTTGCGATGCGTTCGCGGAGCCGAACGCGGCCGCGGCTGGCCGGACGGCGCCCCAAGTGATCTGTCAGATCTATTTCGATCTTTCGCCGTCTGTGACCTCCGTGCAGCGGCAGATCTGGGAAGGTATGGCGCAGAACGACCTTCTGCCTAGTCTGGCGGACGGCTGGCAAATCGAGATCTACGGGCTACACGATCACACCGAAGATTCGGCTCCGGTATTTCGGGACGCCCTGCCAGTTCTGCCGAAGGGAGCAGGCATGGCCGAGGATCTTGAATACCGCCAGAAGCGGCAGGAATTTCGGGTGCGATTCGTGGCGGCCGTCCACCGGCTCCTTGGGGAGGCTCACGCGCCGGCGAAGAGCACATCGATCCTGAGCGCCTTTAATCGAATCCATCGTGGCGACGGCCGCAATGTGATCTTAGTTTTGTTCACCGGCGCTCTCGAGAGCCGGGACGCCGCTGTCAATTTGGAAAAGACCCGGTTTGAAGCGGGAACGGTGGCGGCGAGCGTCCAGCGGGTCGTGTCGGCACATCAGTGGACGCGCGAAAGTCTGGCCGGTACGCGCGTGTTCTTTGTGCTCTCTGATATTCCGATCGGCAGCGTGCAGTCGGGACCGAACAGCCGGGACACCCTACGTTCGTTCTGGGCGCGACTGGTGACAACGCTGGGGGGTGTCCTCGAAAACTTTGACAGCTATTTCGCACATCTCCCTCCTCATCGGACGACCGTGGCGGTGGCAGAGAATTGAGCGGCCGGTGTGGCTCGAATCCGACTCGCTCATGGTCGCGGTGCGGTAGGTCGCGGGTTGATTGGCGCGTTGACATACAACGCAAGTGTTTACTGGAGGTTTCCAATCATGGAGATTCGATTCGGCAACGAAAGAATTCTGGAGCTGTGGCGCTTCACGGTGTCGGCCAAGATCGCCGCCACCAAGGGTCCGATCTCGGCGGAGCAGCGCGAAGAGCTTAAGCAGATGATTACGCTCGAAGCGCATGAATACCAGAGGGCGCTCGAGTTGGAGTGTCACCGCCGGCTCGGGCGAGCCCGGGCGGCAGCGGCCACTCTAAACTTTCATTGGGAACGCCTGAAAGTGTGCAGCGAAGAACTTGGAGAATCCGTTCGGCGTTTCGCAGAAGAGCATCCGAGTATCTCGCTCTGGCTCCTGTATATGGTGGCGCTTGTTTCCGCGGTGGCAACCGAGTATGCGTTCAACGCCAGCGCGGTCGCCTACATCATGTCCCTGAGACAGGGATCCCTGCTAGCGAAGTTGGTGGCTGTCGCCGTTGCGATGTCGATTTTCGCGCTCGACGAACCGCTGCGTAAGCTGATTGCGGAACCGGCTGAGCAGGGGAAGGCGCTGAAGGCGCGAGCGTTGCTCCTGATCGCAATCGGAATCATTAACGTAGTCAGCCTGGGGCTGCTGGGCGAGGCTCGCGCGCAGGCGCTACTCATGCAGCGGTCGGGGAATTTTCAGCAGGCAAGCACGATTCCGATGCTCGTGCTGGTAATCACTCTCGTAGTCGCCCTGAACGGCGCCCTGTTTTGGCAGGTCGGCCGGGCCGAAGGGGCCCGCCTCTTTCGCCGGTTCAAAACCCGCTGGGCCTGGGCGATTGCGGTGCGGAAGGAGCACCGGGCCGGAGAGAAAGTTCGCGAAGCGGAGGCGGCTGTCAAATCGCTCGAAGCGGAAGCCGCCGACCGCAAGCGGTGGGAGGACATAGCCCAACATTTCCGGCATGAGAAGGAGCTCGAACTGGCGGTCGCCGTCGATTGCAGCCGCGCGCGGCCTACGTCTCACAAAGCGCTGGTGGATCAACTGCTGCTGGAGGCGCCGGTCGTGCGCCGCCTAGGCGGGACCGAAGAAGTCGCGGCGAGTGGAGTTGTAACCGACTCTCTTACGATGGCCGCTGGCATGGGTCGTGAGAACCGTTTGTAGCTTGTCAGCTTGTTCGGCGGCGGCGTCTCGGAATTCGGACCGGGGCGCTGCCGCCTCAAACCGGGAGGTAGTCCAATGTACAGGGTTCTTACGCGGTGTTTCTCGGGCGTGTGCCTGGCGGCGCTGGTGGCCGCCGCGCAGAGCGTCACACGCAGCACCGGGCACTCCAAAGACGATGGCCCCGCCGTATCGGCGTCTGACCGTCAGAACGACCTATTTCTCCGATACCCTCCGCCCCGAGTGGACCTTTCCGAACGCTATGATCCGGCCTTCAACACGGCGGTCAAAACGTGGTCGGAGATCCTCATCGACCTGGGGAGGGATTCCTACGAACAATTTGTCCGAACGTCTCATTCTTTGAACCTTCTGTTCGGATATGAGTCGTTGGGGCGCGGCCAGGCTCCGGCGACCGGCAGGTTCGCTCCTTACGAAGCGAGCCGAACTTTCCGGATTCGAGCCAGTCCTTTTGATCTCGGGATCGACAGCGAGGACTTGCTTTCTTGGAGTGTCCGCAGTCCAGACCGCGGCTTCTCCAGTATCGGCCAATCGTGGAGGCGAAGTTCCTGGGCTGTCTGGGGCGTGGGCGACCTGCGTGCTACTTACGAGGGGAGATGGGTCTTGCCGGGTCGCAGGACCGGTTGGACTCCGCCTTTCGACTTGCCGTTTTCCATAGACTCTCCGTGGGAAGCGCAATATTCGGTAGTCGGTCCCCTCCGCGTAACCCTCGGACCCGGCGCGGTTCGGTTGCGCCAAAAGACGCAAAATAACTTCTGGCACCCCTCGCCGCAGGCGCTTCGGGCCGGCGAGAGGGGCTCGCGCATCATCGGCGGCGCGCTCGGAGTGTTCAGCGCGAGCCTGGAGATCGCAAATGCGATTTCGGATTTTCGCGAGTGCGTCGATTACTTCGCCCGGGCGACCCAAACCATCAGCCCGAATCCGTTTCTGATGGAGGATACGGCCGACCGGGTCGAGCGGCATGCCCGGATTTATCCATCGTTCCGCTCGTGGAATCGACGCGCGGCTCGACATGCTGCCGGGAGAAGGCCACGACGGCGGCCTCAAGCGCCTCGACGAGGTCTTTGCGTGGCTCGTGAAACACCGGCGTGTGGCTCACCCGCGCGAGTACGTGTTCGAGGTGGACACACCGCTGCACGGGCGCGCTTATTGGACGGACGTGCGCCGCATCGCCGAGCCCGGAAAGATGGCCGTTGTGAAAGCCCGCGCCGAAGCCGCGGATCGTCTCCGGCTGGACCTGGAGAACGTGGCGGAGCTCTCGCTTTTCCCGACCCGGAGATCTTCGACCCGTCCCGGTCCTTACGGGTAGTGGTGAACGGAACCCCCGCCTGGTCGGGCATGTTGTCCGCCTCCCGGGAACTCGTGATCGCCGCGCAGGGACGGAATTGGAAGGCCGTACCGCAACCTCGCCGCGAGCCGTCAACGGCCTACCGCAGGACTCCCGTGGCCACCGCGCCGGAGGCTCTCGACATGTCCGGGACGGAGGCGCGCCTGGCCAATTGGATCGCCGATGCCATGCGGGCCGCTGCCGGCACGGAGATCGCGATCTACAACCGCATGCACTATCGCGGTATCCCCATACCGGCCGGAACGGTGGACGTCGTGGACCTGATCGAAGGCAGCCGGCCGTTCGACCAGCTTCTGGTGACGGTGCGGCTGACCGGCCGGGACCTGCTCGAAATTCTGGAAGCCAACCTGCCGGACCCGAAGAATCCTCCGCCGCTGGCCGCAAACCGCCTGGTGCAGCTTTCCGGCGCGCGGTACGTATTCGACACAAGCCGCCCGCCCGGACAGCGAATCGTATCGAGTAGCCTGGAGCCGGAGCGGACCTACACGGTAGTGATGGAAGAGCAGGTGGTGCAGCGCGAAACCATCCGGCTCGCGGGCCGCTTCGGCAAACTGGAATACCGGACCACCGGCGGGCCCCTCACGCTGGCGCTTTACGGCTACGCGGCCAGGAACAAGACGGTCGAAGCACGCCGCGAAGACCGGGTGCGGGAATGGGGACAGCCCGGCGCGCAGGCCCTGGCAGTGCCGCCGCCCTCCGCACGCCCGCCGTTCTACAAGGACAAACAGGACCTCCTCTACTACCTGGACCGCCGCGGCGAAAGGCGCGAGGTCCGCGGCAAATCGGACTGGAATAAGCGGCGGCGGCACATTATCGCCAACATGGAGCTGGTGATGGGCCCGCTGCCCCGCATCGATCACAAACTACCCGTCGCCGTCGAGGTGCTTCAGGAAGAGCGCACTCCAAAGTACACGTGGAAGCGCATCACCTATGCATCGGAGCGCGGTGACCGCGTGCCCGCCTATCTCTACATTCCCCACGGCCTGCGGCCGGACCGGAGCACTCCCGGCATCGTGAGCCTGCACGGGACCACGTACCGGCGCTACGTCGCCACCGACGACAAGCCGGGCGATACCCACTACGCCCGCGAACTGGCCGAGCGCGGCTACGTTGTGATTGCCCCGGATTACATCTTCCTCAGCCCGGACTACCGCACCGACCCGTACGAGCTGGGTTATGCCAGCGGGACGATGAAGGGCATCGTGAACCA
>DASWVO010000113.1:0-7383 GCA_036406235.1 Opitutaceae bacterium
CTCCTGCGGTTCGCGGCCGAGGTAATCGCGCGATGCCTTCACGGTAAACTCCGTCCGGGCCCGGCGCACCTCGATGCCGTTGCGGAGCAGGACCGAAAGGAGCTCGCCCGCACGGCGGGCGTCGCGTGGCGGCGGCACGACGAACTGTCGCACATCGCCCAGTCCACCGGCAGCGAGCGCGTCGACGAAGTGCTGGCGAAACGCGCGCAAGCGTTCGACGCGGTTGGCTGCGGCGGTCTCAATCGTCGCGAGGCTCGCGGTGACGTGCTTCGCGATCGCGTTGCGCAGCGTCTGGATCGTCTCGTCGTCGCGCCGGTGGTTCCGGCCGAGCTTGCCGCCGCCGCTGGTCTCGTAGGTCATGCCGGTGGCGCCGTGCAACGCCGGCCAACTGTCCCAGTACCCGGGATAGAACACGTCGAACACGTCGCGCACATAGTAGAGCCACCCGTGCCGGTCGAACGCGGCGGCATTGCCACGGCCGAAGCGTTCGAGCCATTTCTCGAGCTCGAGCCGGGAGAGGTTGGCGTTGATGGGCAGCGCCGCGGGCGGAAAGAAGTATTCCTTGGTCTCACCGTGATGATCGGCCGACACCTGAGGCTTCCAGGCGAGAAATGCCGCCATCGCCGCGCGGCTCTCCACTTGCGAGCTCACCAGCATGTCGCGATTGAGATCGAAATAGTAGTGATTGTAGCGGCCCTGCACATTCCAGGGATTCGTCTTCTCGTAGGCAAATGTCTCCGGCCGGCCAATACCATGGGCATTGGCCCACGTGACGAAGCGTTCACGGCCGTCCGGATTCTGGCACGGATTCATCAACACGACCACGTTCTCCAACGCGGTGTTCAACACTGGGTCATTCCCGTCGAGCAGTTGGTAAAGCACCTGCATGGCCGCCTCGGTGCCGGCAGCCTCGTCGCCGTGGATGTTGTAGCTCAGCCAGACAATGATCGGCTGGCGCTTGAGCAGCGTGTCGAGTTCGCCGGGGTTGAGCGCCGCCCGCGGATCGGCGAGCCGGCGGTTGGCGGCTTGGATCGCGTCGAGCCGCGCGAGATTTCCCGGCGAAGAGATCGCCAGCAAATACATCGTGCGAAACTCGTTCGTGCGCCCCATCTCCATCAGCTTCACGCGGTCGCTCTTCGCCGCGTAGTCGCGCAGTACTCTCTCGATCGCGCCGTAATTCGCGTAGAAGTCACCGGGCGCGTAGCCGAGCAGGTCCGCCGGCCGCGGCAGCGTGCCCCGATATGGGCCGCGGGCGTAGAAGTCGAACTCCCGCGGTTCGGGTACGAGCTGCGGCGTGGGCGTCTGCGCGCGCAGCGCCGCGCCCGAGGCCAGAAACCAACTCACCAAAACCAGAGAGCAGTAACGACGAAAGCGCATGAAGATCGAGAACGCCGGCCAAGCAACGCCGCCCGCCGGGTCCTCGCAACAAGATAACAGAGGTCGTGCGGTTCCAAATTCCGGTGTAACTGTCGCGACGCGAAGCGCGTCTGTCCCGTGCCGGCGGTGAACCTGCTTATGGATACCACGACGCTTCTCCGAGGTTTGGTTTGCGGCCACGGCGCATTCAAACACACCGCTTCATCGTATGGCCAAATCCTCCGGACGCTCGAAAGCACTGCTTGTCGTTGTCGTGATTCTCGTCGCTGCGGGCGGCTGGTATTACTTCCGCAATGGCGCGGCCAAACCCCCGGAGGTCGCCAGCGTGAAAGTCACGCGGGGCGAGATCGTCCAGTCGGTCACTGCCACGGGCGATTTGCAGCCAGTCCTCACGACCGACGTCAGCTCGCAAATCTCGGGTCAGATCAAAGAGGTGCTCGTCGACTACAACACGCCGGTGAAAAAAGGCGACGTTCTCGCGCGGATCGATCCGGCCACCTACGAGTCGCGCCTGCGCTCCGCCGAGGCCGACCTCGCTTCCACTCAGGCGAACTACACCCTCACCCGGCTCAATACCGAACGCGTCCGCGAGCTGCGCATCAAGAATCTCGTTTCGCAACAGGAGCTCGATCAGGCCGAGGCGTTGCTCGCACAAGCCGAGGCCCAGCTCCTCACGCGCCGCGCCTCGGTCGATAACGCCAAGGTCGATCTCTCGCGTTGCACTCTCTCCTCGCCCATCGACGGCATCGTCATCGACCGTCTCGCCGAGGTCGGCAAGATGGTCGCGGCCAGCCTCAACGCACCCACGCTGTTCACCATCGCCAATGATCTTGCCAAAATGCAGATCAATGCCGCCGTCGCCGAGGCCGACATCGGCAACATCGAGCTCGGCCAGCCCGTGAACTTCACCGTCGACGCCTTTCCCAGCCGGCAGTTCCGCGGGCGCGTCTCCCAAATCCGCAATCTGCCGGTCACACAGCAAAACGTCGTTGTCTACTCGACGATCATCGACGTGAACAACGAGGATTTGAAATTGAAACCTGGGATGACGGCCAACGTCGCCATCGTCGTCGCGCGGCGCGAAAACGCGTTACGGATCCCCAACGCCGCCTTGCGCGCGCGGGTTCCGGAGAGCCTCCTGCCTCCCCCGCTCGCTGCCGCCAGCGCCAAGCTCGAAGGTGCAAGTGCCACGCCTCCCGCCGCCGCCGGAGACCAGCGCGAGCAGTTCCGCGCCATCATGCGAGAGGCCGGGTTTACGCCGGGCAGCGGGCCGCCTTCGCCCGACGTGATGGCTCGCGTACGCCAACTCGCGGCCGAGCGCGGCGTCGAGGTGCCCGAGCGTTTCGGGGGACGCACTCGCAGCGGTGGTGGTGGTGCCTCGCCCGTCATCACCCGCACGGTCTACAAGCTCGTCGCACGTCCCCCGGCGCTGAAGATCGATTCTGTCACGGTGAAGCTCGGCATCACCGACGGCTCGACGACCGAGGTGCTCGAGGGGCTCAGCGAGGACGACACCCTTGTCACCAGCGTGACGTTCGCCAATTCGTCGTCGCCGAGCCGGGCGCCTTCGAGCAATCCCTTCGGCGGCGGTCCGCGGCGCTTCTAGGACGTCTCCCATGCAGCCCGTCGTCCACCTCGAAGATGTCCACAAGATCTACCACAGCGGTGAGGTCGAGGTGCACGCCGTACGCGGCAACTCGCTCGACATTTTTCCCGGAGAATTCGTGGCCCTCATGGGGGCGAGCGGTTCCGGCAAGTCGACGCTTATGAACACGCTCGGTTGTCTCGACCGGCCGACGCGGGGGCGCTATCTCCTCGATGGCATCGACGTTTCCGACCTCGATCGCAACGAGCGCGCCGACATCCGCAACCAGAAGCTCGGATTCGTGTTCCAGGGCTTCAATCTCCTCTCCCGCACCACGGCCCTGGAAAACGTCGAGCTGCCGATGCTCTATGCCCCGAAGCGCATCCCCAAGACCGAAATGCATGCGCGGGCCATGAAGGCTCTCGAGATCGTGGGCCTCACCGGACGCGCGGATCATTTTCCCAGTCAACTCTCGGGCGGCCAGCAACAACGCGTGGCCATCGCCCGAGCGCTCGTCAACAACCCCCAAGTCCTGCTCGCCGACGAACCCACCGGCAATCTCGACAGCAAGACCTCGGTCGAGGTGATGGGCGTTTTCCAGCGCCTCAACGAGCAGGGCATCACGATCGTGATGGTGACCCACGAGCTCGACATTGCCCACTACTGCAAGCGCAACCTGATCGTGCGCGACGGCCGCATCGTCAGCGACGTGCAGGTGTCGCCGCGCCTCGACGCGAGAGCGGAAATGGAAAAACTCCTCGCCGCTGAGGCCGCGGCCAAACTCACCGCCACCGTCGGCGCGCCAGCGGAGTGATCCAACCCGAAGCCCGGATCGAGCGCGGCGACAGCCCGCCGGTTCGAACATCCATCAACTCCCCCCCCGCTCTCCCGTCTCTTTTCGCCAGCCGGATTTTCTTCCTCGGACTTTCTCCAGCATGCGTCTCCTCGCCACCAATACGATCGCCCTTCGCGCGCTGCGCCGCAACAAGCTGCGCTCCGTCCTCACCGCGCTCGGCATCATCATCGGCGTCGGCGCCGTGATCGCCATGGTCAGCATAGGCAACGGCGCCAAGTCGCAAGTCGAGGCCCAGGTCGCCAGCCTCGGCCAGAACATCGTCACCGTTTTCCCCGGCAGCTTCACCGCCGGTGGCATGCGCGGTGGCTGGGGCACCGCCAGCACGCTGACGGTCGAGGACGCGGAAGCCATCAACCGTGAAGTCGCCGGGATCGTCGCCGTCAGCCCCGAGGTGCGCGACCGCCAGCAAGTGCTCGCCAACGGACTCAACTGGAATACGCAGGTCCAGGGCAGTGCGCCCGATTTCTTGTCGATCCGCTCGTGGACGCTCTCCGACGGCGACGTCTTCACCGAAGCAGATGTACGCAGCGCCGCCAAGGTCTGCGTCATCGGCAACACGATCGCCGAACAGCTCTTCCCCGGCATCGACCCCGTGGGCCAGACCCTGCGCATCCGCAACCTTCCCTTCAAAATCCTCGGCGTCCTCAGTCCTAAGGGGTTCAACTACTTCGGCCAGGACCAGGACGACGTCGTCGTCGTGCCCTACACCAGCGCGATGAAGCGCGTCACGCGCCGCGACCGTATCAACTCGATCGCCATCCAGGCACAGTCGCCCGAGGCAATGCCGCGTATTCAGCAAGATGTGACGGATCTGTTGACGCAGCGGCGCCAGGGCCGCGAACCTGACTTCACGGTGCGCAACCAGCTCGAACTCGCCGAGGCCGCCACCGCCACTTCGCGCACCATGACGGTGCTCCTCGGCGCGATCGCCGGCGTGTCGCTCGTCGTCGGCGGTATCGGCATCATGAACATCATGCTCGTGAGCGTCACCGAGCGCACGCGCGAGATTGGAATCCGGCTTGCCGTCGGCGCCCATGGCCGCGACGTGCTCGCACAGTTTCTCATCGAGGCAATCATACTCAGTCTCCTGGGTGGTGCGATCGGCGTTGCTCTCGGCATCGGCACCTCGCAGGTCGTCTCGTATTATTTCAAGTGGCCCGTGCTCGTCTCCACGGCGGCGATCGTCGTGGCCCTGGGCTCGAGCATCGCGATCGGCGTCTTCTTCGGCTACTATCCGGCGCGCAAAGCCGCGCAGCTCGACCCGATCGACGCCCTGCGCTACGAATGATGATTGGGGTAGGGCCCGACCTCCGGGCGGGCCCTACCTTGGTGTCGTTTTCGCGCTCGGCGGCAACAAGGAGGGGCGGCACTCCTTGATTCACGACGCTTCGCCGAATCCTTGGCGAGCACGCGTCCGCCTCTGTCCCGTGTTTCTGGGACAAGTCCGCGGGACCAAACTCTGATAGGGTATCGGCGCCGCCCTGTATCCTGGCGGTGGCAGCACCCCCCGGCTGCCGCATCGATAACCGCCCCGTCAATCGAAACGATCGCTCGTTCCGCTAGCACTATGTTGCGTCCCCAACTACCCACTACACGGCCCGCCGCTGCGGCGCCGTCGTCTTCATCCGGCTTATCGCGCCCTGCGCGAGGCCTCGAATTCGTGCGCCAGCGCGCGGGGAGGTCCGGCCGAGCCTTGCTGCTCGCCGGCGCCCTGTTGTGCTGGCTGCTCTCGTTTATACCGTCAGCCTCCGCCCAGACGGCCATGCAGACCTACGTCGAAGCGATGCAGCCCGGCTGGAATCTGGGCAACACGCTCGACGCCACGCCCAACGAAACCGCCTGGGGCAACCCGCTCGCCACGCAGGAGCTCATCCAGCAGATCAAGGCCCAGGGGTTCAAGAGTATCCGAATTCCCGTGACATGGGACACCGGCGGCCGCGTCGGCCCGGCCCCTGACTACACGATTGATCCGGCCTTTCTGGATCGCGTGCAGCAGGTCGTCGACTGGTCGCTCGACGCCGGCCTTTATGTGATGCTCAACCTCCACCACGATTCGGGCTGGGTGCGCGCCATGCCGACCAACCACGACGCCGTGCTCGCGAAGTTCAACGCGCTCTGGTCGCAGATCGCCCCCCGCTTCCGCGACTATCCGCGAGAGCTCCACTTCGAGAGCATCAACGAGCCGGAGTTCGACGGGGTGAATGATGCGACCAAGAACGCGCTGCTTCATGAGCTGAACACGTCCTTCTTCAACATTGTGCGCAGCACCGGCGGCGGCAACGCCACCCGCCCGCTCGTGCTGCCCAGCGTCGTGACGAACAACGGGCAGGTGTTTCTTGATGCACTCCTCGAGACGATCACGGAGCTGAACGACCCCAACCTCATCGCGACCGTTCACGAATACGGCTTCTGGCCCTTCGCCGTGAACATCACGGGAGTGACGGAGTTCGAGGGCGTGGCCCAGGAGTGGACGACATCAGGCATCGACCGTGTTTACGACACCCTCGTCTCCAAGGGCATCCCTGTGATCGTGGGCGAAATCGGTCTGCTTAGCTTCGGCGGCTTCAACGGCGCGATCGAGCGCGGCGAGGCCCTGCAGTTCTTCGAGCACACGATGTCGTACTACCGGTCGAAAGGCATGACCTACCAGTGGTGGGACGCCGGGAATTTCTTCAATCGTTCCACGTTCCAGTGGAACGTGCCCGACATCTACGACTACATGATGCACAGCGCGGTCGGTCGCTCGTCGACGGCGGAAAGCGATTTGATCTTCCTGCGGGATGGAACGCCACTCCAGGACGCGGTCATCAATCTCAACCTGAACGGTAACACCTTCATCGGGCTGGACGATGGCGCGACTCCGCTCGTCCTCGGTTCGGATTACGAGATCAATGGCAGTGTGCTTACGATCAAAGCCAGCGCGCTCGCGGCCTACGCTTCAGGTGCCTTCGGTGAGAAGACGGTGCTGACGGCCCATTTCAGCGACGGCGTGCCGTGGAAGTTCTTCGTGCGTCACCAGGCGGCTCCCGCGCTCGGAGTAGCCTCCGCCACGAAGTCCGGGGCCCTCGTGATTCCCACCGCGTTCAACGGCGACGTCCTCGCCACGATGGAGGCCAGATACGTGGCTGACCCGAACTTTCCCTATCCCGGACCGACCAATTGGACCGCGTTCAAGCTGTACGGCGACGTCTATCAGCCGAACTACGCGGACAACACCATCACGATCAAGAAGGAGTTCTTCGCCGAGACGACCAACGAAGCCGTCGATCTCACGTTCCACTTCTGGAGCGGAAAGAAGGTGAGCTACCGTCTCACGTTCGAGCCCGGCGGCGGCGTCATCACCGACCCGCAGGAACTCGTCATCTACGACAACCAGTTTCAGGGGGTCTGGGCCAACTGGAGCTGGACGCCCACGAACGAGAACAGCGAGGAAGTCGTGTATTCGCCGACGAAATCCATCGCGGTGGATGCGAATCCGTGGACAGGCTCCATGTTCGGCAACTGGATGCTGCCGCTTGACCGGTCCGACTACCGCACGCTGACGGTTTGGGCCAATGGTGGCGCG
>DASWVO010000114.1:0-11065 GCA_036406235.1 Opitutaceae bacterium
CTGATGACGGCCCGCGAGGGCCTGCAGAAGTTCCCGTCGAACAAATATGTCGCGCGCTTCACCGGCGCCTACGCGTTTGACAATGCGCATCCGCTCAAGGGCCTGCGCCTGGGCACCAGCGTGCGTTGGGCCAGCGCCCCGATCATCGGCTACTACAAAACGGCGAGCAGCGCCTACGATGGCAGCCGTCCCTATAAGGGCGACGAAGAGTTTATCGTGGATCCGTTCATCAGCTACAAGCGCCGCCTCACGAAGGACATCAATTGGACGATCCAGCTCAACATCAAGAACGTCTTCGACGAGCACGGCCCCAAGCCGACGGGCGCCGTGAACAACATCGACGGTCCGGACTATGAATGGATTGAATTCAGAAACGAAGCGATCGACGGCCGTGTCTTCATCCTCACGAACACTCTGAGCTTCTAGCCAGCTTCGCTCCGAGTGACGTAGGGCAAACAAGGGCCGCCAGCACTGGCGGCCCTTTGTAATTTTCGCTCCATCCATCGCGCCCCGGCCGCCACCGCCGCCGGGCGGCTTTCCACCAGGCAACCCCTCCCTCCCGTGAATTCGATCAAGCTCGGCATCCTGGGCGCCGGCGCGTTTGCCCGCGTCTTCCTCCCACTCTTCAAAGCCCATCCCGCCGTGCGCGCCGTCAGCCTTGCGGAGCTGTTGCCCGACCGGCGCCGCGAAGAGGCCGCGCGCGCTGGAATCACCGAAACCTACGCGTCGCTCGAGGAGCTGCTTGCCAGCGACTGCGATGCCGTCGCGATCTTCACCCAGCGCTGGCTGCACGCCCCGCAGGCGATCGCCGCCCTTGAGGCCGGCAAGCACGTCTATTCGGCCGTGCCTGCCGCCATGACGCTCGACGAAATGCGCACCCTCGTCGACACCGTCACCCGCACCGGCCGCACCTACATGCTCGGCGAGACAAGCTACTATTACCCATCGACGATTTTTTGCCGGGAGCTGTGGCGTCAGGGCCGCTTCGGCCGGTTCGTGTATGGCGAGGGCGAATACATGCACGACATGTCGCACGGTTTCTACCAGGCTTACCAGCACAGCGGCGGCGCCGGCTGGAAGCGCACCGCCGGCGTGCCGCCCATGCTCTACCCCACCCACACCACCAGCATGATCGTGAGCGTCACCGGCGCGCGGCTCGCTCACGTCTCGTGCCTCGGACAGGCAGACCGGAGCGACGATGGCGTCTTCGGTTCCGGCCGCAACCGTTGGGACAACGTGTTCAGCAACCAAACCGCCCTCTTCCGCACGAGCGACGACGGCATGGCCCGGATCAACGAATTTCGCCGCGTCGGACACTGGGGCGGCCGCTCGGTGCGCCTGAGTCTTTTCGGCACCGAGGGCTGCTTCGAGGAGCAGCCCGAGGGGGAGGTGTGGGTGAATCGCGACCGCGAAGTGACGCCTCTGACATCGCTGCTGCGTTGCGCCCCGGTCAGCGCCGAAGATCGCGCCCGCGCGAAGACCCAGGCCGACGGCACTCAGCACGATTTTCATTCGGGTCTCGCGCCGGTGCACCCCACCTGGCGTCTCCCGCGCGAATTCGCGGGTCTCGGCAGCGGCCATCACGGCTCGCATCAGTTTCTCGTCGACGATTTCGTGCGCGCCTGCACGACCGGGGCGCTGCCCCCGAATCACGTCTGGGCGGCCGCCCGCTACAACGTGCCCGGTTTCATCGCTCACGAGTCGGCGCTGCGCGACGGCGAGCGCCTCGCCGTGCCCGATCTCGGCGGGCCCCCGCCCGGCGCACGCCGGCTCGAAGACGAGCTCGCTGGCCTCGGCCGCGCCGCCGGACACTGGACGCTCCCCCGCCCCGCCTACACCGGCGAAGCGTGGTGGTGATGTCGGGTCTGGAGCCCGACCCCCATGGCGCCATCTTCGCCTCGTTGAGTATCCCTCGATCGTCACCCCTTTCATGAACCGACCGCACCTCCGCCCCGTCCTTCTTCTCGTTGCTGCATCGCTCCTGCTCACGAACTCGCTCGCCGCGCAGTCCGGGTTTTTTGTCCGCGACCACGCCCCCTCCGGCATCGACCACGGCGACTGGATCGATTTCAACAAAAACGGCACCAAGGATCCCTACGAGGACCGCTCGCTCGACGCCGAGAAGCGCATCAACGACCTGATCGCGCGGATGACGCTCGAGGAGAAGACCGCCCAGATGGTCACGCTCTACGGCTTCCCGCGTGTGGCGAAGGATGAGTTGCCCACCGCCGCATGGAAGTCCGCGCTGTGGAAGGACGGCATCGGCAACATCGACGAGCACATGAACGGCAACACGGGCTGGACCGAAAACCTCGCCGATCCGGTGCACGACCTGCCCTGGTCGCTTCACGCCCGCGCAATCAACGAGGTGCAGCGCTGGTTCATCGAGGAGACGCGCCTCGGCATCCCGGTTGACTTCACCAACGAGGGCATCCGCGGGCTCGTCCATTCGAAAGCGACCAGCTTTCCGCCCGAGCTCGCCGTCGGCAGCACATGGAATACCGAGCTGGTCGCTGGCATCGGCCGGGTCACCGGCCGCGAAGCCCGCGTCCTCGGCTACACCAACGTCTACTCCCCGGTCCTCGACCTCGCGCGCGATCCCCGCTGGGGTCGGGTAATCGAGACCTATGGCGAGGATCCGTATCTTGTCGGCGAATACGGCTTCGCCCAGATCGGCGGCCTCCAGAGCGAACGCGTGGTCTCCACCGTGAAACACTTCGCCGTCTACAGCGTGCCCAAGGGGGGACGCGACGGCGCCGTGCGCACCGATCCGCAGGTCACGTGGCGAGACGTGCAGATGCTCCACCTCCATCCGTTCCGCCGCGCCATTCGCGACGCCGGCGCGCTCGGTGTGATGGCGTCCTACAACGACTACAACGGCATCCCGGTCGAGGGCAGCTGGCTGTTCCTGACCCAGATTCTCCGCGAGCAGTGGGGGTTCCGCGGCTACGTCGTTTCGGACAGCGCCGCCGTGGAGTTCATCCACACAAAGCATCGCGTCGCACCCACGCCGGCTGACGCGATTCGCCAGGCCGTCGACGCCGGCTTGAACATCCGCACGAATTTCACCGCGCCGGAGGACTACGTGGAGCCGCTCCGCCAGCTCGCGCGCGAGGGCAAGCTTTCCATGGAGACGATCGACGCCCGCGTCCGCGACATCCTACGGGTGAAATTCTGGACCGGCGCCTTCGATCAGCCCTACCGCACCGATCCCGCGTCCGCCGACCAGATTGTCCGGGCCCCCGAACACCTCGAACTCGCCCACCGCGCCGCTCGCGAGTCGATTGTGCTGCTCAAGAACGAGGGCAACGTACTCCCCTTGCGCAAGGACCTGCGGCGCGTGCTCGTCGCCGGACCGCTCGCCAGCGATCGGCGCGCCTGGTGGTCGCGCTACGGTGCGCAACGCCTCGATTTCGTCACGCCGCTCGCCGGCATTCGCAAGAAACTCGGCAATCGCGTCGAGGTGCGCTACGCCAACGGCGTCGATGTGATCGACGAACACTTTCCGGAGAGCGACGTCTATCGCGAGCCGGCCTCCGCCGCCGTGCAGGCCGGCATCGCCGAGGCCGTCGCCGCCGCGCGCGATGTCGACGTCATTATCGCCGTGCTCGGCGAGACCGACGAGATCTGCCGTGAATCCGCCAGCCGCATCAGTCTCGACCTGCCCGGCTATCAGCAGGCCCTGCTCGAGGCGTTGCACGCCACCGGCAAACCCGTGGTCCTTGTTCTCAGCAACGGTCGCCCGCTCAGCGTCAACTGGGCCGCCCGGAAGATTCCAGCCATCGTCGAGCTTTGGTTGCAGGGCGAGGAAGGCGGCGACGCGCTCGCCGACGTCCTTTTCGGCGACTACAACCCCGCCGGCCGCCTGCCGGTCACCTTTCCCAAAAGCGCCGGACAGATTCCTTTCAACTTTCCCGCGCACCCGGGCTCCCAGGGCAAGGACGGCGGCCAGGTCGAGGGCGCGCTTTATCCGTTTGGTCACGGCCTCAGCTACACGACCTTCGCCTACGCCAACCTTCGCATCACCCCGGACCGGCAGGGTCCGCAAGGGCAGGTGGCGGTGAGCCTCGACGTCACCAACACGGGCCCGCGCGCCGGCGACGAAGTCGTGCAACTGTATCTCCGTGACGACTACAGCAGCGTGATCACGTTCGAAAGGGTGTTGCGCGGGTTTTCGCGGATTCACCTCCAGCCCGGAGAAACGCGCACGGTGAGCTTCACGCTCACGCCCCGTGACCTCGAGCTCTACAACCGCGCGGAGGAGTGGGTCGTCGAACCGGGCCGGTTCACGGTGATGGCCGGCGCCTCCTCCGAGGACATCCGTCTGACCGGTCACTTCGACATCACCGGCGAAGGCGTCGACGCCGAATCCACCGCCGCCGCAACCGACACGACCGACCCGCGCTGATCGCTGGGAAGAAACGACCGTGGAGTAGGTCCGGTCTCCGACCGGACCCGGGCCAGTCACAGACTGGCCCCTGGGAGCGCGGGCCGCCCGCGCTCCCAGGAGATGGCGCAAGCACGCTCCTACGATCGCATCGCTCCGGCTAAACCCTCCTCGGTGCCCTCAAACGCGGCCGGCGGCAGCCGCCGTTCTCTTTACGCGGAAAGTGCCGGGAAGGTTGGCCGCGCGACGCGATTGGGAAAGTTCTAGCCCGGCGCTGCCTACCCCGCGGCTTTCTCCCATGTCTGCGACCCCACCCACCCTCCCGGCCTCAGCGGTCGCCCGCCCTGCTCCCCTTTACCGCGCGGGCACGCTCACCTACTCCGCAGGCGGCCTGCGCGCTGTCTTCGCCTGGCTGCTGGCAGGCGAGGTCGTGTTCACGCTGATCGACATGCTCGAGCCGAAGCTCCTGCCGGTCCTCCTGAAGTTCCACGGCGCCTCGGACAAAGAGATCGCCGTCATCGTCGGTTCGTTCAACGCCGTGCTGCAGCTCCTCATCATGCCGCCGGTCGGCTACTACTCCGACCGGCTGCGCACACGCTGGGGACGACGCATCCCGCTGCTGTTCTGGGCGACGCCGCTGGCAACGCTTTTCCTCGCGCTGACGCCCTTCGCGCCGGATTTCGCCAACTGGACCCTGCGCCTCGATGGCCTCGGCAACTGGCTGAACTCCCTGCCCATCCACCCGACGATTCTGATCTTCGCGATCCTCGTCGTGCTGTATCGGTCGGTGCAGACGGTCGTCAACGTGACCTTTTTCGGACTCCTGCGCGACGTCGTCCCCGACACCCACATGGGGCGCTTCCTTGCGCTCTTCCGGCTCTTCGGCGCCGGCGGCACGTTCATCATCACGTATTGGCTGCTCGGACACACCGAGACGCACAGCAAACCGATCTTCATCGGCATCGCGCTGCTCAACCTCGTGGCGTTCTCGGCGATCTGTTGGTTTGTGAAGGAGGGAACGTATCCGTCGGTCGGCGACGCCGTTCCCGCCGGACCAAAGCCGTCGCGCGTGCGCGCCTTCTTCCGCGCGACCAGGATCTTCGTCACCGAGTCCTACCGGTATCCGATTTACCTGTGGACGTATTTTATCCGCGTGTGCCTTTACGGGGCGCTGCTGGGACTATCGGGATTCATCATCTTTTTTCCGCAACACGAACTGGGCATGAGCCTCACCGAGGTGGGCGCGATGCTTTCCTGGCCGTCGCTGGCCTGGCTCATTATCGCCTATCCGATCGGTCGGCTCGTCGATTCGCGGGGGGCGATGTATGTGCTCCGTCTCGGGCTCGTCCTGATCACGCTTGGCTACGGGCTGTCGTTCTTTCTGGTGGTCGGTCCGAAGTCCTTTTTCGTCTCGTCGCTCGTGACCGGGATCGCTTTCTGGATCGTGATGCTCGCGCAGCTCAAGCTCACGCAGGAGGTCTTCCATCCGCAGCGTTACAGCCAGCTCGCCGGCGCCAACACGATCGTGCAATCGCTGTTGATCGCAGCCGTGATCAGCCCCGCCGCCGGCTGGATCCTCGATGCGCTCAAGGGCTGGAGCCACGTGCTCACGGTGCCGTTCCTCGGCGAAGTCGTCCTCGGCCCCTATCGCCTGGTCAACCTGATGCTCGCCGCACTCTACGGCCTGGCGTGGGTCGGCGTCATCAAGGTCCGCCGACACTGGCAGGCCCATGGCGGCCCCGATCACTACGTCGCGCCCCTTTGAATACGCATGAAATTCGCCCTTAACACATACCGCCCCTCGGCCCCCCCTCTCGAGAGGGGATTACAAACCTTCGCCGGCGCAGGATTGGGTCCCCTTTCGAGAGAGGTGGCGCGAGGCGCCGGGGGGTGTCTTCGACTTTTAACGCTCTGTCTCGTCACCGCTGCCCTGCACGCCGCCGAGCCGGCCGCGCCCGTTCTTTCCTGGGGCGACCAGGGCGATGGCACCTTCCGCAACCCGGTCCTCTTCGCCGACTACTCCGATCCCGACGTGATCCGCGTCGGCGACGACTTTTACCTGATCTCGTCGGACTTCCATTTCGTCGGCATCCAGGTGCTGCATTCGCGCGATCTCGTGAACTGGCGAATCATCGGCCAGGTATTCAACCGCCTCGGGATGGACGAGAAATACGATCGCATGGCCGGCTATGCCCAAGGCACGTGGGCGCCCTCGCTGCGCTATCACAACGGCCGCTTCCATCTCTATGTCTGCACACCGCACGAGGGACTTTTTCTGTGGACGGCGGCGGATCCCGCCGGGCCGTGGTCGGAGATGGTGACGGTGAAGCGCGTAGACCGTTGGGAGGACCCGTGCCCGTTGTGGGACGACGACGGCCAGGCCTACCTCGTGCACAGCGTTCTCGGCGCCGGTCCGTTGATCCTGCACAGGATGAGCGCCGACGGCACGCGCCTGCTCGACGACGGCGTGGAGATCTATCGCGGGCCAGTCGCCGAGGGCCCGAAATTCTACAAGCGCAACGGCTGGTATTACCTCTCGCTCCCCGAGGGCGGCGTGGAAAAAGGCGGGCAGACCATCCTGCGCGCGCGCAACATCTACGGTCCTTATGAACGTCGCGAGGTCCTTCCGCCCGGCAGCCCCCATCAAGGCGGCCTCGTCGAACTCGACAACGGAGAAGCCTGGTTCATCGGCTTCAAATCCACCGGTCACTTCGGCCGCGTGGCGCACCTGCTGCCCGTCACGTGGGGCGCTGACGACTGGCCGGTCTTCGGTGACCAGGGGGAGCCCGTCGCGCATGCCCGCAAACCCTCCCTGCCGGTCGCCTCTGTCTCGCGTCCCCAGACCGATGATACGTTTTCCGCGTCCACGCTCGGAGTGCAGTGGCAGTGGAATCACAATCCGCTCGCCGACGCCTGGTCGGTTCGCGCGCGCCCCGGCTGGCTGCGCCTCGCCGGACAGCCCGCCGAAAACCTCGCGCTTGCGCGCAACACACTCACGCAGCGCCTCTGGGGCCCCGCCGGCGCGGTCACCGTGAAGCTCGACGTGAGCGCGCTGTCCGCCGGGCAGCGCGCCGGCCTCACCTTCATCAGCGGCAAGGTGTTCAACGCGGTCGGGGTCGTTGCCGCGGAGGGTTCGCGCCGGCTTTTCTGCGACGAGACCGCCGGCCCGGAGCTGGCGCAGGACACGGTGTATTTGCGCAGCGATTACCGGGGAGAAGTGGCCCGTCTTCAATACAGCCTGGACGGCGAAACGTTCCACGATCTCGGCTCGCCCGTGACGCTTAAATTTGGTCAATGGAAGGGTGCCCGCGTAGGACTTTTCGCTTTCGGTCCCGCTGGCGGTCATGCGGACTTCGATGATTTCACTTATGTCGTGCACCCCACCTCCGGCCCGTAAGGGGTCGGTCCTCGCTCCCCGGTCGCTGCGTTTTGTTGCCCGCCTCGCTTTCGGCATCCTTACCCTCGCGCCGGTTTTTAGAGCCGTTTCGCTGGCCGCCGATCGGCCCATTGACCGGCGCGCGCTGGTGATGCGCCACAACCCGAGGCTGCGCGCCGTCAACTACGAGGCCCCGCTCACGGTGGGCAACGGCGGTTTCGCGTTTACCGTCGATGTGACGGGGCTGCAGACGTTCGGCGACCAGTATTACCGCCGCGGCATCCCACTGGAGACGCTCGCGCGCTGGGCTTGGGTTACCGACGACAATCCGGCCGGATTCAAGCTCGCCGATGCGTCCAAAAACTACCGCGAGGCCAGCGGCCGGACGCAGGCCTATCCGACAGAGGCCAACACGCCGGCGGGGGCGTGGCTCCGACGCAACCCGCGCGACCACCCCCTCGCAATCGTGGCGCTGGACTGGCGCAAACCGGACGGTTCGCGCTTCACTCCCGCCGACGTCACCTCGCCGGAACAGACGCTCGACCTGTGGACCGGGATCATTACGAGCCGCTACCACCTTGGCCGCACGCCCGTGACGGTGACGACAGCGTGCTCGCCCGACGCCGATGTGCTGTCGATCGAGATCGCCTCGCCGCTGGTTGCCTCGGGCGAGCTGGGCGTCCGCATCGCGTTTCCCCGCGGACACGATCCGGCCGTGAAGAACACGCCGGCACTGGACTGGAGCGAGCCGGAAAGCCACGTTTCCCACCTCGCCGCGCCGCATACGATCGAGCGGGAAGTCGGCGGGCTCCGCTACCGCGTGATCGCCGGCGCCAGGCTGCGTCCCGCCGCGGATCCACACACGTATCGGATTTCCGGTGACAACGACCGGCTGGCCTTCACGCTCGCGTTTGCCCGCCCCGACCGCCCGGTGCCTCCAGCTGCGTCCGTGGCTGGAATTCGCGACGCCAGCGCGCGTCATTGGCAGGCGTTCTGGCAGAAGTCCGCGGCGCTCGACCTCAGCGGCAGCAGCGATCCACGCGCCCGGGTTCTCGAGCAGCGCGTCGTGCTGTCGCAATACCTGACAGCCGTCCAGTCCGCCGGCGACGTGCCGCCGCAGGAAAGCGGGCTCACCTGCAGCACCTGGTTCGGCAAACACCACACCGAGATGATCTGGTGGCACACCGCGCACTTCGCGCTCTGGGGTCACACCGAACTCCTGGAGAAGAACCTCGCGTGGTACCTCGCCCGCTTGCCCGAGGCGCGCGCCCTCGCCCGCTCGCGCGGACTGCGCGGCGCCCGCTGGCCCAAGATGGTCGGACCCGACGCGCGCGAAAGTCCGGGCGGCAATCCGATGATCGTCTGGAACCAGCCGCACCTGATCTACCTTTGCGAGCTCCTCTACCGACAGAACGCGCGCGCCGAGACCCTGCAACGCTACCGCAAACTCGTCCTCGAAACCGCCGACTGCCTGGCCTCCATGGTGTGGCTGGATTCCTCGCGCGACCGTTACGTACTGGGACCGCCCCTGTGGATCGCGCAGGAGATTCACGATCCCGCGACGAGCCAGAACCCCGGCTTCGAACTCGCTTACTGGCGCTGGGCACTCGAGATCGCGCAGACCTGGCGCAATCGGCTGGGTGAAGCGCGCGACCCGCGCTGGCACGACGTCATCACCCGCCTTTCGCCGCCGCCCCAGCGCGACGGCAAATACGTTGCCCTCGAATCACACCCCGACACCTGGGAGACCATCGCGTCGCGCCACGACCATCCCGAGATGCTCATGTCGCTCGGGTTTCTTCCTGAGAATCCCGCCGTCGACCATGAGACCATGAACCGCACGCTCGACGCCGTGCTCGCATCGTGGGATTGGGAGACGAAGATCTGGGGCTGGGACTACCCGATGATCGCGATGACCGCCACGCGGCTCGGCCGGCCCGCCGACGCGATCGACGTCCTTCTCCGCAACGGCCCCAATAACCGCTATCTGCCCAACGGTCACTGCCCACAGCGCAGCGACGTCGCGGCCGGGCTCGCGCCCGACTCCGGCCGCGGACGCCCGGAGATCGCCGTCTATCTTCCGGCCAACGGTTCCCTGCTCTCCGCCGTCGCGCTGATGGTGGCCGGCTGGGACGGCTGTGAGACACGCCACCCGGGCTTCCCCGCCGATGGCAGTTGGGTCGTGCGCGCCGAAGGCTGGCAGCGGTTGCCGTGAGGCTTGGCAGCCCACGTGGGAGGTTCGGCATGCTCGAGGCCCGAACACCACGAGGCCATGCATCGTGCGTCACGGTTCCGGCAAACGAACCGGCGAGCCCGCGGCGAGCGCTCCGAGTTTTTCGCCTAACGCTTCGCCGTTTGCCGCGCGTCTCAATTTCTGGCACTGCCGCACCAGACCGTGCGCGCCAGCCTCGTGGAATAGTTTCGCCGCGGTCGCGAGTTCGCGGCCCGCCCCCTCGAGGTCCGACTCCGCCGCGAGCACATCTGCGAGGCGGCAGCGCACCTGCGCGGCGGGCAGGCGGGCGTCGATCTGTTCCCACGCGCGGATCGCGGCGCGGAACAGCGCGATCGCCTTCTCGTGCTCGTGTTCGGCGTCGGCGAATTCGCCCTGCGCCCGCAGCAGCAGGGCGCGCAGCGCCGAGCTCGAGACAAGGTCGGGGTGAGCCTCGACCTCTTCCAAGGCAGCGCGGGCTGCGTCGGTGTCGCCCAAGGCGGAGGCCACGATCGCGTAATAGGCGAGCAGGGTGCCGCGGCGGGCGCCATTCATCCACGCCTTGTCTTCCAGCGCTCGTTTCAGCAGCCGCTCGGCAAGCGCGGGCCGGCCTTCCGCGTATTCGAGCAGGGCCAGTCCCGGCTGCGGATCCCAGCCTTGCGCATGCGCGGTGTTAAAGGCGTCTCGCGCCCCGGAGAAGTCACCCTTGGCGAGCAGCACGTCGCCGAGAACGTGCCACGCCTCACCCTCCGCCCAACGCGAGCAGCGCGCCAGAGCCTGCAGGGCAAAACGCGCCTCCTCCTCGGCCCTGTCCAGCTCACCGCGCACGCACAGCACCTCCGCCCGGTGCAGGCGGCACAAGCCCGGAAAGGCCGAGTGGCCATGCTCCTCGCACCAGCGGGTGAACTGATTGGTCCACTGGCTCGCACGATGCCAGTCCGCCCGCGCCATGCAGGAGTGAATGACGGCGCAATAGACGAGACCGCCCGCCCAGGCCGCGAGCCCGCTCGCGACGACGGAGACGCCGGCCTCGTCCATCGCCGCGATGCCCTGGCTGACCTCCCCGCGGGCGATGCGCGCCTCGCCGCCAAAC
>DASWVO010000115.1:0-22782 GCA_036406235.1 Opitutaceae bacterium
ATTCGCGCGCCGCAAGGGCGACGACTGGTATGTGGCGATCGTCAACGGCGACGCCGCTGCGTCGCGAGACGTTTCGCTGCCGCTGGCGTTTCTCGGCCAGGCCGGTTACACGGCTGCATTGCACCGCGATGATCCCGCTGATCCTGCGGCGATCGTTCACGAACCCGTGCGCCCGGTGAGCCGTGCGGAAACGATCTCCGTGACGCTGCGACCCGGCGGCGGCTTCGTCGGGGTTTTCCGCCCGGGACGCAGTGGAAAAGACCGGTAGGCGTTGCGCGGCGCCTGCCCAAGGTGGAGCTCGACCCGATCCGTGGGCTTGGCAAAACGCGGGAGCGTGATAGGCGGATGCCTTGTCCGGCGCGTCCTGGTCGGCGGGCCGTGCCCTCGGCGCCGAACCGCCGGCCATCGACATCTCCATTCGTTCCGGCCCGCGTGACTGCGGGCCATCATTATCCACTTCCCCCCATGATTACGGCTCCCCGCAACTCCCTCCTGCGCGCTCTCGCCTTTCTGCTGCTGCTCGTGAGCGCCCTTCCGTCCCTTCGGGCGGCCGCCACGGATGCCGCCCGCCCGCGCAACATCGTCTTCATCCTCACCGACGATCACCGCTTCGATGCGATGGGCTTTATGCGGCACCCCTTTCTCGAGACGCCGCACCTCGACTCGCTTGCGCGCGACGGGGCGCACCTCGCCAACGCCTTCGTCACCACCGCGCTGTGTTCGCCCAGCCGCGCGTCGATCCTCACCGGCCTCTACGCGCACCGCCATGGCGTCGTCGACAACAACAATCCCGTGCGCCGCGACCTCGTATTCTTTCCGCAACTACTGCAGGGCGCGGGCTACACCACGGGCTTTTTCGGGAAGTGGCACATGGGCGGCGAGAGCTCGGCGCCGCAGCGCGGTTTCGACCGATGGGTGAGCTTCCACGGCCAGGGCGAATACTGGCCCGACCGCCGCGATGCCGACGGCCGCGTGCACCATCCCAGCCTCCCGCCGGTTCCGCTCAATGTCGACGGCCAGGAAGTGCCGCAAAAGGGCTACATCACCGACGAACTTACCGACTACGCGGTCGAGTGGATGCGCACGGTGCCGAAGGACAAGCCGTTCTTCCTGTACCTCTCGCACAAGGCGGTGCACACGAACTTCGTGCCCGCCGAGCGCCACGCCGGCCGCTACAAGGACAAGAAACTCCCGGTGCCGATGTCGCGACTGCACCACGAGCACGCGCCGATGTGGGTGCAGAACCAGCGCAATTCCTGGCACGGCACGGATTTTCCGTACCACACCGACCTCGACATCGAGAACTACTACCAGCGTTACTGCGAATCGCTGCTCGCCGTGGACGACAGCGTTGGCCGCGTGCTGGAGGAACTCCGCGCGCGGGGCCAGCTCGATGACACGCTGGTCGTCTACATGGGCGACAACGGCTTCGCTTTCGGCGAGCACGGGCTCATCGACAAGCGCACCGCCTATGAATGGTCGATGCGCGTGCCGCTGCTGGCGCGCTGTCCGGCGGTCATTCCCGCGGGCGCGACGATCACGGCGCTCGCGGCCAACATCGACATTGCGCCGACGCTGCTCGAGGCTGCCGGCGCTCCGGTGCCCGAGGGACTCGATGGCCGCAGTTTCTGGCCGGTCCTGCGCGGCGAGCCGGTGAAGCCGCGCACCGAGTTTCTCTACGAATACTTCTGGGAGCGGAATTTTCCGCAGACGCCGACGCTGCACGCCTTGCGCGGCGACCGTTACAAATACGTCCACGTGCACGGCCTGTGGGACCTCGATGAACTCTACGACCTGCAGGAAGATCCGGGCGAGACGCGCAACCTGATCTTCAGCAAGGAGCACGCGCCGATCGTGCGGCAGATGAACCGCCGCCTGTTCGAGTTGCTGCAGGAGAGCGAGGGCATGGCGATTCCGCTGCGGGCGGACAGCGGCGGGGCGAACAACCTTCGTCGCGCCGACGGCGCGAAGCCCGCGGACTTTCCGCCGGAGCTGATCCGGAAAACCGGCCCGAAGCCGTGACGGGCCGGGGCGGTTCGGGATGGCCCCGCCCGTTCGCCACCGACGCCCCCGGCCCGTTCGATCCATGATTTGAATACATCGCGCTCCGGCGCCTTTGTGAACCGGCGGCACAGCCCTTGCGGGCCGGTGCGCACGCAGTGACGCTGCGGACGGCCCGTGTCAGCGGTTGGAGCGGGAGTGCTTTCCCCTCGTGACGCCGGAAAAATAAAATTGTTCCGGCCGGCTTGTTTTTTAAGCGGAGCCCATTCCCGACCCGGCTGACAACAGTTTGGCTTCATGTGTGCGGAGGCATTTGCGCGGAAGGCTGCGTCGTGCTTTGGTTTCGCCGTGGCACGTGCGGACAAAAAGCAACGCGGCGGCAGCGCCGGGGAGCAGCCGAAGGCGGAGTGGCACGGCGGGATGGAGCCGCCGCATTTCAGCGAGCAGGAAACCGAGCGCTCGTCCGCCCTGCAGCTTTGCGACACCGTCGCCTCCCGGCTGCGCCAGCTCGGCGTCGACCCGAGCGATCTGCTCCTGCTGCGCCGCCGCATCGCCGAGATCGAGGAGACGAACGATCAAGCCCGCGCGGCGATCGAGCAGCTTTCCGCGGTCGTGGAGAAGCTGCGCGCCCCCGCCCTGCGCCTTGGCACGCTCGTGCAGCGGATCGGCGAGGAACGCGTGCTCGTCTGCGCGGGCGGCACCGATTACGTGTGCAACTTCGACCCAAGCCTGCCCGACGCCGCACTCGAGACCGGCACCCGCGTGTTGCTCAACGAAGCCTTCGCGGTGACCGACGCCTTCGGATTGGACAAGAACGGCCCGGTCGTGAAGATCGCCGAGATCCTTGCCGACGGCCGGTTGCGCGTCGGGCAGGAAGCCGGGATCAGCGATGCGGTGGTTTTGCGTTCCACGGCAATCAGCAAGGAAGTCCTCAAGCCCGGCACGGAGGTGCGGCTCGATGTGAATCAACGCGTGGCCGTCGAGATCATCGGCATGGGCAAGCGGCTCGATCGCACCCTGACCACGGTCGAACAGTTGCCGTGGAGCGCGATCGGCGGGCAGGCGGCGGCGGTGAAGGCGATCCGCGAATCGATCGAGTGGCCGCTGCTCCACCCGGAGTTGTTCCGCCGGTTCAAGCACAGCGTGCCCAAGGGCTTCCTGCTCTACGGACCGCCCGGCTGCGGCAAGACGCTGCTCGGCAAGGCCACCGCTTACAATCTGCGCCTGCACCTGCGCGAGGCGACCGGTATCGACCGCCCCGAGTTCTTCCTGAGCGTGAAGGGACCGGAGCTCTTGAACATGTGGGTGGGCGAATCGGAGCGGCAGGTCCGCGACCTGTTCGTGCAATGCCGCGAAAAAGCGGCCGAGGGCCGGCTCGCGTTTCTTTTCATCGACGAGGCCGAGTCGATCCTCGGCACCCGTCGTGCGTTTCGCGGCGGCACCAACATCCTTTCGACGGTCGTGCCCATGTTCTGCGCCGAGATGGACGGCCTCGAGGCGCTGCAGAACGTCGTCATCATTCTTGCCTCCAACCGCGCCGATCTCATCGACCCGGCGATCCTGCGTCCCGGCCGCATCGACCGGAAGGTCCGCGTGCGCCGCCCCGACCTCGAGGCCGCCCACGAGATTTACGGCATCTACCTCACGGCCGATCTCCCGCTCGCGGAGCCGCGGGAGGCGCTGATCGAGGCGATCTGCGGGGCGCACTACGCGAAGACGGAGGAAAACCGCTTTCTCGACGTCACCTATCGCAGCGGCCGGCGCGACCAGCTCTACCGCGGCGATCTGGCGAGCGGGGCTATCATCGCCGCCGTCGTCGAGCGCGCGAAGGAACTCGCCATCGGCCGGTCCATCGCGACGAAAGAGGAATCGCCGATCACGCGGCGCGATCTGCTCGACGCGCTCGATAACGAATACCGCGAAAACGATCTGTTCCCGCCCACCGACATCACCGAGGACTGGCTCAAGCTCACCGACTTCGATCCGGAAAACGTCGTGCGGCTCGCCCCCTACCGGCCCGCGCCGGGAGGCAGCCGGCTCGTCACCGGCGCCGTCTGAGCAACGCACGTCCAGCGAGTGCAGATCGCCCATCCCCGTCATGGAAATTCAATTCGGACTGGAAACAGAATACGGCATCACGCGCGAGCGCTCCGAGGGCATCGACGTGGTGGAGGAGGCGATTGCCGTCGTGCGCAGCTCGTATGTGCCGGGCGTGCGTGATCGTTGGGACTACCGGCGCGAAGATCCACATCAGGACGCGCGCGGCTTTCGCGTCAACGCCCTCCAGCAAGACGCCGACGAGGCCAGTTACTTCGACCGCGACGCGAAGCGCACGTGGAGCTTTGCGGAGCTGAAGAGCGACCTCGTTCTGCGCAACGGCGCGCGTTTCTACAACGACCACACGCATCCGGAATATTGCACGCCGGAGTGCACGACGCCGCTGGAGCTGTTGCAGCAGGACTGGGCGGGCGACAACCTCGTGGCCAACAGCGCGCTCGCCGCGAGCCACGGCTCCGACAATCCGGTGCGCCTTTACAAGAACAACACGGATTTTCTCGGCCACTCCTACGGCTGCCACGAAAACTACCTGCTCCCGCGGTCGGTGCCCTGGTCGCGTCTGGCGGAGGTCATGCAGGCCTTCCTGGCCACGCGGCAGATCTTCGGCGGCGCGGGCAAATATGGTTGGGAGGCGGAGGATTGCTTCCTGCAGGGCGGCTTTCAGATTTCCCAGCGCAGCGATTTCTTCCGCGCGGTGGAGGGCGTGGAAACGATGCGCGACCGTCCGCTCATCAACACGCGCGACGAGCCCCATGCGAATCGCGCCAAGTTCCGCCGCTTCCACGTCATCGTGGGCGACGCCAACCTCTCGCCGTTCGCCACGTATCTGAAGATCGGGACCACGTCGCTGGTGCTTCAGGCGCTTGCGGTGGGAGCGCAGCCCGAGGGGCTCCCGCGTTTGCGCGAGCCGGTCGCGGCGCTGACGGCGATTTCCCGCTCGGCGGACTGGAAATGGCGCGTCGCGCTGCTCGATGGGCGCGAGAGCACGGCGATCGAAGTGCAGCGCGCCTACCTCGAGTGGGTGCGGAAACACACGACGCCGCTGGACGTGGAGTGGTCGGCAGTGTTGGCCGCGTGGGAAGAGGTGCTCAACGACCTCGAGCGCGATCCGCTGTCCACGGCGGACCGGCTCGACTGGACCGCGAAGTACCGGCTCATCGAACAGTTCCGCGAAAAGGAGCACCTGGCGCCCGACGATCCCTGGCTGCGCAGCCTCGATCTTTCCTACCACCTGCTCGATCGCACGCAGGGCCTCTACTACGGGCTGCTCGACAGCGGCGCGCTGCGCCTGCCCTACGCGCTGAAAGAAATCACCGGTTACGATCTGCGCCCGCCGGGGACGACGCGGGCGGCGCTTCGTGGCGGTTGCATTGAGAAGTTCGCCGACTACGTTGAGTCCGCGCAGTGGGACGCCGTGATCCTGAAGGACCGGCACCAGCGTATCGAACTCGACCTGACCGACGTGTTTTCCATGGAGCACATCCAGCTTGGCACCGCGGTTCTCGCGAAGGCGCGCGTCCCGGCGGATCTGCTCGCCCTGCCGTTTGCAAAGTTGATCTGAAACCACATCCTTCCGTCGTCCAGCGCCGCTGAACGTGAAGGAGAACATCAAGGAGTAAACGCAATGCCCGACACGATCCAGAAGCCACGACCGGTGATGCCCGCGCCGACGCCCGGAGGGGGCGGCGAGGGACCCAAGGAACCGAATATCGCGAAACCGAATACGGAAGAATTGCTGAAGCGCATGCGGAAGGTCGATCCGGAGCAGGCCCGCCGCTACCGCCAGCGCACCGGCGAATGAACGGAGATTTCCTCGCGCTGCTGCCGAAGAGCCCGTTTGCGGCCGTGCAGCCCGGCGGGAGTGCGCACCCGGTTGGCCTCGAAGCCACGACCGTCTTCGCCTTCCATTGCGCGGCCGGCGTGATCGTGGCGGGGGACCACCGCGCCACGGCGGGCAACATCGTCTTCTCCGATCGCACGGAGAAGATCCTCGAGCTCGACCGGCATTCGCTGCTGGCGATTGCCGGCAACCCCGCGATCGCGATGGAGATGGCGCGCACGCTGCAGACGTCGTTCGACTTCTACCGCCGCAGCCAGCTCCAGCCGATGAGTCAGCCGGCGAAGATGCGTGCGCTCGCCCGTCTGTTGCACGACAATCTGCCCGCGACACTGCAGGGCTTCGGCCTCGTCGCGCCGCTTTTTGCCGGCGTCGATGGCGGCGGCCCGGGTAGCCGGCCATCGATCTACTTTTACGATCCGCTCGGCGCCCAGTTCGAGGCCGCGGCCTTCGCCGGCTCGGGCTCCGGCGCCGGCAGCATCAAGAGCGTGCTCCACTACCTCGAAAAGTGGGGCGATCCGAAACCCGCCGCGATGCCGCTCGAACAAGCCGTGGCGCTGGCCAATCAGCTGCTCATGACCGCGGCCGAGTTCGACACCGCGACCGGCGGTGTCGACCCGGAGCGGGGCGAGTTCGCCACCGTGAAGTTGCTGAGCGTCGAGGGCGTCCGCCCGATCACCAACGAGGAGCAGGCCGCCTTTTGGAAGGAGCAGGTGATGCGATGAATGACGAACCGTATCGCTGGCTCGAGGCGATCGCGAACCGCCGCGAATACATCCGCGAGCAGTTGAAGGGAGCGACGCCGGTCTTTGCGTTCTCCCGGCCCGAAGGCATCCTGCTGGTCGGCGTGGGCAGCGGACGTTCCAAGGTGTTCGAGATCTATGACCGGCTGGGGCTCGCCGCGCTCGGGCACCCCGTCGACATCGAGAAAATCCGGCAGACCGTCATCGAGGCCGCACACGTGGAGGGATTCACCCGTTCGCCCGACGACGTGACGCTGCGGCGCTTGTTGAACTTCTCGCTCGGGCCCGCGCTCAAGAGCAGTTTCGAGCAGATCTTTTCCGCGCCGATCATCGTCGAATGCGTGTTCGCCGAAATGGCGCCGGAGGCCGGCCGGGACGTCCTGGCGCGCGTCGGCTTCGACGGCACGTATCGGTTTATGGATACAGGCATCGTGGTGGCGCACACGAGCCCGGCCGATGAGGCCGCGGCCGCCGCCTGGCTGCACGAGCAGGTCCGCGAGGGCATGTCCATCGGCGAGGTCCGCCGGCTCGCGCTGGCGGCGTGGGGCGCGCTCACGACCGGGAAAGCCTTTGCGCCACCCGCCGTGCCGGCGGGCGACACGCCGCCGGAGCCGGTCGGCGACGGCCGGGTGGTCGAATGCGCGCTGCTCGACCGCCGCACCCGGGCGCGGGTGCGCTACCGCACGCTGGAACCTTCGGAACTGTCGTGAGCGCGGTGGCGGCCGGGCGTTCCCGTATCCTCGGGCTGGAGACGGAGTACGGCTGCCTGGTCGCCGGAGGCGGGACCCGCGCCGTCCTGGAGATCCGGGACTGGTTTTTCGAGCGCCACCGGCTCGGGTTGATCGACCGCCACGAGCGCGGCTGGGACGAACCGCCGGGCAACGGCGGCTTTCTCTTCAACGGCGGGCGCATCTACCTCGACATGGGCCACCTGGAATACTGCACGCCCGAGTGCGCCGCGTTGCAGGACCTCGTGCGCTACGACCGCGCCGGCGACCGGCTTTTGCTCGGCGCGGTGAAAGCGCTCGGCCTGGACGGCTCGGTAAGTTTCATCCGCAACAACATCGATCACCACACGGGGGCGACGTTTGGTTGTCACGAGAACTACTCGTTGTTGCGCGCGGCGCCGCTCACGGTGGCCAACGTGAAGAGCCTGATCGCGTTTCTCACCTTGCGCGTGCTCCTCGCCGGCAGCGGCCGGGTGGGGGAGGCGGGGGCCTTTTCGTGCGACCGGGAGCGTCGGGCCGGCGTGGAGTTCCAGATCAGCCAGCGGGCCGACTACATCGAGACCGAGCTCTATGAATGGGTACAGCACAACCGCGCGATCATCAACACGCGCGACGAACCGCTCGCGGACCGCCGCCGCTACCGTCGCCTGCACCTGTTACACGGCGACACCAATGTCCTGCCGGCCGCGCTTTATTTGAAGATGGGTTCGACCCGCCTTGTGCTCGATCTGCTCGATGCCGACGACCTGCCGTCGGCCGCGGTGGCGGACGCCGTCGACGCCATGCGCGTGCTTTCGCGTCACACGCGTCCGCCCTGGCGGATCGCGTTGGCCGACGGGCGGAAAGTGGACGCCGTGGAATTGCTCGGCCGGTTCCGCGCGCGGGCGCGGGCCCGTTTCGCAGGCCGCGACGCGGAAACCGACGCCATCCTGGCGCTGTGGGCACGCGTCGAGAAGGGACTCGCGGGCGATCTCGATTCGCTGGTCGGCCTGGTGGATTGGGTGACGAAGCTTCACCTGCTTGAACATTTCCGGCAACGCGAGGGCCTGCGTTGGGGCGATCCGTGGCTGAAAGCGCAGGACTTGGAGTATCATCAGGTCGACCCGAAGCGGAGCCTCGGAATTGCGATGGCCGATTTGACGGGCCCGTGGGCGCGCGGGCTGGAAGATCCGACGGTGCTGGCGAAGCCGCCGCAGGACACGCGGGCGGTGGTCCGCAGCCGGCTCATGCACCGCATCGCCGAGAGCGGCGAACCCTACGAGATCGACTGGCACTTCATCGAACGCGGCAGCGCCAACCCCGTGCTGCTCGATCCCTTCCAGACGCAGCTCGGCGCGTGAACGAACATTTCAAGGCAGGATGGCCACAAAGAGGCCTGGCGCGGCTCCGCCGCAACCGAATGAAATAGCCAGAATTTTTGACCACGGATTTCCCGGAGAACTCGGATAAGACTCAGGGGATGCGTTGGTTTTTATCCGTGATATCCTGCAATCCGTGGTCGCTTGGTTTTGGGGCGAAACGCTCTCGGTCCTTTGCGGCCGTTCTTAGCGGTTAAAATGCTGGATCTTCAGGCTCATTCCTTGCGGCCGTCGACCACGAGTCGTGCGAGATAAGGCCCGCGCACCGACGGGATCACATCGAGGGTGCGGATTGGAACGTGTTCAGCGCTCACCACCACGACGGCGTAGGAATGTCCCAGGTGAGTCCACGTCGACCAGGCGCCGTCGGCACCGATATCGAGTCTCGAGTAGGCCCTCGGCTGGAGGTACCAGATGCCCTCGTCGCGCGCGTAAACGAGGACCTTGTAGTCGGACTTGAGCGTGCCGGTCACGCGGCCGGCGATGTCGGCTCGCGTCTCGGGACCGCCTTTTGCCGCCGGCGGGAGTTGCGTGATCTCGATCCGAAGATCCGGAGGTGGCACCGGCCAGGCGGCGTTCATTTTCACATCGATCCACTGCTGGCCGATCCGTTTTCCGCCCTGCCACACATCCACGGTGACGCGGTCCGCTGGCTTGTCCTCCGCAAAACGGAAGATCGTCAGAGGCGTGCTCGACTCCTGCGGCTCGCACTCTCCGTGATCCGCGAACCAGCAGAAGCGCAAGTTTTCACTCGAAGCGCTGTATTGCGCGTGGATCTCCAGTCTCTGTGGATCTCGCGAAGAAAGATCTCGGGCCACGAGGGCCACGTTCCCCGTGCCGCCGCTCCGCCTGCAACCCGCGGTGCCCGAGAACGCGAATCCCAGCACGAGCCACCCCAGCAGCAGCGTCCGAACGCCACGCCGGCATCGGTGCCGTCGGGCGGCCCGCACAACGGGCGCGGTGGGAGCGGGTTCACTCATGGGCGAGCCGGTTCAGGTAGGCGACGGTATAGCGCCCGACGCGTTCCTGCGACGCGTATTTCCGGCCAAGCAGGCAGGGGCGGCGCTCGATCCAGACGATGCCGTCCTCGAAATCGCGCGTGGTTTTCTGGCTCACGCGCGCCAGCCTGATCTCGGCCCGCACGGATTGGGGGGCGCTTGCCTGGAACGCCACGTCGCTGCGGCGGTTTACCCAGATGGTGGACTCGAGCGCGACTTGGAAAAACGCCGGGCGTCTGGTGTCGAGGCTCACCCACAGGTAATAGGGAGACGCCGAGGCAGGAGCCACGGCTGCGGGCGCGGGGGGAGGCAGGAGAATGCAGTGCAAATCTGGTAGTGCCAGAACCATGACGCCGCTCGCCGCCACCGCGAGGACATTGATCAGGGCCTGTCGGGGACTGAAAGTGCCGCCGAGGGCCGCGATCGCCCCCGCCACGTGCCGGCAACGCCGAAACCGTGGCGAACGTTCCGCTCGCCGGGCTCCGGCCGGCGGCGACGGGCTCGGGTTCGATTCCGTTTCCGCCCTGGTCGGGCCGAGCAAGTATTCGAGTTCTGGATGCCGCGCGCACGCGCGGATCTTCGCCGCCATTTGCACCGGTTGCACGGTCCCGTCCTTCGCCAGGGCTCCGGTGACCGCCCAGGCGGTGCCGCTCGCGGAAACGCAGGAGAGAAAGCGGCTCCAAACCGAGGACCGGGCAGCGCCCTCCGGATACGCCCGCGCGAGCGAAAAGAGGATCTGCAGGCAAAACGCGAGACCGGCCGAGCCGCCCTTGAGAGTCAGGCGGCCGGGCATCCGCAGCCGCACCTGGGCCGCAGCCAGTCGCCGGTTCCACACCTGCGCGACCTTCCGGAGCGATCGCACCTCCCGGATCGCCGTTGCGGCGGCGATTCCCAGCAGCACCAGCCAGAGTGCCAGCAGCCCCGCGGCGAGCCCGCGCAGGTTTTCTCCCGGATCGGGTCCGAAACGCAGGTACACGAGCAGGCCGGCCAGGGCCAGCCAGCCGGCCGTGAGCCCCACCCGCACGGGTGCCGCATAGAACCGGCGTCCGCTGGCCAGCCATCCGAAATAGAGCCGCCACAAGCCGGGTCCGCCCAACACCTGAGCGGCGGCTTGCCGCGCGATGTTCAGATCGGCGGAATCGGCCCGGAAATCGTCCGCCACGATCGTCCCCTGCGGGGCAGGTTGTTCGAGCGGAAGCACCACGGCCTCGACGCCGCGCACGTCGGTGGGGTTCCCGTCACTGCCCTCCGCGATCACGAGGGCCGCGACACCTTCGCGTTGGCGTGGCGCGCGATAGGTCGCAAACGATGGCCAGCGGTCAAACGGCGGTACCTGCGCGAGCTGTTGCAGGAGAAAATCGAGCACGAGGCGATTGTCGTCCGGCACGGCGTCCCGCCGCCAAACCTGCTCCAGCCACGCGATGAATTCCCGTTGCCGCGCCTCACTCGCGCCCACCTCGTTGATCGCTTCGCGCTCTGCGACGGAGGCTTCGCTCTGGTACCACTCGTCCCAGGTGCTGCTCAGGTTTTCGAGCGGATGCCGCAGCAGGAGTCCGACGCGGAAACTCTCCTTGCTCCATCCCCAGAACGCTAAGAACCAGACGAAACGCATGGGCCGCGCCGGATCCTAGCCCCCGTGGTGAAGCGCGCACCGCGGCCGCCTGAAGTAGTGGGGTGCTTCCGCCCGCACCTGGAAGGGCAACGAGCGCGGACGAAAGCACCGCGCTACGAGAGGGCATTCGAAACTCTGCATAACACGTTCCGCGGCCCGCCTCAGGCCGCGGCCTCCGGCCGCAGGATGAAGCGGAACGGCATCCGGTCCGTCGTCCTGATCCCGGCCCACTCGCGGGCGATCGCTGGCGGCACCTCGACTTCAACCCGGTATTCGCCCGCCGGCGACAGCACGGCCGAGGCGCCGAACAGCGCCCGCGCATCGCCGGCCTCTACGAAGGTGACGTCGATCCGTTGATCGGCCGGCTCCGGCCAGTCGTGCAACCGGAACCGAAGCCGCAACGTATTTCCCGGGAGGTGAAAATAGGTGATGTCCACCAGCGCCTTGATCTCCACGTTGGTCCGCTGAATGACGGCTGGCACCGGGTATCCAGGGTTTTGCGACGAGGCGGAGTGGGCCGCATGGCCGAACTGAACCTGCTGCGTTTCCAGTTGCGCGAGGGCGGACCGGAACGACTCCGGCCAGCGGCGCCACCAGGGCTCGGTCAATGCCAGGAGTCGGGCGGCGCTGGGCGGCGGCGGCGCGCCGGCTTGCGCCCGCGCTTCCGTCCAGCGGAGCAGGTGTTCGATTTGGAATTCGGAGTTCATGTCTGGATTCTCGGCGCTGCCGTCAGCGCGTCTCTTGCAGATAAAGTCTGATTTCCTGGATGCCCCGACGAATCCATCCGCTGATGGTTTGTTCGGTGCGGTTGTAGCGCCGGCCGATTTCGGCGCAAGATTCGCCGCCGAGGTAGCGCGAGAGCAGGACGTCGCGCAGGCGTGGCTCGAGACGTGCGAGCGCGTGTTCGATTTCGGCCTGACGGTGCGCGCCCTCGGCGCGATCAAGGGCGTCCGCATCCGGCAGGATCTCGGCGAGCGATCGTTTGTCACCCAGCGGCGACGTCCTTTCGCGGTCGAACGATTCGAGCCGATTGTCGGCGAGAGGCCCGGCGCGCAGGGCGCTGCGTTGTGCATCCCGCCACAGGTTTGTCGCGATCTGCAGGAGGTAGGCCCGAAAGTTTCCACCCGGTCTGAGCTTGTGACGCGAACGAAGAATGCGGCACCACGTTTCCTGCGCGAGATCGGCGGCTCGCTCGCGATGGAGGGCAAGCAGGTGGCAACGGGCAAAGAGAACGCGCCAATGACGCCGCACCAGCGTCTCGAGCGTCGCTTCGTCGGGCGGATCGAGTCGCACGGCCGCCACGAGCCACCCATCCGGCCACGCCTCCGTGTTGCCGAGTTGTTCCCAAGTCTCGTGCTCCGCCTCGTCTGGCAGCTCGGGACGCGCCTCGATCCAGGCGCGGGCGAGGGCGACCTCGCCGCACTCCAGAGCGCATCGGGCGCCGAGTGCCAGCAGGGTGGCGGCGGGCGCAAAATCTCCGGCACTCTCCATTGCTTCCTGCACGAGCGCGACCGCCTGTCGGAAAGACGAGTCTGCCGTCGCCTCGTCGCCGGCGGCGCGGGCTCTCGCACCTCCTTCGGCGAGTTCCGTTGCGCGTTGGAGCAACGTGTCGGGAGCAGTCGTCTCCCTCATGGCAGCGAGCGAGAAACGTGACGCAGCGCACCCGCTTCGTCCAACGGGCGCGGCGCCGGGACACGTGGCGGCGTCATTTGGGAACAGCATGTGGGCAACGGTGCATGGACGAGGTGATATTCGGTGCCTAGGTTATACGTCGGAATCCACGGGCTTGAAAAACGGACGGTTGCGCAGTGGCGGCGCAGGATGCCGTGCCTCGTCGCGAGAGCACCTGGCATGCCCGAGTTTTCGTTGGACGCAGTTGCCGGACGCCGCTTCCTTTTCTTTCTCCCACGCATGGCGCGCGTCTCCCAGCGTTCTTTCGGTACGTTGTTGGTTCTCTTCATCGGGTCTTTCACGACGCTGAACGACGCGGCGGGCTTTGGTTCCACTCCGCCGCCTCCGGAACCCGGCACGACGGCGGAATCGGTCCTCGCACTTTCTCCCTTCACCGTCTCGTCGGCGCGCGATCAGGGGTTCGTCGCAGGAGATGCGCTCGCCAGCGGGCGCCTGGCAACACCGCTCGCGCGAATCCCGGTCGCTTACTCCGTGCTCACCCGCGAGTTCATCGACGCGCTGAACCTCGCCGATGTCGAGTCGGCGATGAACTGGGCGGTCGGCGCCTACACGCCGACGACCAGCACCCTCAACTACAAGTTCTTCAATTTCGAGGGCGGCTCCAGCGTCATCTCACGCGGCATCCAGACCAATGCTCCGCAGCGCAACTTTTTCCTGCTTGGCCAGAACTCCGATACGTACAGCCAGGAGCGCATCGAGTTCGCCCGCGGGCCCAACGCCCCGCTCACTGGCACGAGCGGCCTCGGTGGCATCGTCAACAGCGTGACCAAGCAGGCCCAACCGGGCGTCTCGTTCACCCGGATGGGCCTGACCTTCGGTTCGTGGGAACGCGTTCGCACCACGCTCGACGTGAACCGCTCGGCCGGCGAAACGTTCGCCGTGCGCGTGAATGCACTCGCCCAGGATGCGGAGGGCTGGCGCGATATGATCTTTGACGAACGCGAGGGCGTGCACGCGGCGCTCACCTACGCGCCGTTCAAGACCACCCGCGTGCGTTTCGAATACGAGCACTACCGCCAGGACATGCTGTTCGGCCTCGAGTCGATCCTCGATCGCGTCTCCGGCTGGGACGGCACGACGGTGGCCGCGGCGCCCGGCACCGCGATCGCCGACTCCGACGCGAAGGGCGTGGCCCGCGTGGGTTCGTCGACCGCGCCGTATCTCGTGTATGTGCCGGGTTCCGACGCGAACCGGGTGCTGAACTGGGCCAACACCTGGACGACGCTCGGCGGTGCCGCTACGCCGGCCGTACCCGTCGGCGGCCTCAGGCCGGCGTCGACTGCGGGTCTGGGAATCGATGGCGGAGCGATCATTGGCAGCGTGTATCCGGCCGATCAGTTGTTTGGCCTCGCCGAAGCCGGCTCCTCGTTTCGCCGGCCGGACCGCGGCACCATCCTGTCGCCCGACGCGCCGAATGTACGTTACGGCTTTGAAAACACCGCCCTCTTTCTCGAGCAGCAGGTGGGGCGGCATTTGTTTCTCGAAGGCGCGGCCAATTATGCCGACACGAAACACTCCACCGAATACCTCCAGACCAACGGCCTGGCAGAGGTGCGTATTGACGTAAATGAGACACTGCCCGATGGCACGCCGAACCCCAATTTCCTCCAGGCCTACGGTGAAGGGGTGAACGGGCACACCCATTTTGATGATCGCATCGTGGAGGGTCGGTTTGGCGCCGCTCTGGTGTTCGAGGACACGCGCTGGGGCGATTTTCGCGGCAATCTCATCGTCGGCGGACGCCGCGCGAAATCGTTCACCCGGGAGTCCACCGAGGTGCTCGTGCGCGATCCCGATCCGCGTCGCCGCCCGACACGCGACGCGTTTCGCTACCGGTATTATTGGAACGACCCCGTGCGGCCGTTCACGATTCCTGGCCAGCTGAGCGCCGTCGATCCCGTTGCCGGTACGGTGCAGACCTACGATGTCGAGACAGTCGTCGATCTTGCCAATCCCGGGAATCAGCGGATCGCGAAAACGAAATTCGCCTACCTTCAGGGCGCGGTGGAGGGACGTTGGTTCGATGACCGGTTGACGCTCCTCGCCGGCGCGCGCCGGGATGCCTATCGCACGGAGAGCTTCACGCTCCACGGTAGCCCGGCGGCGGTGGCCAGTGATTTCCCGGTCGGCTGGGATGGACAAACAATCGTGTACCGTCCGTCCGCCCCCGACGACTATTGGACCCTCACTTACGTGCCGAAAGCCGCTGACGGCACGCCGCTCGGGCCGCCCGAGCCGGCCCTCACACGGCCGCGAGCCAATGGCGTCGCCCTGCCGCAATACGCCGGGGACCGTTTCCGCGACGACTACTCGGCGCCGGAAGTTCGCTTTGCGATCACGACCGTCACGTATGGTGGCGTCTGGCGCATCACGCCGTGGCTCAGCGCCGTGGCCAACTACGCGGAATCGTTCAACCCGCCGGTCTCGGGTCTGACGCTCACCGGTGCCTCGGTGCCGCCGAGCCGCAGCGAAGGCTGGGACGCCGGCCTGCGACTGACGCTGCTTGGCGGACGTGTTCGGGCGAACGTCGGCCGCTACGAAAGCACGCAGCAAAGGACGTCGTTCGATTCCACCGGCTCCACCCGGAAATACGCGACGATCGCATCGGCCAACGCCGTCGGTGATCTCTCAAGCAGCGGAATCAACCAACGCGACCTCGCGCTGGTGCCGGTACCGACGTTCGATTTTCGCGACCGCGAGGCCGAAGGCTGGGAAATCGACGTCGTGGCGAATCTCATGCCGGCGTGGCGTCTGATGGCCAACGCCTCCTGGCCGGACGTTTCCACCGTGCGCCCGGCCCAGGACGAGTGGGCTTATCTGGACGCCAACGAGGCGACACTGCGGCAGATCGTGCTCGACGCCGGCGCTGCGATCGACGCCGCGGGTACGGCAACGGTCGATACGAACGTACCGGTTGCCCGGCGTTCGCCCGATGTCTCCGCTGCGGTGGCGGCGTGGAACGACATCCAGACTTTCAAGGCGGCGAACACTCCCCATGCCGTGACGCCCACCAATCTGCCGGACCGAACCGCGAACCTCTACACAGATCACCGCCTCGGTCGCGAGGGACTGCTTGCCGCATTTCGCATCGGCGCCGGCGTGCAGTACATCGGCCGGCGCATCATCGGGAACCGCGGGGCCGATACGATCGTCGACCCCGCCAATCCGGCGCGGGCGGTCGACGATCCCTCCGTGGACGCCCGGACGCCGGTGTATCGGACGTCCTATTACACGGTGCTCGCGGGCCTGGCGTTTCAGCACCGGCTGCGACACGGCGCCCTGCTTTCGGCCAATCTCACCGTGAGCAACCTGCTCGACGAGGAGCGGCTGATCTACATCGGCACCGGGCTTCGCCCGCTCGGCGGGGATCTTGCGCGCCCGGACCGGGTGACGGTGCCCACGAGTTTCGTGTACCTGCAGCCGCGCAGCTGGACGCTCTCGGTCTCGCTCGAGTTCTGATCTCCCGAAATGGAGGACTTCGAGGCCGGGGCGCCAAGGCAGGAGCGCGCTCCCACCCTGTCATTCGTTTCGACTTCGATGTTCGGAAGCGAAATCCGGAAAATCTCTGCCCTTCTTTTCAGGCGCGGCGCGGCTGCCGTAATACATGGTGCAGGCACTCACCGCGGCCCGGGTGCTCCGAGTCGCGGGCAAAACTCCGCCGACGGCACGCGCGGCCGCCGGCGGTATCCGTCCGGGGCAGCCTGAATCCATTCCTCCACTACTGTCATGAAATTTCCCACCGGATCTGTTCCCGAGAGCCGCCCTGCCAGCGTCGGGTCGCGCCGCGCCTTCCTGATCAACAGTGCGACGCTTGCCGCCGCCGCCAGCCTTCCCCTGTCAACCTGGGCCAGTCCTTCGACGAAGGACGGGCCTGTTTCGAACCCATCCACCACCACACCTCCTCGAAATCAAACCATGAGCACCTTCACGACCAAAGACGGCACGACGATCTACTACAAGGACTGGGGCTCCGGCCCGGTCGTCACGTTCAGCCACGGCTGGCCGCTGTCGTCCGACGCCTGGGAGTCGCAGATGTTCTTCCTCGCTTCCAACGGCTACCGCTGCATCGCCCACGACCGCCGCGGCCATGGGCGCTCCAGCCAGCCGTGGAACGGCAACGACATGGACACCTATGCCGACGACCTCGCGCAGTTGTTCGAGCATCTCGACGTAAACGGCGCGACGATGATCGGTCACTCCACGGGCGGCGGCGAGGTCGCGCGTTACATCGGACGCCATGGCACCAAGCGCGTGAAAAAAGCCGTCCTGATGGGGGCGGTGCCGCCGATCATGCTCAAGACCGACGCCAATCCCGGCGGGCTGCCGCTCGAAGTGTTCGACGGTTTCCGTGCGGCCTACCTCGCCGATCGCTCGCAGTTCTTCCTCAATGTCGCCAGCGGTCCGTTCTTCGGCTTCAACCGCCCGGGTGCGAAAGTCTCGCAAGGCCTGATCCAGTCCTGGTGGATGCAGGGCATGATGTCGGGCCACAAAAACGCCTACGACTGCATCAAGGCGTTTTCCGAAACCGACTTCACCGGCGACTTGAAGAAATTCGACGTGCCTACGCTGATCATCCACGGCGACGACGACCAGATCGTGCCGATCGCGGCCTCGGCGCTGCTCAGCGCGAAGCTCGTGAAGGGCGCAACCCTGAAGATCTACCCCGGCGGCACGCACAGCCTCGGCGACACGAGCAAGGACCAGCTCAACGCCGACTTGCTGGCGTTCCTGAAGTCCTAACCCACACGAACGTAGCAGCCGGGGTAACGAGGCTGGCGAAGATGGCGATCGCCAGTCTCCTCAGGTCGGCTGCTACCAAGGAATTCAGCTCCGACAGTTCCGACTTGTCGTGCGGCAGCGGTGACGAACGCGGTGCCGTCGCAACCGGCAGCGCTTTCGGTTGAATCGCTCCCGACCGCGGCGATAATCGGCCGTGCGATCACACCCGCATGTCCGCCGAGCCGAGAACACCCGAGCCGTTTTGCCATACTCCTGCTTCCGCCCGCGCGGCGGCCCCTGACGGTGCGAACGAGCGTGAACCCTTCGCGCTGGCGATCGACACGATTCCCGGCCTCGTCTGGAGCGCGCGGCCCGACGGCCACATCGATTTTCTCAACCGGCGCTGGCTCGATTACACCGGCATGGCGCTGGAGGAGGCCTGCGGCTGGGGCTGGCGGGCGGCGATTCATCCCGACGATCTTCCCGCGCTGGAAAGCTACTGGCGGTCCGTGCTCGCGTCGGGCCAGCCGGGAGAGACGGAGGCGCGCCTGCGACGCTTCGACGGAGTCTACCGATGGTTCCTGTTTCGTGGCGTTCCGCTCTACGCCGCATCGGGAAAACTCATCAAGTGGTATGGTCAGACGACTGACATCGACGACCGCAAGCGCGCGGAAGAGCAGTTGCAGCGCAGTGAGGCCTATCTCACGGAGGCGCAGAAGCTGAGCCAGACGGGCAGCTTCGGCTGGAACGTCGCGACGGGCGAGCTCGTGTGGTCCGACGAGACGTATTGCCTTCTTGAATGCGACCGGTCGACGAAGCCGACGCTCGATCTGGTCTTGAGCCGCGTGCACCCGGAGGGTCTCGAGTTTGTCCGGCAAATCGTCACCGACGCGTCGCGCGCCGGCGCGGACCTGGATTTCGAGCATCGCCTGCTGCTGCCGAGCGGCGCGACGAGGCACGTCCACGTGCGCGCCCGCGCCGTCAGGAATCATTCGGGCAACCTCGAGTTTGTCGGCGCGATCATGGACATCACGGCGCGCAAGCAGGCCAGCGAAGCGCTCCGCGCCTCCGAGCATCTCGCCCGCGGTCAAGTCGCCGCCCTCACCAGCACCCTGGCCGCGCTCGCGCGCGAACCCGTTCCCGAGAAATTCCTCGAGCACGTGCTGCGCACGATCAGCTCCCACCTCGGCGGGCACAGCGCCAGCGTCTGGGAGCTGAATGAAGAGACCGGCCGGGTTCAGCTGGTGGCCAATTGCGAGAATGACCGGCTGCGCCTCGCCACCCCTGCGGAGGCTCAAGCGTCGTCGGGGATCGCCCTCACGACGCAACCGCATCCCATCTGGACGGAGTTTTTCCGCACCGGCGCTCACTGCGTCATCGGACAAATCGACGCGGACACGGTGCGCGTGCGCAACGTCGATGCGCCGGACTCCGCGTGGTATGACTGGTCGTCGGACACGGTTGTGAATCCGATCTCGCAGTCGATGGCGAGGCGTCTGCATGCGCTGGGGATCGTGGCCACGCTGGCGGTTCCCATGTTTGATGCCGGCCGGGTGACGGGGCTCATCAGCGTCCGCTTCGCCCGGCAGCGTTCGTTCCCTGTGGAGGACGTCGAACTGGCTCGCGCGCTCGCCCACCAGGCGGTGCTCGCGATCCAGCTCATGCGGCTGTCGCGTCAAAGCCGTCAGGCCGCGGTCGTCGAGGAACGAAACCGGATGGCCCGCGACATCCACGACACGCTCGCCCAGGGTTTCACGGGCGTGATCGTGCAACTCGAGGCGGCGGAGGATGCGCGGTCACGCGGCCTCACCCGCGAAGCCGACGAGCACCTCTCCCGGGCGCGCGCGCTGGCGAGCGACAGCCTGCAGGAGGCGCGCCGTTCCGTGCGCGCGCTGCGCCCGCGGGCACTGACGGGAAAAAATCTCTGCGCGGCGCTGGAGGAACTGGTCGGAAGAATGACCGCGGGCACGACGTTGCGCGGCGAGTGCAACGCGCAGGGCCACGCTCCACCCCTGCCGGACGAGTGGGAGACGAATCTCCTGCGCATCAGCCAGGAGGCGCTGACCAATGCGTTGCGGCATGCCGGCGCGCGGACGTTCAGCGTGTGCCTGGTTTTTGAGGCGCAGGGCATCCGCCTGGAGTTGCGCGACGATGGCTCCGGCTTTGATCCCGCCGCGCAACACGAAGGTTACGGCCTGCCCGGCATGAAAGAGCGCGTCGATGCGATGGGTGGCAGCCTGATGATCGCGAGCGGCGCGGGGCGGGGCACGACCATCGTTGTATCCTTGCCGCTTCCCGAGGAACCGGGAGTGATCAGAGCATGAATGCGCCCACCGAGACGACCGCGGAGGTTTCGCCACCGTCCAGGATCAAAGTGCTGATCGCGGATGATCACGTCACCGTGCTCGAGGGGCTCGCGGCCATCATCGGGCGCCAGCCCGACATGACGGTCGTGGCCGAAGCCTGCGACGGCGAGCAGGTGGTTGCCCTCTGGGCGCAGCACCGCCCGGACGTGGCGCTGATCGATCTGCGGATGCCGGTCCTCGACGGCGTGCGCGCGATCGATCGCATTCGCAAGCAGGACCCGGCGGCGCGGATCATCGTGCTCACCACCTTCGACTCCGACCACGACATCCTCAACGCCATCAAAGCCGGGGCGAAGGGTTACCTCCTGAAGGACTCGCGGCGGGATGAGCTTCTCGACTGTATCCGGAAAGTGAATAACGGCGAGACGTGCCTGCCCGCAAGCCTCGTGCAGAAGCTCGCGGTCAGCCTCAGCCGCGAAGCGCTCACCGCCCGCGAGACAGAGGTGCTGCAGCTCCTTGCTCTCGGGAAGAGCAACAAGGAGATCAGCGTCCAGCTTGGCGTCAGCGAAACGACGGTGAAGTCCCACCTCGGGAGTATCTTTCGCAAGCTCGACGTGCTGAGCCGCACCGAGGCGATCGCAACGGCAACACGGCGCGGACTCATCCGGCTGTAGCAGCTGCCCTTCAGGAAGGGGCGGCACTCTTGCCGCCCATTTCGTGCGCGGCCGGACGGCGGCAGGAGTGCCGCCGCTCCTCGGACGATACGGCCCTGCCGCAAGGGCCGGCCCTACATTTGAGCCAGGCCGAAGCGTCCTCCTCCGAAAGGAGGAGATGTGGACCGACCGAAGGGCGTGCCTAAAATCCGACGATACGGCCAATGGCGTGGGCCGGGGCGCGGAGGGATAATGTGCGCTTCAATCGGCGGCGGCTTTCACTCCGAAAACCGCGCCGCCGGTTTTTCAGAAACGAGCCCCCTCTCGTATTACCCAACGATCCCACACACATCATGAATCAATACCAGAAGCTCTACACCCCGCAGGACAGCGTCGTCGTGTTCATCGACCATCAGCCGCAGATGCTGTTTGGCGTCGCGAGCATCGACCGTGCGACGCTCATCAACAACGTCACGCTCTTCGCCAAGGTCGCGAAAGAGTTCGGCGTTCCGACGGTTCTCACCTCGGTCGAGACGGAGTCGTTCAGCGGATACATCTGGCCGCAGCTGCTGGATGTCTTCCCTGGTCAGTCGGTGATCGAGCGCACGTCGATGAACTCGTGGGACTCGGTCGGGTTCAGAAAAGCCATCGAGGCCACCGGCCGGAAGAACATCATTCTCACCGGGCTCTGGACCGAGGTGTGCGTCACGTGGCCGGCCATCGAAATGCTGGGCGCAGGCTACAACGTCTACATCGTCGAAGACTGCTGCGGCGCCACGTCGCCCGCGGCGCAGGAGGCCAGTCTCTCGCGCATGGTTCAGGCTGGCGCAGTCCGGCTGACAACGATCCCCGCGCTGCTCGAGTTCCAACGCGACTGGAAGAACAAGGAGCACTACAACGCGCTCATGGGCCTGCTCAAGCAACAGGGCGGCGCCTACGGCATCGGCGTCGAGTATGCCTACACGATGGTGCACAAGGCGCCGCAATCCGCGCAAGTGCCCCAGGTGGTACCGCCCGCGCCGCAGGCGGTGGCGAAGAGCGCTTGATCGTCCTGCGCCTGCCCACTCCGTTCCGTCCCAAAGCGCGCCCATGACTGCCAACGCGACAACGACCGAGTCCTCCGGCTACCACACGGCGATCATCAATCGCCGTGTGAAGGCCGGGCGGGAAGCCGAATTCGAGGAGGCGATGCGCGCGCTCATCGCCTTCGCCACGACCTGCCCGGGGCTGGAAATCATGAGCATGTTGCGCCCCGCCGCCGGCGAACGCGACTACACGGTGGTGGCGCGTTTCGCGAACGCGGCCGCGCGAGAGTCCTTCAAAGCCACCGCTGACTACCGGCAATGGATGGAGCGGCTCGGCGAGCTCACGGAGGGCGATCCGCAGATCATCGAGCACGACGTGCTTGATGAGTGGCTCCGTCCGCCCGTCGCCACCACCGTGCCGACCCCGCCTCGTTACAAGACGGCCGTGGCCACGTTCATCGGCGTCTATCTGCTCGTCGTCACGCTGAACCTCACCCTCGGCCCGTTGATCGCGACGTGGCCTTTTCTGCTCCGGCACGCCGTCTTCAACGGGCTCGTCGTCACGTTGCTCGCGTGGGTGGTGATGCCCGTGATCTCCCGCTTGCTGCGCCCGTGGTTGTTTCCCCCGGCCAGCTGAGCCTCCCGCCATCGGGCCAGCGCTTGCCTACATTCCTTACTCATCGCGGGGACAGGAACCCTCTGTCCCCGCAAACTTGGAGAATATCATGACTTCACTGCCTCCGGCCCACGCCGACCTCATTCTCACCCACGGCAAAATCGCGACGCTCGATCCGGCAAATCCGTCCGCCGAAGCCGTCGCGGTCAAAAACGGAAAAATCGTCGCCGTCGGAACCAACGAAGAGGCTCTCGCTCACCGCGGTCCGCAGAGTAAAATCGTGGGCCTCGGCGGACGCACCGTCATCTCGCCGCGATCGTGCAGTTCCTGGATGACCACGTAGTCGTCGGGATAATTCTGATACCCGCCGCCGGCATCGATGATGCTCGTGATGCCGAGCCGGTTTAGCTCCCGCATGAAATGCCGTGTGGAGTTG
>DASWVO010000116.1:0-21420 GCA_036406235.1 Opitutaceae bacterium
GACTCGGAAGCACCCGAACCGAGCGCGCGGGTGCGGCGCGAGGAAATCGGGTCCCAAGCTGCGCCAAATTATTATATGCGAAGTTTGCACCGGAGGGCACACCCGAGGAAGGCGGTCGATTGAGGAGACATCCCTAGGCGCTGTTGATTGACTTTGGTCCATTCGATCCGTCTTGATATCCCTGCCTTCGCTTAGCGGAGGCATTTTTGGGGTAACTAAGAAAGCAAATGGCCGGTCGCTTAGGGGTAGGCGACCGGCCAACTTTTTTTGTCGATGGGAAGGCGGCGGTGCTCGCTCATGCAAACCAGCGCTGACACCTGCCGCGAGTCCGCCCAACGTCCCCTTTGTGAACCCCTCCGCGTCTTCCACCGACTCCCCAACTGCGCTGCCCGGCGGGATGCTGGCGGCGCTGCGCGCCCTCTTGGGCGATGCGCAGGTGCTGACGGCGCCGGAGGACGTCCTGCCCTACGGCTTCGACGGGACGGCGGCCCTCAAGCAGCGGGCCGCGGTGGTGGTTTTCCCGCGGTCCACCGAGGAGGTCGCCGGCGTGCTGCGGATCGCGCGCGAGCATCGCCGCCCGGTCGTGACGCGCGGGAGCGGCACGGGGCTTTCCGGCGGCAGCGTGCCGGTGCCGGACGCGATCGTGCTCTGCCTCGTGAAGCTCGACCGTATCATTGAACTCGATACGAAGAACCTCACCCTGCTGGCGGAGGCCGGCGTCGTGACCCAGGACATTTATGCGGCGGCAGACGCGGCGGGGTTGTTTTATCCGCCGGATCCCGGCTCGATGAAGATCAGCACGATCGGCGGCAATGTCGCCGAGAACTCCGGCGGGCTGCGCGGCCTTAAATACGGCGTCACCCGCGATTACGTGATCGGCCTGGAGGTGGTGCTGGCCGACGGGGCGGTTTGCTGGCTCGGCGGGAAATGCGTGAAGGACGTCGCCGGCTACAACCTGCGCGACCTGTTTGTGGGCAGCGAGGGCACGCTCGGGGTGATCACCCGCGTGCTGCTCAAGCTGCTGCCCAAGCCCGCGGCGCGGCAGACGCTGCTCGCAACCTTCAACACGATGGAGGCGGCGGCGGAAACCGTTTCGGCGATCATCGCCGCGAAGATCATCCCGTGCACGCTCGAGTTCCTCGACCGCAAGACGATCCACTGCGTGGAGGATTTTGCGCGCGTAGGCCTGCCGCGCGACGTGGAGGCCCTGCTCTTGATCGAGACCGACGGGCACCCCGCCGCCGTGGACGAGGAGGCCGGAAAGATCGAGCAGCAGTGCCGCGCCCACGGCGCCTCGTCGGTGCGCCGCGCGGCCACCGACGCCGAGGCCGGGCAACTCGCGACGGCGCGGCGGAGCGCGTTTTCGGCCCTCGCCCGCCTGCGCCCGACCACGATTTTGGAGGACGTCACCGTGCCGCGCAGCGAACTTGCCGGCATGATTCGCGCGGTCGAAGCCATTGCGCAGAAGCACCGGTTGAACATCGCGACCTTCGGTCACTTCGGCGACGGCAACCTGCACCCGACGATCCTCACCGACGAGCGGGACACGGAGGAGATGCAACGCGTCGAGCTCGCGTTTGCCGACATCGTGGAGGCGGCGCTGCAGCGTGGCGGCACGATTACCGGCGAGCACGGCGTCGGGCTGGCCAAGAAGCGCTACCTGCGCCGCCAGCTTGGCGACGCCTCCTACGCGCTGCTCGAGCGAATTAAGCGCGCCCTCGATCCCGACGGCCGGCTCAACCCGGGAAAAATCATCGACCCCGCCGCCGGCCCGGCCGTCCGCGCATGAACCCGGCCGCGCCCACCACGCCCGCGCGCGGGCTCGCCTCGCTCGACTACTCGGTTCTGCAGCAGTGCATGCATTGCGGCATGTGCCTGCCCGTGTGCCCGACCTATGCGGAGACCAAGCAGGAACGGCACTCGCCCCGCGGCCGGATCGCGCTGATGCGTGCGATCGCCGATGGCGAACTGGACGTAACGAAGGCCTTCGGCGAGGAAATGTACTACTGCCTCGGCTGCCTGGCCTGCACCAGCGCGTGTCCGGCGGGCGTGGATTACGCGCGCATGTTCGAGACCGCGCGCGCCGAGGTGGAACAGCGCGGCGTGCTCGATCACCCGAAGCGCGACTTCATCCGCTGGTCGGTCGTCAAAGTGCTCTTCACCCGTCCGCGTCTGCTGCGGCTTGTCGGCCGGCTGCTCCGGCTCTGGCAGGCGAGCGGCGGGCAGACGGCGTTCCGCCGTCTCGGTCTCACGCGTCTCCTGCCGGCCAATCTCCGCCGGCTCGAACCACAGACGCCGCCGATCCAGGCGAAGTTTTCCCACGAGTTGATCCGGCCCGTCGAGCGCCCCGCCGGCGGGCCGCCGCGCCGCCGCGTCGCGCTGCTCACCGGTTGCGTGCAGGACCTGGTGTTCAGCGACATCAACCGGGCCACGGTCGACGTGCTCGTGGCCAACGGTTGCGAAGTGCACACACCGCCGGTGCAGCCGTGCTGCGGCTCGCTGCACGCGCACAACGGCGATCCCGGTTCCGCGCGCGCGCTGGCCCGCCGCCAGCTCGACCTGATCGATCCGTCGGACTTCGATGCGATCATCAGCAACGCGGGCGGCTGCGGCTCGCACCTGCGCACCTACGACCACCTGTTGCACGACGACCCGGACTATGCGCCGCGCGCCACGGAGTGGACCCGCAAGCTGCGCGACGTGCACGAGTTTCTGGTCGAGATCGGGTTTCGACCGCCGGCGCCGGGAGGCGCGGCCGCGGGCACGTTGACGTATCACGAAAGCTGTCACCTGTGCCATGCGCAGAAGGTGAGCGCGCCGCCGCGCGCGATCCTGCGTGCGCTGCCCGGCGTCGAGTTTCGCGAGTGCGGCGAAGCGACGTGGTGCTGCGGTTCAGCGGGGATCTACAATATCACCCAACCGGATACATCCGCGCGCCTGCTCGAGCGCAAATGTGGTCACCTCCACGCCACCGGAGCCGCGACGGTGGCGACGGCGAACCCCGGCTGCCATCTGCAGCTTCAGAACGGCCTGCGCGCGCGCGGCGATGCGCAGACCCGCGTGGTGCACCCCGTCGTCCTGCTCGCCGAAGCCTATCGGGCTGAGGCGGCCGCGGGCCGGCGGAGCGAGAGTGAGACCGCGGCCGCGGATCGCTGAACCAACGGTTTCAAGAGCGCTTGCTACCCCGGGGTGGTGGGTTTGCCTGCCGGAGTTGCGGTTTCCAGCGTTGGGCTTGCAGGCGCAGCTTGCAGGCTTCCGGGGGTGGCAAATGGTGTAAAACGTGCTGGGTGGGCCGATATCGTCTTTCGCATCATGAACGACTTGTGGCTCCGACTTCGGTGGTGGTTGATCCTTGGCGCGGCACTCGGCTGGGTGCGGGGCGAGGGATATGACCTGATGCCCCGCCACGAGCCGTTGCTCCTGGAGGAGGGCTGGTGGCGCGGGGTCGTGTCACTCGCGCACGGGCCTGCCGAATTTTTCATGGAGGTGCGCGGCACCGATGTCGCGACGGCGCGTGTGGTGATGCACAGCGAGTTTAATGAGATCGAGCTCGGCGGCCTCGCGCAGCAGGCGCGCAGCGTGGTGATTCCGGGCAGCGCACCAGGCGAGCGCCTCGAAGGCCGCTTCCGCAACGGCGCGTTTTTCGGGCGTTATCATCCGGGGATCGCGGCTTCCGACCAGGGCTATGCGTTCTGGGCGGAGCGCAATCCTCCGTGGGCGGATACGCCTCCGCCAAAAGTCTGGAATCTCACCGGCACCTGGACGCTCTCGCTTGGCGGCAGGCACGAGGTTGAGGTGGTTCTGGCGCACCGCGACGGCCGGCTGCACGGCCTCTGGCGGGAGCGCGGAAGCACGGTGCGCTACTTCGCCGGGATGATTGACGGCAAACGTTTCGCGCTCACCGCGTGGCCGGGTGGACAGACCGTCGCGGGGAATTACGTACCGGGTGGATTTCTACGCGGCGAACTGACCGAGGCCAACGGCGACCAGCAGTCGTTCACGATGCAACGCAAGCTGTCCGTCGGCGCAGGCGCCGCTGTGTATTGACGAAATGGATGCGAGCGGAAAACCGACAGGCGCCCGCGGCTCGCTGCGCTTGGCGTCCGCGGCGGGGATCTCCGGCCCGCGCTCTGCTGTAGTGTTTAGCTGGCGACGGCGGTGTGCTGCAGCGGCGGCGCGATGACCGCCGCGAGGGCGTCGCGCAGCGCGTGCAGGCGCTGCGGATCGTTTACCGCGGCATGGTTCTCGTCCTCGATGTAGAACGTGTCGATGGCGATCCCGCGCTCGGTGCCGATGCGCGCGAAGGTGATGTCGAACGCATGATCGCTGATCGTTTTCGCGAGACGGAAGAGCAGGCCGATCTGGTCGTGCGCCTGAATCTCCACGATCGTGCGCTGCATCGAGAGCTCGTGGTAGACCTCGACGGTGGGCGGGAAGGACGAGTGCAGCATCTCGCCGCTTTTCAGGGCGCTGTTGTAGCGGTTGGCCGCGGCAAATTTCTGGGCCTGTTCGTGGATGTCGTGCAGCAGGTCGCGGCTGTTGACCAGGGCTTCCTCGACGGTGTGGGCAAAAATCTCCTGGGCCTTTGCACTCTGCACGACGCCGCGCCCCGGTTCGACGACATAGAACGTGTCGATCGCGATATGGTCGGAGCGCGAAATAACCTTCGCGCCGAGAATCGAGAGTCCCGCGACGCTGAAAGCGCCGGCGAGCTTGTAGAACAGGCCGGCGCGATCCCAGGTGACGACGTGCACGACGGTCAACGAGCGGTTGAGATCGTCGTGCCATTCGATCACGGGCTTGAGGGAGCCGACGGAATCGGCGGAGGTGATCGACTTGAAAAGCCGGTTCACCATCTGGATGTGCAGCGAGATCTCGCTGATGTCGGTATGAATGAAATACCGCTCGGGGAGCAGGTTGAAGTGGGCGGTTATCTCGTCCTGGCTGATACCGGGGATCTTTTTTGAGACGAGTTCCTGATAGGTCATTTGCAGGCGTTGCGAATTACGGGTGGCTACTGCCTCGCCGTGGATCAGCCGCTCAAGGGTGGCCCGAAACAGGTTAGTGTGAAGGGCGTCCTTGTAGCCGTTCCAGAGTCCGGCGGAGGTGCCGCGGGCGTCGCAGAAGGTGTGTACATACAGGTAGCGTAGACGTTCAGCATCCTGCACGAGCTCTGCGAAGGCTGCGGCTGTAATGGGATCATCTACGTCACGCTTCTGCCAGAAGCGTGCCATAATCAGATGATTTTTGATGATGAATGTGACTACCTCGCAACTCGGCTCGTCGATCTGCAGCCGCGTGAGAATCGGGCGCGCAATTTCCACCCCGCTGTCGGCATGGCCCTGTATTCCGCGTGCCTTCCCGATGTCGTGCAGCAGCAATATCAGATACAGCAGCGTAGGCGCGGCGGTCTCGTGCAACGTCTGGCGGTACTTTAGCGTCATCGCTTCCGCATCCGTAAAAATCCGGTCGAGTTCGCGGATTGCGTTGAGAGTATGGATGTCGGCGGTGTAACGGTGGTAAAATTCGTGCTGTACCAGACAGGTGAGCGCGCTGAACTCCGGGATGAAGCGACCGAGCACGCCGAGTTCGTGCATCTGATTGAGGATCGGAAAGACCGCCCCGGCTTCGTCGAGGATCGCTTTGAAGCTGGTGTTGGCGTCGACCGACTCGAGAACCTGCCGCGTGATGAGCGGCAGCGATTCGCGGATGAGATTTTGCAGCGAGAAATGCGGCGTTGCGCCGAGCGACTGGCAGTGGCGGAAGACGCGGATGAGCCGCGCGGGGTCGTCGCGAAACACGTCGGGCGTCTCGGCCATGAGTTCGCGGCCGCGCAGGACGAAGCCGTCGACGCGTTTCGCGCGTTCGTGCCGGCGCGCGCGAATCGCCTCGCGAAACGAAATTTTTTCCGTGCTTGGCTCTGCGAGCGTGAGCGCCAGCCGGTTCTCGACGAGGCGCGAGATGCGGTAGATCGTCTGCGCGGCGCGGTAGTAGTCGCGCATGAAGAGCTCGACGCGCGCGAGCGGATTTGGGTCGGTGTAGCCAAGGCCCAGGGCGATCGCCGGCTGCACGGCGAGGTCGAGCAGATCGGTCGGGCGCTTGCTCGAGAAGTGCAGCTCGGCGCGGACCTGCAGGAGAAAGTTGTAGGCGCGCTTGAAGGCCTTGAGCTCGTTGGGCCGGAGGTAATTGAGACCGACCAGTTCGTCGATCGCGATGATGCCGAGCTTCACGCGCGCCATCCACACCGTGTTCTGGTAGTCGCGCAGGCCGCCGACGCCGGCCTTGATGTCGGGCTCCTGCAAAAAAACGGTGTCACCGAACTTCGCGCGCCGCGCGGTCTGGTCCTCGAGCCGGGCGGCGATGTAGCCGGTGGGATTCTCCGTCGCGTAGAACGTGCGGTACGCCGGCGCGAAGGTGTCGTAGAGATTCGGCGAGCCGGCGATGAGGCGCGACTCGAGCAGCGCGGTCTTCGTCTGGATGTCCTTCCGCGCCTCGGCGAAAACATCGTCGACCGTGCGCGTCGAATGGCCGACCTTCAGCCCGCAGTCCCAAAGAATGTAGAGGATTTCGTTGGTGAGATGCTCCTGAAGCGGCTTGATCGCGGCCGCTTTCACTTTCGAGGGAAACAGGAACATGATGTCGATGTCGCTCAGTGGGCTGAGTTCACCGCGGCCGTAGCCACCCAGCGCGACAAGGGCGACGGGGGCCGGCACGTCGCCGTGCTGCCGCACGTAACTCGCCAGCGCGTAATCGAAAAGATGCGCGAGCATCACGTCGACCATCGCTGCGCGCGCCTGCGCGGTCAGCAGGCCCGGCGCACCCGCCTCATGACGCATGCGGATCATCGCGCTCTCGAGCCGCAAAAAGGTTTTGCAGGCGGCAAGGCGCTTCGTGGTCGGGACTTCACCGACGAAGTGGAGGCGTTCGCGAGCGTGCTTCTGGATGCGGCCGGTCATGAGTGATCGCTAAGCAGAGGACAAAAGCACCGGACCGCAAAGCGGGAAATGGCGAAGCCAGGCCCGCCGCCAGCTAAACCTTGCCAGTGGGCGGGGTGGGTGGTTGCGTCGGCGGTTCTTCGCCACAGAGCGTAACCGTCCGTAACACTTTCCACACCATGTCCGAGATCACCAAGAGCTACGAGCCGCGCGACGTTGAAGAGAAGTGGTATGCCGCCTGGCAGGAGGCCAAGGCCTTCGCCGGTCGCGCCGCGCCGGGGCAGGAGACCTACACGATCGTGATCCCGCCGCCCAACGTCACGGGCATTCTGCACATGGGGCACGTGCTCAATAACACGTTGCAGGACGCGCTGATCCGTCGCGCCCGCCTCGAGGGCAAGGCCGCCTGCTGGATCCCCGGTACCGACCACGCCGGCATCGCCACGCAGACGATGGTCGAGAAGCATCTCAAGAAGGCCGAGGGCAAGACCCGCTATGATCTCGGCCGCGAGGAGTTCCTCCAGCGCGTGTGGTCCTGGCGCGAGGAAAAGGGCGACATCATTTTGAAGCAGCTCCGCCAACTCGGCTGCTCCTGCGACTGGGATCGCACGCATTTCACGATGGAGCCCGGCTACAGCCGCGCCGTGCTCACGGCGTTCGTGAAACTCTTCGAGGGCGGACGCATTTACCGCGGCAAGCGCATGGTCAACTGGTGCCCGGCCTCGCTCACCGCGCTTTCCGATGAAGAGGTTGAGATGCGCCCGACCAAGGGCTTCATCTACCGCATCCGCTACGAACTGGTTGAACCGGTCGGCGAACTCACGCACCTCACTCTCGAAACCACGCGCCCTGAAACGATCGCCGCCGACGTCGCCGTCGCGGTGCACCCCGACGACGAACGCTACCGGCACATCGTCGGGAAGAAGGTCTGGCGCCCGCTCGGCGAACGCGTGCAGATCCCAATCATCGCCGACGCGGCGGTCGATCCGGCCTTCGCCGCCGGCGCGCTCAAAGTCACGCCGGCGCACGACAAGGTCGATTTCGAGATCGGCCAGCGCCACCGGTTGCCGGTCATCGATTCCATCAACGCCGACGGCACGATGAACGGGTTTGCCGGCCCCGAGCTCGCCGGCATGGAGCGTTTCGAAGCGCGCAAGAAGGCCGCCATGCTCCTCCGGGAAAGCGGCGCGCTCCTTGAGGAGAAACCGTATGAGAACAACGTCGGCTACTCGCAGCGCGCCGGCGTGCCGATCGAGCCGCGCCTCATGCAGCAGTGGTGGCTCCGTTACCCGCGCGTCGAGGAAGCGAAGCAGGTCGTGCGCGACGGCCTCATCCAGATGCACCCCGAGCGCTGGACGAAGGTGTATTTGAACTGGCTCGACAACATCCAGGACTGGTGCATCAGCCGCCAGCTCTGGTGGGGCCACCGCATTCCCGTCTGGTATCGCAAGGGCGTCGACCGAGAAAAACTCACCGAGACCGATCTCAAGGACCCGACAAAGGTCCACGTTTCCCTCGACGGCCCCGCCGATCCGCAGAACTGGGAGCAGGAGGACGACGTGCTCGACACGTGGGCCTCGTCCTGGCTCTGGCCCTTCGCGACGCTTGGCTGGCCAGATGCCGCGGCGCAGAAAGCCGCGGGCTTCGACGCCTTCTACCCGACGACGACGCTCGCGACCGGCGCCGACATCATCTTCTTCTGGGTCGCGCGCATGATCATGGCGGGCCTCGAGTTCGCCCGCCCCGGCGCACCGGTGGAGCAGCGCATTCCGTTCAAGCACGTCTATTTCAACGGCATCGTGCGCGACAAGCAGGGGCGCAAGATGTCGAAGACGCTCGGCAACTCGCCCGACCCGCTCGACCTCATCGCCAAATACGGCGCGGACGGCCTGCGCTTCGGCCTGCTGCAGATCGCGCCGCTCGGGCAGGACGTGAAGTTCGACGAGGACCGCATCGAGGGCGGCAAGAACTTCTGCAACAAGCTCTGGAACGCCTGCCGCTTCCGTCAGATGAGCGGCGAGATGGCCGACAACGCCTCGCTCGCCGCCATCCTCGCGCGCATCGACGCCGCGAAGCTCGATGACGACGACCACGCGCTCCTCGCTGCGCTGCTCGACACGATGGGCACGCTCGAGCGCTGCTTCGCCGAGTTCGAGTTCGCGACGGCGACGCAGCGCCTGTATTCGTTTTTCTGGAACGATTTTTGCGACTGGTACGTCGAGGTCGCCAAGGCCCGACTGCAGGACCCGGCCGCCAAGGCACACGTCCTCGCCGTGCAGGACCTCGTCATCCGCGAGTTCCTGCTGCTCTTCGAGCCCTTCGCGCCGTTCATCACCGAGGAGCTCTGGCGCCTGCTTGGCTACGGCCGCGAGAACACGCTCCTGCAGGACACGCGTATCGAAACTGCGGTGACGCTCACCGCGGCGCTGGCGCAGCGCGGCGTGACGGTCGACTCCGCCGCCTCCGAGCGCGTCGCCAAGCTCAAGCAGGTCGCAACGCTCGCCCGCCAGCTCAAGGCCGACCAGGCCGTGGCCCAGAAGCGCGACGTGAAGTTCCTCGTCCTCTCCGGCGATGGCGAGTGGTCCGCGCTCGACACGGCGAACGTCAAAATCGCCCGCCTCGTCGGCGCGGCCGAGATCTCGCGCACGACGGCGGAGCCGGCGCTGCCGGCGATCGTCACGCCCCTCGGTACGTTTTATCTGGATACGGGTATGAAGGTCGACGCCGCGGCGGAGAAGTCGCGCCTCACCAAGGAGCGCGACCAGCTCGCGAAGCACATCGCGGGCACCGAGACGCGGCTCGCCAACGAGGCGTTCGTCAGCAAGGCGCCGCCGGCGGTGCTCGAAGGCGCGCGCAAGCAACTCGCGGATCTCCAGGCCAAGAAGGCCGAGGTCGAGCGCCTGCTGCGCGCGCTGTGAACAAAGTAGGGCCGGTCTGTGACCGGCCCGGGTTGATTCAAGGACGTTCGGGGCCGGTCAGAGACCGGCTCACTGCGTTACTCGAACGCCTGTCCGAACCATTTCTGGAACTGCTCGCCAAGCACGGGCACCGGCTTGCATTCGCCATTGGCGGCTGCGATCAGGCCCATAATCCATAATACGAGGCCTCCGATCCAAAGGACGGCCCAGCCGGCGAGGCCGACGAGCCAGCCGACGAAAGGGATGACGCTGACGATGCTGAGCGCGATGGACGCGCCAACGGCTACCGCCATCAGGCCGAGCGACTGGCGCAGATGAAACGCGCCGAGCCTGGTCTTCTTCTGGCAGTGCAGCACGACGGCGATGATAAAGCCGATGAGCGTGAGATAGCTCACGATGGCGGCGGTCTTGTCTTCGGTCGTGGCCGCGCTGGCCGTGACATTGATTGGAGTGGTGGTGTTCATGCGGAGGGAAATGCGGTGGGACGGTGGATTGGAAAACGCTGCTGAGGCCGCTTAGCTGCTGGCCGGTCCGCGTTCAGCTGCGGGTGGCAGGCTGCGCAGGTAAACCCAAAGGGCCTTGAGTTCGTCGTCAGTCATCTGGCCGAAGGCGCGTGGCATCACGGGATGCACCTCCGTGCCGTCGGGGCGTTGGGCCGTCCGTAGCACGCGCAGAAAATCCTCCTCCGTCCAGTGCGGCAGTCGCGACACCATGTGCGGCGTGAGGTTGGCCGCGGCAGGCCAGTCGGGAGGCGCGCCGGGGATTTTGCCGCCGGCGAGATTGTTGCCGTGGCAGCCTGTGCAGCTTGCCGCGAGGTAGCGTCCATAATCGACCGTTACGCCCGCAACCACGCGTGAGGGCCGCGAGGCGGCGTGATCGATGTGCTCGGCTCCGATCCGGATCTCGCCGAGGGTGATCAGCAGCCGCGCGAGCGGCCCCGGCTCAACCGGGCCGCGGCGGCGGTCGACGGGCGTGAGCGTCTTCAGATACGCGATCAACGCGCCGAGGTCTTCGTCGCTCAGGTGCGAGTACTCTTCAGAGGGCATGAGCACCAGCGGTCGCCCGTCGCTTGCGAGTCCGTGCCGGATGGCGCGCACGAAATCGAGGTCGCCGTAGTCAGCCGGCAGCCCGCCCTGGCCGCGGGTGAGGTTTGAGCCATGGAGTTGACCGACGAGCGGATCTTGAATCACCGGTCTGCCGGCGAAGTTGGCGCCGTGGCAGTCGGCGCAGCCGCGCGTCGCCGCGATATGGCGTCCGTGCGCGATTGCCGCTTCATTCGTGGGGACGGCGACCGGCCGGATTTCGACCGTATAGCGACGCTGCAGCCGCTGCTGAGTCATCAGATAGACAATGCCGCTGCCAACGAGCAGGAGCAGGACGAGGCCGCCAAGAAGCAGGCCGAGGAGCTTGAGGAGTTTTCGTAACATGGTGTGCGGGAACGAAGGCTCTCCTTTGGCAGCCGCCGTGCCAGAACTTGCTGGCCCTCATTACCATCTGTTGTTCAGTGGAATATAAATCTCGTTAGCCGATCGGCTAAGGTGTTCTCCCTCTCGATCTCGGGCTTGCCTGATCTCGATTTTGGGACGGCCGAAGCTCCCAGTCGTGCGCCTGGGCCGATTGCAAAGTCAGCAGTTCCCACCACTGCAGACCTCGAAGTGCTTGGAACGGAGAATATGCCGGAGAATCTTTACTTTGGACATAAACTAAGTAGTCATATCCGCGTTTTCCAAATATGACTGCTGCTGCCGCTGCCATCGCGCCTGAACTTGCCGCACCCCTTCCCATCACCGTCGACTTGGGAAAGGCGACAGCGGAGGAGCGCGTGCGCTGGGCCGCCGAGACCTTTGGCAGTGGGCTCGTCCTGACGACGAGCTTCGGCATCCAGGCCGCGGTGATGCTCCACTTGGTGACGCGCATTGTGCCGCAGATCCCAGTGGTCTTCGTCGACACGGGTTATCTGTTTCCGGAAACGTATCGGTTTGCGCGCGAGCTGACGGAGCGCCTGCAGCTCAACCTGAAGACCTACGTGCCGGCCGCGACGGCGGCGCAGCAGGAGGCTCTTTACGGCAAGCAGTGGGAGCAGGGCCTCGACGGTCTCAAGCGCTACAATCTGATCAACAAGGTCGAGCCGATGGACCGGGCGGTGCGCGACTTGGGCGCGACGGCCTGGCTGGCTGGGCTGCGCCGTTCGCAATCGAGCACGCGCGAGGCGTTACCGGTGGTGCAACGCCAGAACAAGATCACGAAGATTCACCCGATCATCGATTGGGACAACCGCACGATTCACCGGTATCTGACGCAGCACGGTCTGCCTTATCACCCGCTGTGGGAACAGGGCTACGTATCGGTCGGCGATTGGCACAGCTCGCAACCGCTCACGCCGGGCATGACGGAGGAGCAGACTCGTTTCAACGGCCTCAAGCGCGAATGCGGCCTGCACGAGACGAACGGCGGCGACTTCCAGATCTAGAGGCCTCAAGGCGCGCAGGACGAAGCAGCCTGCTCGGAGGCTTGCGACGCGCCCGTGGGGCGCCCGCCCCTACCAGCCGTTGTCGTTCAGGCCGCCTCGACCGCGGGAGCATCCGACAATGCGGCTGTGCGGCGGGTGAGACCGGAGCGGCGGTCACTCTTGCGCACATAGCCCATCGCGGCGTAGAGCACGCTATCGTTGCCTTCGGTCCTGTCGGCAACGACTGCGGCGACCACGCGATCAAGGATTGGCATCGTCCGCCGGTCTGCGTTGTCGCGATCGACGCGGGCTGCTGCAGCCCGTTCGTTCGCGCTAACCAAGCGGCTGCGCACCTCGACGGACGCAGCGATGGCGACTTCGAACTCGGCGAGCGTCATGCCGGCGAAGGACTTGGCCGGACTCAGATTCGTCCAAGCGTCAATGATGGTCGTCAGGCGCTTGGTATCGCGGGTGGAGTGTCGGTACATAGTCGGTCGTTCCTTTCTGGTAAGTTGATTTGAGGAGGGCTCGGCCTTGCGACCGGTTGATGCCGCCCAGAATACCAGAGGGGGTGTCCCTTTTGAGGGGACACCCCTCGGAAAACCTGAAGAATCTTTTGGTGTCTGCTAGATGCTTTCGTCCAGAAGGTTCCGAATCAGAACCAGAGCCATGCGCGCCTTTTCCGGCCAAAAAGAAGCCTGTGGCATCGCGTTTTCAACCCTTCCCTGAGCGTAGGTCGAGTGTGCCAAAGCGCCGGGCAAGCCTGCCAACGCTTTGACAAGCCTTGCCAAAGCTCAGGGCAAACCAGGCAACGCGTTGACAAGGTCTGCCAGCGCTCCGGGAACCTTTGCCAACGCTCCGGCGAACCGTGCCAATGCGCCGGGCAGGTCTGCCAAAGCGCCGGCAAGTCTGCCCTGCGCGTAGGCAAAGCCTGTCAACGCATCGGGCAACTCATCCGGCGGGCCGGAGAGGGTGAGGTATCGGCGCTATTTTGCCACTTTCCGCCGGCGCTGTTCGTAGGCGCGCTTCACTGTCAGCACGATCGCCAGTCCCGGTGCCCAGAGCGCGAAGTAAAAGCCCAATGTTTTCGCCCCCGTGATCGCAAGTTCGCCCACGGTGAAGCGCGCCCCGATCAGCTTGCCGACGAGCGGGAACAAGAGCACGCCCAGCAGAGTTCCCGCCGCGATCACGCCACTGGTCCAGAGCAGCCAGTAGAGCGACCAGTGCAAGGGCAGGGCGGAGGGCGTGTGTCGCTCCGCACTCATGCCTGACTGACGCACGGGCTCCAACGGCCGGCATTTGAAGAGCGGCTCCGATGCGAGATGGCGACGAAGAGCGGTGGGAAATGCATCGCGGAAACCGTAGGTTGGATATTTTTGCCTGCAAGAGGAGTCTGTCGGACGCACACCGGTTGATTTTATCCATCAAAGATAAAAATATTCAGGATCGCGGTCCGCAAAGTGCTGTCCGTAGGCTCGCTTCATCACCATGAAAAAAGCACTCATCACCGGCATTACGGGACAGGACGGTTCATATTTGGCCGAGCTCTTGCTCGCCAAAGGCTACGAGGTGCATGGCGTTGTGCGCCGCGCCTCCACGTTTAACACCGGCCGCATCGACCATCTCTATCAGGACCCGCACGTGAATGGCGTGCGGCTGTTCCTGCACTACGGCGATCTGGCCGACTCGGTGCAGATGGTGAAGCTGCTCTACGACCTCAAGCCCGACGAGATCTACAACCTCGGTGCCCAGTCCCACGTGCGCGTCTCGTTCGACATCCCCGAATACACCGGCGACGTCGATGGTCTCGGCGCGCAACGCATCCTCGAGGCGATTCGTGAGGCCGGCCTCGTGAAACGCGTGCGCCTCTACCAGGCGTCTTCTTCAGAAATGTTCGGCAAGGTGCAGGCGGTGCCGCAGACGGAAACGACGCCGTTCTGGCCACGCTCGCCCTATGGCTGCGCGAAGGTCTATGCCTACTGGCTCACGGTGAACTACCGCGAGTCGTACAATCTGCACGCCTCCAACGGCATTCTCTTCAACCACGAGTCGCCCCGCCGCGGTGAGACGTTCGTCACCCGCAAGATCACCCGCGCCGCGACCCGCATCAAGATGGGCCTGCAGAACGAGCTCTACCTCGGCAACCTCGATGCCAAGCGCGACTGGGGCTATGCCAAGGAGTACGTCGAGATGATGTGGCTCATGCTGCAGCAGGAAAAACCGGACGACTACGTGGTTGCCACGGGCGAGACGCACACCGTGCGCGAGTTTTGCGAAGTTGCGTTCGCCCGGCTCGGCCTCGACTGGGAGCGCTACGTGAAATACGACCAGCGCTACGAGCGTCCGGCCGAGGTCGATCTCCTCGTGGGCGATTCCATCAAGGCGAAGAAGCAGCTCGGCTGGGAGCCGAAGGTGCGCTTCAAGGAGCTTGTCGAGCTCATGATCGACGCCGATCTCGAGTTGGCCAAACGCGAGGCCCAGATCGCGAAGCTGCCGAAACCGTAAATTTTCCCCACGAAACACACGAAACACACGAAAGTCGGAAAAACGTTTTTCGTGTCATTTCGTGTGTTTCGTGGGCCACTTCCCATGAAACTGTTCATCGCAGGCCACAACGGCATGGTCGGCGGCGCGCTCGTGCGCCGCTTCCAACGCGAGCCGGGTGTCACGCTGCTCCTGCGCACGCGCCGCGAGCTCGATCTCACCAGTCAGGCCGCCGTCGAGGCGTTCTACGCCGCGGAAAAGCCCGATGCCGCCGTCATCGCGGCCGCCAAGGTCGGTGGTATCCATGCAAACAATACCTATCCGGCCGAGTTCCTCTACGACAACCTCGCCATCGCCGCCAACTCGATCCACGCCGCGTTCCGCGCCGGAGTGAAGCGCGTGCTCTTCCTGGGCAGCTCGTGCATCTACCCGAAGCACGCGCCGCAGCCGATGCCCGAGGACTGCCTCCTCACGAGCCCGCTCGAGCCGACCAACGAAGCCTACGCCATCGCCAAGATCGCCGGCCTCAAGCTCTGTCAGTATTACCGCAAGCAATACGGCGTGCTCTTTCACTCGGCGATGCCGACCAACCTCTACGGTCCGGGCGACAACTACCATCCCCAGAACTCGCACGTGCTGCCGGCGTTGATTCGTCGCTTCCACGAGGCGAGGCTCGCGGGCGCCCCGACTGTCACGGCGTGGGGCACCGGCAGTCCCAAACGCGAGTTCCTGCACGTCGACGACCTGGCCGACGCGTGCGCATTCCTGCTCACGCTGGGCACTCCGCCCGACTGGATCAATGTCGGCACCGGCACCGACGTTACGATCAAGGAGCTCACCGAAACGATTGCGTCGGTGACAGGCTACGCCGGGCGTATCGACTGGGACACGACAAAGCCCGATGGCACGCCGCGCAAGCTCATGGACGTGTCGAAGCTCGCCGCCCTCGGCTGGAAGGCGCGCATCCCGCTGCGCGAGGGCATCGAACGCACCTACCCCTCGTTCCTCGCCGAATCGGAGACGGGCCACCTGCGCAGCGCGTGACGGACAAGGCGCCGTCTTTGCATCCGGCCGCCGGCGAAGCCCTCGCCGGCGGCCGCCTTGCCAGTGGTTTCGCTACGGTCCGGCCTTGCGGACAACTGGGCGCCGCTTCGGTGACAATTCCTCGGGTGGGCGGCGGCGCTTTGGCACCGGTCTGATGACAGGCTGCGTTGGGCTGACGGCGACCGGCGGCTGTTGTTGCTCCGCGGGTTAGGGGTCGACACGCTTCCCGCTTACGCTAGAACGGGCGCGCAAACTCCCGCTATTCAATCATGAGCGAAACCAAACCGGCTGGTGCGGACAAGAAGATCGCTGCCGGCGTTCTCGGGATCGTCCTCGGAGCGCTGGGCATTCATAAATTCATCCTCGGTTATACGAAGGAAGGCGTCATCATGCTGCTCGTTTCGGTACTTTCGATCGGCATGCTGGCGTGGATCGTGGGTATCATCGGGTTGATCGAAGGCATCCTCTACCTGACCAAGAGCGACGAGGACTTCGTCGCGACGTATATCACGGGTCGGAAAGGCTGGTTCTGATTGCCCATCGTGGGGCTGCGGCGCCCTCGCCGGGTTGACAGGGCTGCCGGCCTCCCGCCTTGCTACTTTCGTTGACGGCGTCGGGGGCGCCGCCACTCCCTTTATCGCCCCGCTGGGATTCTCCGGCGGGGCTTTTTTGTTGGTTGTGCGCATGCTTTGCCAAGAAACGCGCAGCAGCACGAAACGGGATGAAGTAAAAACTCGCCCGTCGATTTTCTGCCATGCCCGCTCCCGTCGTTTTCAACAACACCGTCTTGCGCGACGGCCACCAGTCGCTCGCCGCGACGCGCATGACCACGGCGCAGATGCTGCCGGCAGCACCGATCCTCGATGAGCTCGGGTTTGCCGGCCTTGAGACGTGGGGCGGGGCGACGATCGATTCCTGCCTGCGCTTCCTCGGTGAAAATCCGTTCGATCGGCTGCGCGCGCTCAAGAAGGCCGCGCCGAAGACGCCGCAGATCATGCTGCTGCGCGGCCAGAACATTGTTCAATACACGAGCTTCCCTGACGACGTCGTCGAAGCCTTCGTACGCGCCGACGCCGCCGCCGGCCAGGATGTGTTCCGGATTTTCGACGCGTTAAACGACACCCGTAATCTGGCAACGGCGATCAAGACCGTGCGCGCCTGCGGCAAGCATGCGCGCGGCGAGCTCTGCTACACGACGAGCCCGGTGCACACGATCGAGGCCTTCGTCGAAATGGGCGTGGCGCTCGAGAAGATGGGCTGCGACTCGATCGGCATCAAAGACATGTCGGGCGTGATCGCGCCGCGCGTCGCCTACGAGCTGGTCAAGGAGTTGAAGCGCCGCGTCGGCCTTCCCATCACGCTGCACACGCACGACACCGCCGGCCTCGGCGCCGCCGCTTACCTCGCGGCGATCGATGCGGGCGTCGATTGTGTCGAGACCTCGATTGCGCCCTTCGCCAACGGCACCGCGCAGCCCGACACGGTGCGCATGCTGGCGCTGCTCGAGGGACATCCGCGCCGCCCGGATTACGATGCGAAGAAGCTCCAGCAACTGCGCGAATACTTCACCGGCGTCTACAAGGAACTCGCGAAGTTCACCTCGCCGGACAACGAGCGCGTCGATAGCGACACGCTGTTTTACCAGGTGCCCGGCGGGATGCTCTCGAATTTCCGCAACCAGCTCAAAGAGCAGGGCATGACCGACAAGTTCGAGCAGGTGATGGCCGAGATTCCCTACGTGCGCGAATGCCTCGGCTGGATTCCCCTCGTCACCCCCACCTCCCAGATCGTTGGCACGCAGGCGATGCTCAACGTGAAGTTCGGCCGCTGGAAAAACCTCGCGCCCGCCGCCGCCGACATTGCCCTCGGCAAATACGGCCGCACACCGGGTCCGGTTTCCAAGGACCTCCTCGCTCTTATCGCGCAGCGCAGCGGTCAGAAGCCGATCGAAGGCCGTCCGGCCGACGCACTCGCTCCACGCCTGCCGAAACTCCGTGACGAACTTGCCGCCGCCGGCCTGCCAACAACGGATGAGGCGTGCGTGTTGCACGCGATGTTCCCGGTCGAGTTTGCCAAGCTCTACAAGGCGCCCGCTCCCGCGGCCGCCGCGCCTGCCCCTGCAACACCCCCCCACGCCCCGGCGCCTGCCGCCACGGTGGTGGCGACACCGCGCGTCAATCTCGCTGGCTCGAACGGCCATGGGCGGACTCAGCGCCTGGCCCTGACGGTCGACGGCCGTCGCACGGAAGTTCTCATTGAGGAAGTGTGACCTGATCTTTTTGTCGGTGTGTGTGTGAGCACGGCCGCCTGTGAAAAACGGGCGGCCGTTTTTTTGCGCGCGGGCGGACTGTCTGCTTTTCGCGCGCGCCGCGTTTCGACTAAAAAGCCCCGCCGGGTGACGGCGGGGCTCCGCGTGTGGCCGTGGCAGGACCGCGCCGCTACATCGGCGGCGGCTCGGTCGGCTCAGGCTTGGTGACCATCGGTTCGTGTTTCATCGGGTCGCTGGTCCTGACCATCACCTCGTGCGTTTTAATCATCGCTTCGCAATCTTGCGAACTGACGTTCATGTGATGGTGAGACTTCGCGTGTTCGGTGACGATCGCGATGACCTCCTGTTTGTCGGTGCTCTGCACCGAGAAGGGACACGGGTCGTCACACCTGACGGAGTAGACGGTCACCTTCTCGGTCGGGGAGGCATCGGTTTTTTGGGGGGTCTTGGTTTCGTCGGCTCCGACGACGGCGGCGACGGACAACGCGACTCCGAACGCGACAAGCGCGGCCAAACTTCCTGTCTTCATGGGGGCTCCTTTTGGGGTCTGGGGTAAGGGCGGCAAGTGGCTGGAGCGCTGCACACCTCGGTAACAGCAGGGATTGTCGGATTTACCGGCCGCGGAGTCAACCGGGCCGGCCGGTGGTCTCGAACCGCGAATTGTAAGGCGATTTTTGCCCTTGCTCCAGCCTGCCGGCATTGCGGTCATGGGCGTTCACCATGATCGCACCCGAGACCTTTTCCCACATCGAGAATATCAAGAAGCGCGCCGGCCACTTGTGGAGGTTTCTTTGACGGCGAACAAAAGCAGCGGGAGATCGAGGCCATGGAGGCCCAGATGGGCGAGCCGGCCTTCTGGGACAACAACGAGCGGGCGCAGAAACACATAGCGAAGCTCAACGCGCTGAAGCGCGCGGTCCTGCCCGTCGTCGACTTTCAGAAGAAACTCGGCGACGTCGACGTGATGCTTGAGCTGATCGAGGCTGGGTCCGACGCCGAGAAGGAGGAATACTCCAGGGAACTCGATGCGCAGGTCGCCGGGATGCTGCCGGAGCTCGACAAGATCGAGATCGGCGCCTTCCTCACCGGCCAGTTCGACAAGAACAACGCCATCCTCTCCATCCAGGCGGGCGCCGGCGGTACCGAGTCGAACGATTGGGCCGACATGCTCTTCCGCATGTATAGCCGCTGGGCCGAGCGTCGTGGCTACGAAATCGAGGTGCAGGACGTGCAGCCCGGCGATCAGGCCGGCATCAGCAAGGCCACGCTTCTCGTCAAAGGCGAGAACGCCTACGGCTATTGCAAGGCCGAGCGCGGCGTGCACCGGCTCGTGCGCATCAGCCCCTTCGATTCGAACGCGCGACGTCACACGTCCTTCTGCGCGATCGACGTCATCGCCGAGATCAGCGACGAAATCAAAATCGACATCCCTGAGACCGAACTGCGCATCGACGTTTATCGCTCGTCGGGCAAAGGCGGCCAGGGCGTCAACACGACCGACTCAGCGGTGCGGATCACGCACCTTCCCTCGGGCATTGTCGTCGTCTGCCAGAACGAGCGTTCGCAGCTCAAGAACAAGGCCAGTGCGATGAGCATTCTCAAGGCGCGCTTGTATGAGAAAAAGCAGGACGAGCAGCGCTCCGAGATGGAAAAGTTCTACGGCGAAAAGGGCGAAATCGGCTGGGGTTCGCAGATCCGCAGCTACGTGCTCCAACCTTACCAGATGGTGAAGGATCTGCGCACCGGCGTGAGCACGAGCGACACCCAGGGCGTGCTCGACGGCGACATCGACCGCTTCATCAACGCCTGGCTCCGCGCCGGTTGCCCGCGCCACCGCAACAAGGACATCCAGATGGATGAGTAGCCGGTGCGGTTGCGCCGGAGTGACGAATGCTCAATGAGCAATGCGCAATGACTGAAGCCTCGCTGACTTCCGCATTGGTCATTGGACATTGGGCATTGGGCATTCGATAGTCCGCGCCATGTCCGACTTCGCCTACGCCGACCTGCAAGCCGCTTTTGCCGCCACGCCGCTGTTCGAAGCGAAGACGTGGCAGCTTTCACCCGAGGCCTGGCGGCTGACGCGGGAACAGGTCGCGCAGCTCGAGGCGATCGGCGCCGCGTGCCTCGAATATCACCAGGCACTCGAGCAGCTCTATCTGCGCTCGACCGCAGGCAGGAATCTCCTCCGCAACAAGCCGCTCGTCACGCCCTGGGTCGCCGACTATCTCGACCGCGGCAAACCGGCCCAACTCATCACCCACGCGCGCGACCCGAAGAACCGCGGTGTATTTCCCACGGTCCTACGTCCCGACCTGTTGTTGACTGATGAGGGTTTCGTGATGACGGAGCTCGACTCCGTGCCCGGCGGCATCGGCCTGACCGCCTTTCTCAACCGCCTCTACGCGGGCGCGGACGATTCGATCCTCGGCGCCGGCGATGCGATGATCCGCGGCTTCTACGAGTCGCTCGCGGCGCTGCGGTCCGATGCGCGCAACCCGCTGATCGCGCTCGTCGTCTCCGAGGAGGCCGGGACCTACCGGCCCGAGATGCAGTGGCTTGCGCACCAGCTCCAGCTCCATGGCAAGCGCGTGTTCTGCCTCGAGCCCGACGACATCTTTCCACTCGGCAGTTCGCTGTGTTTCGACATCGAGGGCAACCCGGAGAAGATCGACATCATCTATCGATTCTTCGAGCTCTTCGACCTCGCGAATATTCCCACGGCGAACTTCATCTTCGAGGCGTGGGCGGCGGGCGAGGTGATGATCGCGCCGCCGATGCGGCCGTTTCAGGAGGAGAAGCTCGGCTTCGCGCTGTTTCACCACCACCTGCTGCAGGACTACTGGATCGAGTCGCTCGGACGCCGTACGCGCGAGCTTCTCGCGAAATTGATTCCGCCGTCGTGGGTGATGGACCCCACGCCGCTGCCGCCCGGCGCCGTGCTCGACGGGCCGCGTGTCGGCGGCCGCGCGATCACCGACTGGCGCCAACTTGCCGGCGCGTCGCAGAAGGAACGCGACCTCATTCTGAAAATCTCCGGCTATCACGAGACGGCGTGGGGCGCCCGCAGTGTCGTGCTCGGCAGCGATTGTTCGCGCGAAGAGTGGCAGGCCGGCATCGACATCGCCATGCAGGACGCCCCGGCCAACCTGCACATCGTGCAGGACTACCGGAAGCCGCGCCGCGTGCGGCACCGCGTTTATGATCGCGAGCAGCAGGTGCGCGAGGTCGACGGCCGGCTGAGGCTCTGCCCGTATTATTTTATTCGCGACGGGGCTGCGAAACTCAGCGGCGCGCTGGCGACGTTCTGCCCGCCCGACA
>DASWVO010000117.1:0-9993 GCA_036406235.1 Opitutaceae bacterium
TCATGGCTTTGACTCTCGAAATCGTCACCCCGGAAGCTCGTGTTTATAGTGACACGATCGAGACGGTCGTCATCCCGACGACCACGGGCGAGATCGGCATCCTTCCGGGCCACATCCCGCTGCTCACACAGGTCGAGCACGGCGAGTTGCGCGTAACCAAGAACGGCGAGACGCACTACCTCGCGGTGGGCGGCGGCTTCGCCGAAATCGAAGGCGACAAGGTCTCAATCCTCGCCGAGCACGCCATCATCGAGGAAAAGATTGACGAGGCCGCCGTGGAGGCCGCGATGAAGCGCGCCGAGGAGGCGATCAAAGACGCGTCGCACCTCGATCCCAACGAATTCGAGCACCTGCAGAACATGGTGCGGTTCGCGGGGACCCAGCTCGCCATCAAGCGCCGCCGCCGCTGACGTCCGCGGCCCGAACCGCATCGTCGACAACGCCCGCCCTCCCCAGAGACCCGGCCCTAAAGCCGGGTCTTTTTCATCCGCACCCGCCGCGGCGCCTCACACCGCGCCCAGCACTGTTCGCGCTGGCCCCGGCTGCGGCTCGAGACGTTGCAACAACTCGATGTACTCCCACATGGGGCCGCGCGCACCGCGACTCCGCAGTTTGTTGATGGTCGTCAGAAAAGCCGGCGGCGGATCGCCGACGACCCAGTTGTGATGCGCCGCTTTCACCTTCATCAGCCGCGCGTGCAGACCGTCGACGGTGAATTCGGGAGCGAGATAGAAGCGGGGCTGCTCCAGATAATCGGCGGCCGTTTCGCCACGTGCGCCCGGATTGAGGGAGCGCCACAGCGGGGTGCCGGGGTAGATGCGCATGCCGATCATGGTGAAATAATACCCGCCCGGCAGTGCGCGGGCGCGGGCGAGCGTTTCCTCGAGGGTACCATGGGTTTCTCCGGGGCCGCCGAAAATGATAAAGTGACAATAGTGGAGCCCGAGGGCGTGGGCGTTCTCGCTGGCCTCGCGAATATCATCGAAGGTGAAGCTCTTGCCGTAACGGGCCAGGACCGCGTCTGAAAAACTGTCGGAGCCGAACTCGACGTGACGCAGACCGGCGCGCTGCATCAGCGCGAGCAGCTCGCGGCTAACGTTGCGCGGGCGCAGAAAACACTCCCATTCCATTCCGAGGTCTGCGCGTATCAGCGCTTCGCATACGTCGGCGACGTGGTCGGGGTGGGTGTTGAACACCGAATCGACGATGAAAGTATAACGCACGCCGAGCGCGAGCATGCGACGCATCTCCTCGACGACCTGTTCGCCCGTCCGGTAGCGGCTGCGTCGCCCTTCGATGAGCGGATATGTACAATAACAACAGCGCAGCGGACAGCCTCGCTGCGTCTGGATGCCAGGCAGCGAGCCCTGCTTGATATAGGCTTGTAGCAGCGCCGCCTCGTGGTGCGGCTCGGCCGTGAAGACCGCATCGCCCGGGTGCGTCGGCAAGCTGCCCGCCGCACCGTCCGTATCGCGATAATACAGGCCTGGAATATCTTTTGGGGGCGCGCCGGACTGCAACGCCGCCACCAGGCGGAGGAGGGGACGTTCGCCTTCGCCCTGGATCGCGTAGTCCACACCCGTGAGATCGAACAATTCGCGCGGGAAGACCGAGAAGGCGCTTCCGCCCAGTACCAGCGGCGCCGTCGTGGCCGACCGCACCCGGCGGCAGCTTTCGACGGTGTCCTGCACGAACGAGTGCTGATTGTGGCTCTGGACGTTGTCCACGTTGCGCATCGAAAGCGCCACCAGATCGGGCGCAAAGTGCGCGATCGATTCCTCCAGCGACTCTGCGCGCGCGCGCCGATCCCAGACGTGCGTTTGATGGCCCGCCTGTCGAAGCGCCCCATCGAGGTAGGCGAGGCCGAGCGGATAAACCGGATAGGGTTGGTCGTAGGTGTTGAGATTGACCAGGAGCACGCGCACGGAGGCGGGCAGGCGGGGGAAATGCATGACAAAGCGGAAGGGGGATACTTGCGTGTCGCCTGAACGGGCGCACGGCGGAGGGCGGAGTTAGAACTCCACCCCCGCACGGCAGGCGAGACGGATCAAAGCCGCCCGATCTCCAGTAGCTTGTGTGATAGAGCCCAGTGCAGCCGTCCCCGGCGCCTTTACGCGAATTCAGCCGCGAGTGGAGCGCCGAGGGGTTTTGTTGCGAGCGCTCCAGGCCGGAAAAGCCCGGGAAAGGAGGGGGCGTACCGGCGCTTACAGTTTTTCCAGCTCGCCGATGAACGCCTTCGGCCCGCCGGGCTGATAGCCCAGCCGGCCGACCTCCTTGCCCTCGGCGCTGAGGACGACGACGGTCGGAAAACCCTCGATCTTGTATTGCTGGCTGAGGCCTCGATTCTGGGCCTTGAGTTGCGCCGACTGCGGAATCTGCCGCGGAAAATCGAGCTTCACGAGGATGAGCTTTTCACCAGCGTAGGCCTTGAACTCCGGCTTGGTGAGCACCTCGCCGTCGAGCTTCTTGCACCACCCGCACCAGTCCGAGCCCGTGAAAAACAAAAACACCTTCCGGTTCTCAGCCTTCGCCACCGTGAGGGCCGATTGATAATTGGTCGTCCATTGACCGGAGGGGAGGGTGAGGGTGCTGCTGGCGACGGCATCTGCGGCTGAACCCGCCGGTTTGATCGAAACGACCTTGCCCGCCTTCAACTTGATCGTGGCGTCGGCATACGTGAACACGACGGTCTCGCCCGCGGTCATGCGGCTGCGGGGCTGGCCTTTCTCCGCGAGCACATCCGCTTGGGAGTCACCTTCTTTCACCGCAAAGAGCGGAACCGCGGCACAGCTCGAGAGAACCAGGAACAGTCGGCGAAAACGGAGAAATCGCATGGCAAGTGAGGCTTGAGGTGGGGGTGACGAGGCGAGGGGACCGCGGCACCATGGCGAAAACCTTCCGCCCCACGCGATCCGAAACCGCTCGATTGAAACGGTTAACAATGTGTTAGCAGACGCCGCGAAGTGCAGCGGTGAGCCGCTCGCCCCTAGGGCCGACTGCTCTGGTCGGGAGGGGCCGAGGGGCCGCCCGTCCAAGGCACCGATTGCGGCGGTACGTAGGTTCACCCGTTGACATTGAAACTGAGTCTCAGTCATTTTTGGGACCCGAACCTGCCATGACACTCGCGCACGAATCCCATCGCCCGCAACGTCTGCCCCTCTGCCAGCTTCCGGCGGGCAATTCCGGCCGCGTTTGTGCGCTGACCGGGGCGCCCGATTTCTGCCAGCGTGTGCGGGAGATGGGCTTCGGCGAGACCGCTGTGGTCACGAAGATCGGCGGGCGCGGTCCGTTTCTTTGTCAGGTCAACGGCAATCGCATCGCGCTCAGCCACGACGCCGCGATGCACATCCAGGTGGAGTGCCTCGGCCTCCGCCTCCGTTGATCCCTCCGCCGTGGCCGACTCCACCAGCCTCTCCGCACTCACCGTTGGCGCCTCCGCGGTGGTTCGCGATTACCCGAAGACCGGGCCGGCGTTCGTCCGCCTGCGCGAGATGGGCTTGTTGCCGGGCACGCGTGTGACGCTCGTGCGCACCGCCCCGCTCGGCGACCCGCTCGAGATCAAGGTCCGCGGCTATCACCTCACGCTGCGCAAGAGCGAGGCCGAACACATCGTCGTCGAGCTCGTTTCCTGATCCATGGCCCACCCTGCGCACGTCGCCGCGCCCACTCCCGCCGCGCCTCACGCCTCCGCCGCCCGCCAGCCCGTCTACGCGCTCGTCGGCAATCCCAACTGCGGCAAAAGCACGCTCTTCAACGCGCTCACCGGCCTGAAACAGAAGGTCGGCAACTATCCGGGCGTCACCGTCGAGCGCAAGGTCGGCACCGCGTATTCACAACATGGACACCCGATCCAGGTGATCGACCTGCCGGGCGCCTACTCGCTCGCCGCCCGCTCGCCCGACGAGGCCGTCACGCGGGACGTGCTCCTCGGCCGCCGGTCGGACACCGCGATGCCCGACCGCATTGTGTGCGTCGTCGACGCGACCAACCTCGAGCGAAACCTCTACCTCGTTCACCAGCTCCTCGACCTCGGCCGCCCGGTGATCCTCGTGCTCAACATGATGGATCTCGCCGCGCAAGCCGGCGTCCGCATCCACGCCGCGCGACTCGAGAAGGAGCTCGGCATACCGGTGATCCCCTGCGAGGCGGTGCACGGCAAAGGGCTCATCGAGCTCAAGCTCGCCATGAGTCGGCCCGACCTGCCGCTGCCGCGCCACGCGTGGGACATTCCCGCGGCCATCGCCGCCGCCGTTTCCGAGCTGCAGGCCGCGCTCGTCGATCAGGACCGCAAGCCGCCGCTCATCGCCCGCGCCGAGGCGCTCCTCCTGCTCACCGACCAGGACAGCGTGCGCGTCGCCGGCTCGACGCCCCTTTCCTCCCGGACCAGCGAGATCCTCACCGGCTGGCAGAAGCGCTGGGCGGAGGAGGGGACGGACTGGGCCGGCACGCTCGTCAATGCCCGCTACGAGGCGATTGGACAGCTCACCGAGCACATCGTGGAGCGCGCGCACGTCCACGACGGCCCGAGCCTCAGCGATCGTATCGACGCGGTGGTGACACATCCGCTCTGGGGCTGGCTGATCCTTGGCTCGATCATGGCGGCGCTCTTCCTCAGTATTTTCACGTTCGCGGAGTATCCGATGGGCTTCATCGAGAACCTGGTCGCGGCGCTGGCCGACGCCGTTAAGGCGACGATGGCCGCCGGCGATCTGCGCGACCTGATCACCGACGGCGCGATCGCCGGCGTGGGCGGAGTAATCGTGTTTCTGCCGCAGATCCTGATTTTGTTTTTCTTCATCGGGCTTCTCGAGAGCACGGGCTACATGGCGCGCGCGGCGTTCATCATGGACCGCCTCATGAGCCGCGTGGGCCTCAACGGAAAGTCCTTCATCCCGCTGCTCAGCTCCTACGCCTGCGCAATCCCCGGCATCATGGCCACGCGCACGATCGAGGAGCCGAAGGACCGCCTCGTCACGATCCTCGTCGCGCCGCTCATGAGTTGCTCGGCGCGCCTCCCTGTTTACCTGCTGATGATCGCGGCGCTGGTGCCCAACGACACCGTGCCGGTTGCGACGAAGGTCGGGCTCATGCTGCTGATGTATGCGCTCGGCACGGTGGGCGCGTTTGGTTTTGCGTGGCTCTTCAAGAAGACCCTGCTCAAGGGCGCGCCGCCGCTCATGATCATGGAGCTGCCGCCGTATCGCCTGCCGCGCCTGCGCGACGTGGGGCTGCACATGGTCGAGCGCGCCTGGTTGTTTCTCAAACGCGCGGGGACGATCATCCTTGGTTTGTCCATCGTGCTCTGGTTCCTTACCGCCTTCCCGAAGGCGCACGAGGGCGCCACCGCGCAGGAGCAGATCGCGCAGAGCTTCGCCGGTCGCGCCGGCCACATGCTCGAGCCGGTGATCAAACCACTTGGCTTCGACTGGCAGATTGGCATCGGCCTCGTGAGCTCGTTCGCCGCTCGCGAAGTGTTCGTGAGTTCGATGGGCGTCATCTTCAACGCCGAAGCCGACGAGGAGAACACCGCGCCGTTGCGCGACGCGCTCCGCAAAGCGAAATGGCCCGACGGCTCCGTGCTGTTCACGCCGCTCGTGTGCCTGACGTTGATGATCTACTACGTGTTCGCGATGCAGTGCATCAGCACGGTCGCGGTCGTGAAGCGCGAGACCAACGGCTGGCGCTGGCCGCTCTTCCAGCTCGGCTACATGACCGGCACGGCTTGGATCGTCTGTTTCTTCGTCTACCAGGCCGGCCGCGCGCTGGGTTTTTAAACAAAACCGGCTAAGTTGAACGCGATGTTTTCCAACTGGCAGACTCCCGTCGCATTGCTCGTGGTGCTCGCCGCCGTCGTGTACCTCGTACGGGTTGCGCTGGCGAAGAAGCGGAAGACCGGTTGCGGCAGCGGCGAGGGTTGCGGCATCCCCACCGACCGCTTCAAGGCCCGGCTGAAGCGTCGCTGAGGCGACGTGGCCCCCAGCCCCGGGCTGCCCGGGGCGCGGAGCTTGGCCGCCAGCCTCGCGTCGGCGTGCAAACGAAGTCGTACTTCCTGCGAGCGCCGCAGCTCTGTCCGGCCGCTTTCCGAGGGCGTTGGCCGTGCTTTTGTTAGCATCAGCCCGCGGAAAGCTGGCGTGCTTCCTGCACCGGTTCCGACTGCCAGCCCTCTGAAACTTTTACTCAGGCCCGTGTCTACACGGCCCATCCACACCATGCCCGTTACTGAACCCATTCTCTGTTTCGGCGAACTGCTCTGGGATTGCCTGCCGCATGGACGTTTTCCCGGCGGAGCGCCTCTCAACCTTGCGTATCACCTTCACCACCGCGGCCATCACCCGCTGCTCGTGTCAGCAGTGGGCGACGATCCGCTGGGCCACGAACTCGTGCAACATCTAGCGTTGTGGGGCCTTCCGAGCGGAGCCGTCGCGAGGCATCGCCACCGCTCCACCGGCACCGCCGCGCTCGAGACGGGTCCCGGCGGCGAATCGCGTTACGTTGTCGCGACGGATGTCGCGTGGGACGAGATCATCGTCGACCACGCCATTCTCGCCGCGGCCCACCGCGCCAACGCGCTGATCTTCGGGTCGCTTGCGCTTCGCAGTCCGGCCAACCAGTTTGCGCTTACCCGCCTGCTCGAGGCGCTGCCGCCTACGGCCTGGCGGGTGTTCGATGTCAACCTGCGCGCTCCGCACGACGAGCTCGATCTTGTTTTCCGTCAGGCGCGAGGGGTCAGCCTGCTCAAGCTCAATGCCGTCGAGGCGGCGCGGCTCGCGGGCGACGCGTTCGGAGTGCCGGGCCGGGAGGAAGGCCATGCCCGCGAGATCTCGCTGCGAACCGGTGCGACTGCCGTTTGTGTGACCGCCGGCGCCCGTGGGGCGGGTCTGCTTCGCGGTGATCGGTGGACTTGGGCGGCGGCTCCCGCGGTGCCGGTGGTCGACACCGTGGGCGCGGGTGAGGCGTTCGTCGCGGCGCTGGTCAGCGGCCTGATTGCCGGCAACGGCTCAGATGAAGCGTGCCTCGCGGAGGCCTGCCGGCTCGGCAGTTGGGTCGCCAGCCAGCCGGGCGCAACGCCGGCTTATCCCTCGAACCGCCCCGCCGCGGACATCCGCCGCTCCGCGGTCGCGTGAGGAGGCGAGCGCGGCTCCATTCGCATCCGCCGTTCACCACCAGTAGATCTGCGCGATGCGGCCGTCGGCCGGGACCCGGAACGTGAACCAGTGGCGCGTTTCTCGGAGAACAACCGCGTAGCGCAGAATCCGCAAGCCGTCGCGCGTTTCTTCATCGCTGAACGCGAACGCGCGCAGCGGACCGTGCTCGGCATACCAGGGCCAGAACGCACCGGCGGACGCGTTGGAAAGATGGAGACGCATCGCCGCCGTGAAGTCCGCCGGATCGTGCTCTCCGCGTAACAGTTTGTCGAATACCGATCGCAGCCGGTCTGTCGTCTGCGGAGCGGGATCGTCTGTCCGCTCAGGCCGCTTCAAAGCCGGCTTGTACAGGCCGGCGATGTCGATGGCGAGGGCGTCGGTCAGCATGTCGCGGTGATTGCACTGCAGAATGACCGTGAGCTGGTCGTCGATGACCGCGGCAGGGTCGCGGATATCTCCGGGAGAGAAGCCATGGGGTGTCATCCAGAAGGGACACCTTGCGGCGTTGGCGCGAGTGCATTCTCCGCGCGGCCGGCCGCCTATTTCTCGCGCACGCTCACCGTCGTTTCGCCGCTCACGATCGTGGCGGCACGGTTGCGCACGAGCACGACATAGCGTCCCGCCGTTGCGGGGGTGACGTGGGGGATCGTCAACGTGGGTTCGCTCGCGCCGGGAATCTCGACGCCATCGCGCAGCCACCGGAATTCCAGCGGCGCCGTTCCCTCCGCCGCGGCGGACAGCGTCAGCGTCTCGCCCGCGACAACGTCGATCCGGGACGCGGGCGCCTGCGTGAAGTTTGGCACCGTCGAACCCGTGATGCCGAACGCGATTTCGTTGGGGGCGATGCTCAATCCGCCGACTTGGGCGGACACCCGCCGGCCACGAAGATCGTTCGCGGTCGCGACGAACGCGAACGTCTCGCCTGAAGCGAAGTCTGCGGGCGGTCTCCAGTAGACGCGATAGGGCGGCGCTTCGTCGGTCCCCAGCAGTTCGTAGTGCTCCGGTCGTGACGAACGAATCATCGCAAATGTCACCTCGGCCACACCGTCGCCGCCTGTTACCTCGGCGCGAACTTCGCGACGCATGGGAAACGTGGCCCCGTCCATTTCATAGGTGGAAAACGCGAGCAGCGCGTCCGGTGTCGGCGTAATGAACGTCACGCGCAGTTCGCCGGAGGTCGGAGCGAGCGGAGCTTCAGCGCGCCAGACGGCGAATTGCAGGGGCTCGAGACGGACCGCGAGTTCACCCCGGGCCCCGGTCGCCAGGTTGGGTGCGCCCGCCACCTCCGGTGTGCGCGAATCGAACACGCACCGCAGCGTCGCGCCGGGCGGCTGGCTCGTCGGCAGCGTGACGGCGAGGGTCTCTTTGCGGGAGTTGTTCAGGGCGACGACGTATTCCACCCGTTCACTGCGATCGACGCGCGAAAACGCGAACACGTTGGGATTGTCGGTCGCGCGCAGGTGCATCGAGCCACGAGCGAGCGTCGGGTGGGCGGAGCGCAGTGTCGCGAGGGCGCGGATCGTGCGGTAGAGCGGATGCTGGTCATCGAACTTGTCGTCGGCGCCCGTCCGCTTCGTGCCGATGAGGGAGAGCCCGCGGTAAAGCGGCGTGCGCGAGGCAAACATCGACTCGCGGGCCTGCATGTCGTTGCCGGTCCCGGTCATGCCCTGTTCGTCGCCGTAGTAGACCACGGGTTGTCCGCGCGCGAGGAAGAGCAGGCCGTGGCCGAGCTCCATAAGGTCGACAAGCTGCGCGTCGCTGGCGGCGGGGTTGTCCTGTTTTAGAAAATACCCGAAGCGTCCCGCATCGTGGTTGCCGACGAAGGTTGTCGTCGCGTGCACATTGCTGTCGTGATCGGTGTAATAGTCGTCGCGGTCGAAAAGCTCGGCGAGACCCGCGGCGCTGCCGCCGCGCGACACGAATTCCCGCGCACCGACGAAAAAGCCGAAGTCGAGCGTCGCATCCAGGGTCGCCGCGGTCGAAAACTCGCTCAGATAGGAGATATTGCCGGTCTCGTTGGCCACCTCACCGAACGCGAGGAATTCGGGCCGGCCGACCTGGCGCGCGTGCGTGCGGATCGCCGCGGCGAACGCGTGCCAGAACTCCGTGTTTACGTGCCGCGCGGTGTCGATGCGAAAGCCGTCGACACCGTAGCTCTCGATCCAGTGGCGATAAATATCGATAAAGCCCTGCACGACCCGCGGGTGCTCCGTGAACAGGTCGTCCAGACCCACGAAGTCTCCATCGAGCGAACTCTCGCCTTTGAAGAGGCTGTTGCCGCGGTTGTGATAGAGCGTGACGTCGTTGAGCCAGGCCGGATTTTTCGCATTCATCTCCGCCGCAGGCACGACGGGCGTGTAGGCAAAGCTGCGTTTCGGATCGAGGGCGGGAAATGCATCCGTGGCACCGATACCGTTGTAGGCGACCTTGCTTTCGTCGAACTCGCGGCCCGTGGCGTCGCGATACGGCCAGTGCGACGCCTCGCGATAGCGCGTCTCCCCTTCGACGGGAGCGATCACGTCGGCCGTGTGGTTGACGATGATGTCAAGGAAGACGCGCAGCCCGCGCGCGTGCGCCTGCTGTACAAATTCGCTAAACTCGTCGTTTGTGCCGAGGTGCGGATCGATCTGGAGGAAATCGGTGATCCAGTAGCCGTGGTAGCCGGCGCTGCCGCTCTGCACCGCCTTGTTCTTGAAGGGCGGCGTGACCCAGACCGCGGTGACGCCGAGATTCTTCACGTAATCGAGCCGCTGGGTGAGCCCGACGAAATCGCCGCCTTGAAAGTGCGAGATCACGGTTGGGTCGAAGCCATGCTCGTCGCGTCCGCCCGCGATGCCGCCGGTGTCGT
>DASWVO010000118.1:0-17674 GCA_036406235.1 Opitutaceae bacterium
GGTCATCTCGACCACTGTCAGCGGCCTCACGTGGGCCCCCGGCGAAATCCTCGTTCTCCGCTGGACCGACGTCGACGACAGCGGGAGCGACGACGGCATCGCGATCGACGATCTGACGTTTTCCACTCCCGCCGACCAAGAACCCGCCGTCGCCGCCACGGCACCCGCGGACGGCGCCGTGAACGTGCCGCCCAATGCCTCACTCACGATCACGTTCAACATGCCCGTCCTTGTCACGAGCGGCGCGTTCAGCGTGACGGGCAGCGTCACCGGCGCGCATCCGCCGACCGTCAGCGGCGGTCCGATCATCTACACGCTCAGCCCGGCGACACCTTTTGCCGAGGGAGAAACGGTGACGACGACCGTCTACGCGTCCCAGATCGTCGACACCGCCACCGGCACAGCGCATCCAAGTTCCGACTACACGTTCGCGTTTACGGTCCTTACCACCGCGCCCGTGCCGATCCACACAGTGCAGGGTGCCAGCACGACCAGCAGCCATGTCGGCCAGGTCGTCACGATCGAGGGCGTCGTCACGGCGTCGTTTCAAGGTGCCAACGGGCTCGGCGGATACTACGTGCAGACACCCGAGAGCGATTACGACGCCGACGAAGCGACCTCAGAAGGCATGTTCGTCTTCGACAACAGCAACCTCGTCGCCGCCGGCGATCTCGTCAGCGTCACCGGCACCGTGGCCGAGTTCGGCACCGCACCCACGACGCAGACCGAGCTCACGTCGGTCGTTTACGTGGAAAAACTCGGCGCCGCTCCTCTGCCGGCGCCCGTCACGGTCAACCTGCCCTTCGCCAGCGTCACGGCGGCCGAGCGCTACGAAGGCATGCGGGTCACGCTCCCGCAGACACTCACCGTCACCGACAACTACGACCTCGGCCGCTACGGCGAACTTATCCTCAGCCTCGGCCGGCTGCCGACCCCGACCAACGTCGTCTCGCCCGGCCTGCCGGCGCAGGCGCAGGACGTGGCCAATTTCCTCAACCAGATTCTCGTCGATGACGGCGTGGGCCCGAGCTATCCGGATCCCACGCCCTACCTTGCTGACAGCGCCGGACGAGGCCTCACGCGCCGAGCCGGCAGCACGGTCACCGGCGTCACCGGCATCCTCGACGAGAAATTTAGCAGTTACATCATCGAGCCCACCGCCGCGCTCAGGTTCACCGACGCTAACCCGCGCGGCGATCCGCCGGCCGTGGGCGGCGCCTTGCGCGTCGCGCTCAGCAACGTCCTGAACTTTTTCAACGGCGATGGCGCCGGCAGCGGTTTTCCCACTGCACGCGGGGCGACCAACCTCGAGGAATACCAGCGCCAGCGCGCCAAGCTCATCGCCGGCATCACGCAACTCGCGCCGGATATCATGGGCCTCACCGAGGTCGAAAACGACGGCTTCGGCCCCACGAGCGCGCTCGCCGATCTCGTCGCCGGGCTCAACGCCGCCGCCCCCGCCGGCACCACGTACGCGTTCGTCGATGCGAGCGCCATCGATAACGGCAGCGATCTGATCCACAACGCCTTCATCTATCGCGTCGAGACGGTGGCGCTTGTCGGTGCGCCCGCCGCGCTCTCCAACTCCTACTTCACCGGCCTCGCGCGCCCGCCCCTCGCCCAGACCTTCCGCGAGCGCGCCACCGGCGAGGTCCTCACTGTCTGCGTGAATCACTTCCGCGCAAAAGGCAGTGTTGCGAGCAGCGCCGCTGCGACCGACGGCATCAGCCCCAACCCGAATCTTGATACCGGCGACGGCCAGGGCACCAACAACTACCTGCGCCTGCGCGAGGCCCAGACGCTCGTCGAGTGGCTCGCCACCGATCCCACCGGCAGCGGCGACCCCGACGTGCTTATCATCGGCGACCTCAACGCCTACGCCAAAGAGGACCCGATCGTGGCAATCACCGACGCCGACTACATCAACCTGGCGGAGCACTTCGAAGGCGAGGGCGGCTACTCGTATTCCTTCAACGGCGAGTTCGGCCATCTCGACCATGCGCTCGCCTCCCCGCATCTCGCCGCCCAAGTCGCCGGCGCGAGCACCTGGCACGCCAACTCCGACGAGCCCGCCTACCTCGACTACAACACGGAAAACAAATCCACCGCGCAGCTCCCGCTGAACACCGGCACACCGTTCCGCTACGCCGACCACGATCCGGTGGTCGTGGGTCTCGCGCTGCAACCGGATCCCTACGCACCGACGATCGTCACGCAGCCCGAGTCGCAGAGCGCAACCGTCGGCGACACGGTGACGTTTTTCGTGGAGGTCGACGCGTATCCAGCGCCTACCTACCAATGGTTCAAGGACGGCGCTCCGATCCCCGGTGCGACAAGCGCGACGCTCACGCTGACGGACATCACCCTCACCGAAGCCGGCGACTATACGGTCGTCGCCACCAACTCCGCCGGCAGCGCCACGAGCGCAGTCGCTACGCTGACGATCCGCGACGTCACCGCTCCGGTGATTACGAACCTGAAAGCTTCGCCCTCGGCCCTGTGGCCTGTCACCTACCGCATGGCGCCCGTGAAGCTCACCGCCACCGTCACCGACGACGCCGATCCGGCGCCTGTCACCAGGATCATCTCCGTCACGAGCAGCGAACCCGCGAAGAGTCTCGGCGACATCACGCCGGTCGATTGGGAAATCACCGGCGCGATGACCCTCAAGCTCCGCGCCGAAGTCTCGCTCCTCAATTGGACCCGCGTCTACATGATCACGGTCGAAAGCCGCGACGCCTCCGGCAACGCCAGCACCGCCCAGGTGAAGGTGACGGCGAAGTGGCTCCCCTGAGCGATCGCGACGCGTGGCAGCGTCGGCGGCGTTTGCTTGTTCGTTCCCCGTGGCGGCAGGCGTCCCTGCCGCCACGAGCGAGCGCCTCGTGACGTTGAGCAAAGCGAACCGGCTACCGCTTCGGGTCGCTCTCGTAGCCGGTCGCTGTCATGGCCCAACGCGCGAGCGTGAGGCGGTGGATCTTGGCGTTGTGGCGCACGTCGACGGGAAACGCCGGGTGGAAGTAAAACAGGTTGATGCGGCGGATGGGCGACGTCTGCTGCAAGGCAAGTTGCCGCAACTCACGAGCAAGGCGGCGGCAGCGTTCGCTCGAGTTGATTACGGTTGGATCAGCAGGCTCGACCACCACCGCCGGGCGCTGACGTCCCCGGTCGCCGAGCCCGATCAGCGCGCAACGCCGCACGGCTTCGAGGGCGTTGAAGATCGGCTCTACCTGCTCGGTGAAAAGCGACCCGTCGGACGTTTCCACACGCTCCGCCTTGCGGCCGCAAAACCACAACCGACCCGACGCATCGAGGTAGCCGCAGTCGCCCATGCGGTGCCAGACGGCGCCGTCTTTGCCCGCGATCTTCGCCGCCGCTGTCGCGTCGGGAAGCTGATCATATTCGCGGGTGACCGTGGGGCCCGACACGATGATTTCGCCAATCTCACCGGCGGGGAGCTCACGCGTCCCCTCGAGGCCGGCCAGCGGGGCGTCGGCGAGCGCGATGATTTTTACCGCGTTGCCGGCGATCACGCGGCCGACGCATGTGCCGCGGCCGCCGAGCGTGGCCGCGGCAGTGTCCTCCAGGACCTCCCGTGCTGAAATCGTGGATACGGGCAGCGCCTCCGTCGCGCCGTAAGGACTGTGGAGTTCGCCGCCCGGCAGAAGGCGGCGCGACGAAGTCCAGAGCTCCGGTGGAACGGGCGCGCCCGCGCTGAGCACGCGGCGCACGCTCGGCAGCGCCACATCGTGCTGCGCGCAGTGCATGGCGATCTTGTGCCAGAGCGTCGGCGAGCCGAAGGAGTTGGTGACGTTTTCCTGGCGGATCGCCTGCACGATCTTCGCCGGATCCACCGCCGCGGGTCGGCTCGGATCGATTTCCGGCACGACCGTGGTCATGCCCAGCGCCGGATTGAAGAGCGCGAAGATCGGCAGCATCGGCAGGTCGATTTCGCCGGGCTGGATGCCGTAGGCCTCGCGGATGAGCCGCACCTGCGCATCGAACATGCCGTGCGTGTAGCACACGCCCTTGGGCGCGCCGGTGGAGCCGCTCGTGAAGAGCACGGCTGCGAGCTCATTCGCTGCGCTCTCGACGATCGCGGGCGAGGCGCCCGCAGGCGCGGCGCGCGTGAGGCGCGCGGTGGGCTTGCCCGATGCCGGCACGCGCACCTCGACGCTCGCGAACTCGCGGCGGAAAACACGGCTCACCAGCCGCGCGAGCGGGATGCCGACGAGCGCCCGCGGCCGCGACCGCGCCACGCACGCGAGGAAACTTTTCCGGCCCATGCCGGGATCGATCACCACCGGCACCGCGCCGAGGCCGAACAACGCGAACACCGCCGCAATCAGCGGCAGCCCCGGTCGCACCATCACGAGCGTGCGATCTCCGCGCCGCACGCCGCGAGCCGTCATCGTCGCCTGCCAGGCGGCCACCTCACCCGCGAGCTCGGCGTAGGAAAGCGCGAGGTAGTCGATGCGACCGTCGGCTGTCCGACTGCGCGGCACCTTCAGCGCGGGCGTACCCGGCTGCCGCGCCGCCACGAGCGGCAGGTGGCGGGCGATGTTGGCATTGGCGGCGGACGACGAGGACACAGCCGCGCACGGTCACCGATGGTGTAGTGCCTTGGCAAAGACAAAAGCCCGTGGGGCCAAGCGTCTATGCCTGCCGTCGGGCCCCTCTGCCACTCCGCGAGCTCTGGAAGAGCGGCAGGCACGGAGACCTGCGCGCCGAGCGATGGGACGTCGCGACCGTCAGTTGTTCGTCACCGTGAACAAGCCCCACAGGAGACTGGTCTTGGTGCCGCCGGGGTTGTTGCGCCCGAGCATGCTTCCATTGAGCTCGAGGGCGGTGGGCGACGCGCTCTGATACGAGCCCGTCTTCACATCGACCAAACCGCCCAGCACACTGACATTGCGACCGGTTGTGGTTTTCTGCGTGGCACAACCAGAGAGAACCGCCACGGCGACCGCCGCGGCGAACAGGGGAATACGTTTCATAGGGGAGGCGGGCAGCGTGTGTGTCCGCCCGATGGAAAGCAAGCGACGAGAGGGCAGCCCAACTGCAGGTGGGCGGGCGCAAACGTCCGGCGCCCCCGCTCGCCCCCTTGCCGGTTTCGCGAAGCGAAATGTTTCGACAGCCGCCCCCGGTTTCAGGCCCGCACGGCTTTCATCGCCGGCTCGTCGCGCAACAGATCGGCCTGCCAGGGGAGCAGGACCTCGCCGATCTTCTCCGGCGCGCGCGCGATCTGCGCGAGCTGGCTGCGATTGGCGATCAGCGTCGGCTCGAGCTCGAGTTTTTGGGCCACCCGGTCGCGGTCCGCCTTGAGTTTGTCCTGCAGCGCCAGCTCGTCGGCGGTGAGTGGTGCGTGGTCGCGGTTGCGCTGACGCCGCGGCAGCGTGTGCGGATCGCGGGCAAGCCCGGTGCGCACGGCGGAGGTGAGCGAGTTCACGAGGCGGTCATGGCGCTTGCCCAGGTGCACCTTGCCGAGAATGCCGGCCTCGGCGTCACCTTCCTCGGCGGCGAACGCCATTTTCAACAGCAGGTCGTTGGAGCAGACCTTAAAGGGCGGCGTGTCGAGGCGCCTGGCCTGTTCCTCGCGCCAGTGCCAGACTGCGTTGAGCACGGAGAGGCCCTTGCCGCGAAGCCGTTCGGATTTGCCGATGCGCCAGGCGTGCTCGTCGTCGCGCGGAAAGCCGGCCTGCGCCGACTCGATCTGCCGCTGGCACTGCTGATCGAGCCACTCGAGCCGGTCGAGCCGCGCGAGTTCGCGGGTGAGCAGGTCCCGGAGCTCGGGCAGGTGCCAGACGTCGAGCGCCGCGTAATCGAGAAGCTTCTGCGTGAGCGGCCGCTTGGACCAGTTGGCCTTCTGCGACTCCTTGGAGAGCACGACGCCAAAGTAATCCTCCAGCAGCGCCGCCAAGCCGATGCGCTGGCGGTTGAGCAACTGGGCGGCCAGCATCGTGTCGAAGATGCTCTTGGCCCGAAACTCACAGAGATCGTAAAGCAGCCGCAGGTCGTAATCGCTGCCGTGCATCACCAGGTGCTTCGTGGCGAGCGACTTCCAGAGAGGGTCGAGCTTGATGGGCGCCAGTGCGTCGACCAGATAGATCTCGTCCCCGACCAAAAACTGCAGCAGGCACACGCGGGTACGATAGCGGTGCATGTTGTCGGCCTCGGTATCGAGGGCCACCTCGTCAACGTGATCGAGCGCGGCCAGAAGCGGCGTGAGCGAACCGGGCTGGTCCAGCAGTTGATAGGTCGGCGGCGACGATTTCACCTTGAGGCCGAGCAAACGCCGCACCGGACGCGGAAGAAAGCGTGAAATCATGCCGTCGCGCCTTCGCCCACCCAGCCGGTGAGAAACGCCTCCACGAGCCGGGGCAACTCGTTGCTATAACCGCCCTCGAGCACCGCAGCCGCCCGCAGACCGCTCGATCGTATCCAGCCGCCAAGCGCGGAAAAATCCTCAATCTCCAAAGTCATCGTCGTTATCGGATCATTCACGTAGGCATCAAAGCCCGCGGAGACGAGCACGATATCGGGCTGAAAGGCAACGACCTCCTCCCACGAGCGGGCCAGAGTCTCTCGGTGCGCCGCGCGCGAGGTCCCCGGCGCTACGGGAAAATTACGGCAGTTGGCAAACGACTCCGTGCCGGTACCGGGATAGCCAGGGTATTGATGGACAGAGACAAACAGAAAACCTTCCCGCTCGCGCAGCAGGGCTTCGGTGCCGTTGCCGTGATGGGCATCGAAGTCCCAGACCGCCACGCGGCCGACGCCGCGGTGGGCCCGGGCGACGAGGGCCGCGATTGCGATCTGATTAAGGTAGCAAAAACCCATCGCCTCGTCGGCGGTCGCGTGGTGGCCCGGTGGCCGCATGAGTGCGAAGGCGCGCCGCCCGACCAGCGCGAGATCGAGCGCGGCGAGCGCCGCGCCGACCGATCGTCGCGCATGGTCGTAGATGCCTTCGAAATAGGGCGTGTCGTCGTCGAAGTCGGACGGATACCGCAGGCGCTTCAGATGGGCGGGGGTGTGCGCAAGGAGCAGGTCGGCTTCGCCGGCCGCCACCGGCACGCGCCACTCCCAACCCGGGTGCGCCGCACGCAGGAACGGCACGGTTTTCAGCACCCGCGCCGGCTGCTCCGGCCGCAGATACGAGCCGTACTCAGCGCATTGCGGATCGTGGAGGATGACCATGCCCGAATCTTTCTCTTTCCTCTTTCTCCCAGATCGGGAACGGGTGAGAAAGAGAAAGATAAAGAAGAAGGAGGAAAGATTGGCAGCGTACACGGCGATTCTATCGTTGTCGCTGATGAACGTCGTCGTCCTCTGCTCGGGTGGCATGGATTCAGTGACCGCGCTCCACTGGGCGCGAGCGCATCACCGCGTGGTCGGCGCGCTGAGCTTCGACTACGGCGCGAAGCACAACGCCCGCGAGATCCCGTTTGCAGCCGGTCACTGCGCGCAACTCGGCGTGCCTCATCAGATCATCCGCCTGCCGTTCGTAAACGAGTTGTTCGCCTCCGATTTGCTCCAGTCGGGCGGCGCGATCCCCGAGGGCCATTACGAGGCGGGCAACATGAAGCAGACGGTCGTGCCTTTCCGCAACGCGATCATGCTCTCGATCGCGACCGGTTATGCCGAGAGCATCGGCGGCGAAGCGCTCGTCATCGCAGCGCACGGCGGCGACCACGCGATCTATCCCGACTGCCGCGAGGATTTCATGCGGGCGATGGGCGACGCGATGCGGCTCGGCACCTACGCGGAGGTGCAGCTGCTGCGCCCGTTCATCGCGATGAACAAGGGTGCGATCGCAGCCGAGGGCGCGCGACTCGGCGTGGATTTTTCGCACACGTGGTCGTGCTACAAGGGCGGCGCCCGCCACTGCGGCAAATGCGGCACCTGCGTCGAACGCCGCGAGGCCTTCGCGCTCGCCGGATTGTCTGACCCGACCGAATACGAAAGCGTGGAGCCGCTGCCGGCGAAACCATGAACAGTGGACGGTGGCCGGCAGACAGTAGACGGTAGACAACGCTCGACTTCCGTTTCCGTCCACTGTCCACCGTCTATCGTCCACCGAACAGATGCTGATTTCCGAAGTCTTTTATTCGCTCCAAGGCGAGGGTGAGCTCACGGGCGTGCCGTCGCTGTTCATCCGCACGAGCGGCTGCAATCTGCGCTGCACGTGGTGCGACACGCCTTACGCGTCGTGGAATCCCGAGGGCGGAAACCGCACGCTCGACGAGCTCGTGGCCGAGGTCATCAAACATCCCGCGCGCCATGTGGTTCTCACCGGCGGCGAGCCAATGATCGCCAAGGGCATCGCCGACCTCGCCCGCAAACTCAAAGACATCGGTTACCACATCACGATCGAGACCGCCGCCACGATCGCCCCCGGCGGCATCGCGTGCGACCTCGCGTCGATATCGCCGAAGCTCCTCAACTCCGCGCCCGACCCGGTCGCGCACCGCGAGTGGCGGCGCCGCCATGAGGCCACGCGCTGGCAGCCCGACGTGGTGCGCGCCTGGGTCGATGGCTACGATTACCAGTTCAAGTTCGTCGTGGCGTCGCCGGCCGACGTCGACGAACTCGAGGCGATGATCGCAAAACTGGATCGCGAGATCCCGCGGCACAAAATCCTCCTCATGCCCGAAGCACGAACGCTCGCCACGATGCGTGAGCGCGCCACGTGGCTGAGCGAGGTCTGCAAAGCCCGCGGCTACCGTTACGCGCACCGGCTGCACATCGAGCTGTATGGAAACAAGCGCGGCACGTGAGGGCAGCGAGGGGCGCCCCGACCACCGTAAAAACTCCGATGACCACCGGGGCGAGGGCCGCCATCGGCGCCGTTCGTCCCACCATCCGCCGCGCAAATTATCCGAGGAGCTCGCGCTGCTGCAGGCCCGTTCCGCCGCGCATCCGCTCACGTTGCGCGCGGTGATCGCGATCCTGCGCGGACGCGGCTACATGCTGTTGCTGATCCTGCTCTCGCTGCCCTTCATCACGCCGATCCCGCTGCCCGGCCTGTCGACGCCCTTCGGTCTCGCGATCGCGCTCATCGCGCTGCGCCTCGCTCTCGGGCAGCGCCCCTGGCTGCCGAAGAAACTCCAACGCAGGGAAGTGCCGCGCGGTTTCTTCACGAAGGTGCTCGCGCTGACCACGCGCGTCATCCGGGTGCTCGAAAAATTCCTGCGCCCGCGGCTGACGCTTCTCACCGACAACGGGCACCTGCGGCAACTGCACGCGACGCTGATGCTGCTGGCGGCGCTCGCGCTGCTCCTGCCGCTGCCGATTCCCTTCAGCAACACCTTCCCCGCGTGGGTGGTGCTGCTGATGGCGGGCGGGCTGCTCGAACGCGACGGCGTATGCGTGCTGCTCGCCTACATCATGTTTGCCGGCGGCGTCTTGTTTTTCGTCGTGCTCGGCGAGGCCGCGCAAGAGCTCTTCGAAAACCTGAAGCACTGGCTGCTGGGCTGAACGCCGAAGGTTGCAGGTTCGGAACGTGAAACATGGGACCTTGAAACCTGGAACCGACTCCGTCCCGCCCACCCATGCGCAGATTTTCACAAACCATGCGTTGTTGTCCCGGAGACCTTGCGATTTAATGCAGGCTGGCATTCAACGCCATCGCGCAATGACCACGGATCACACCGCCCACCCACCTCTCGAAAAGCTCCACCACGCGATCAATCTGCGCCTCGCGCTCCTCGGCTGCCCGACCGTCGCCGATGCGGAAGGCGCGGCCTGGACCGAACTCGCCGCTCCGATCTTCGCGCGCCACCGCGAAATCACCCGCCAGTTGGCCGATCGCCTGTGCCCGGCGGATGCACGTATCCAACATTTCCTTCACACGTATCTCGCCGACGTCGGTCCCGCGCCGCGTCTGCCCTTCCGCACGTTCGTGCTCGATCAACCGGGCCTCGCCCGCGAGCTCTCCCTGCCGGCGGATGGCGACGTGTTCGAGTCGCCGCTGCTGAAGAGCTACCGGCTGCGCAACGGCGTGCTCCACAACCCCGCCAAGGACCGCCGCACGACCCAGGGCGTCTTTCATGTGGCCGAGGGCGGCCTGCCGATCCCCGACGACAAGCTCGCCGTGCCGAAGACGACGTTCTCGCGCATGCTCGACATCGCGCTGCATCCGCCGCGCGAATCGCAGCGCCTGCCATTCACCGCCGGCCACACGCCGGAAGCCGAGTGCCTCGTGTCGCTGCTCCTGCGCCCGCTCGTCGTGCCCGCCGTGCCGGGCTTCACGACGGAAAAGCGCATGGAGATCCGTTTCTTCGCGCCCGGCTCGCTGGTCTCGAATCTCGATTTTGTCGAAGCGATCTTCGGCAACGCCGGCGATCCGCACCTGCCCGGAAACGACGCCGCCCTCGATGTCGACGGCTGGACCGGCCACACCGGCTGCGTGATCCTCGCGCCGCACCTGATCACCGTCCCCAAGCACGTCGTCGGTCTGCCGCACTGGGACCTCGCCACGCCCCGCCAGCGCCGCGACGGCATGTGCTGGAAGACCGAGGACGAGCTCTACAACAACGGCCAGGCCTTCAAGCTCTGCGCCCGCGACGCCCGCGGCGTGATGGTCACTCTCATCGCCGACAACTACTACGGCTACTGCAAGAAAGAGGTGAAGACCCAGATCAGTTTCGCGGCCAACCTCTACGGCTCCGCCGAGGAGGAGCACGCCGGCGGCGCGCTGGTGTTCCCCAGCTACGACCTCGGTGACGATTTCTCCGGTTTCGCCGAAATCGCGCGCTACAAGGTCGCCGACGTCGTCGCCCGCGAGCCGGCTGCCTGGACCCCGCAGCCCGAGGGTCACGCGATCAACATCGAGCGTCCCGAGGTCGTGCTCGTGCCCGAGGCCACGCGTTTCAACCTGCGCACGCAGTCCATCACCTGGATCGATGACGACGGCCGCGAGCAGCGCATCAAGCTGCTCGCCGGCAAGACCTACATGCGCCCGGGCGGCTATCGCGTGCACATGGAACCGGTGCGCGGCGAACGCGGACACTGGCGGCTCGTCGGCACCGTGGCCGAGGGCACGTTCTGCCACAAGCCCTGCACCGTCTCCGGCGGCGGCAAATCCGAGATTTCGAAGGCGATCTCCGACGCGATCCTTCCCGGCCACGTGTTCGTCGCCGACATCGAGCGCGACTTCGACACCGTGGCCGAGATCCTCGCCCGCGACTACTCCGACCGGTTCAAGGATTCCACGATCAAGGGCACCGACCGCCGCCCGATCCTGAGCATGCAGCGCTCGCTCGGCAGCGTGATCAAGCTCCTCACGCCCTCGCGCCGCGACTACGAGGAAAACTACAACGCCTGGCTGCGCTCCATCCCGCAGCACATCAAGGAGCTCGTCTTCGTCATCAAGCGCTTCTACCAGACGGCGTGGGGCGACGACTGGCGCAGCCATTTCTCGGTCGATCTCATCAACGGCCGCCCGGGCAACGAACTCAAACTCGACGGGCGTAAGCTCGTGGTGAATACACTGCGCGTCGGCTACGACGCCGACGGCGCGTGGCGCGTGTTCGGGCTGCGCCACGACTTCCACCCCGCCGCCAAGGTGCAAATGGAGGACGACATCTCCGCCTCCGTCGTCGCGCCCGACTCCGCCCTCCCCGCCCGGCTGCTCGCCGAGCGCGGGCCCGGCGTGGAACGCAGCGGCGTCGCCTACAAGTTCGTGCAGAACTGCGAAGCGCGCCTCTTCCAGCGCCCCGACGACGCGATCCATCGCGGCTACGACAAACAGGCCGAGGCCGACATCGGCGGCGAGGGCAACTTCCTCTCCAACTACGAGCCGCTCACGAGCGACGCCGCGCGCGCCTTGATGGAGGACGCGATCGGCTTCAGCGCCTTCACCGAGCCGATGCAGCGCCTCATCCGCGAGTCCGCCGGCAACAACGGCACGTCGCCGAAGTTCTTCGTCTCCTCGGCGCACCCGCGCATCGTCGACGGCAAGCCGTCGAAGAACCCGCGCTACCTGCAGCTCCGGCCCGATTTCGCCGACCCGCGCGGCGCGGCGCTCGCCCGCCTCGGCGCCCGGCTGCACCGCCAGCTCGCCCCCAGCGATCCGCTGCACACTCCGGTCAACCTGGTCGTGCCCGGCCGCCGCAACAATCCGCCCGAGCCCGGCGTGCGCCCGCTCTGCGTCTTCAACCCGATCCACTACCTCGAGCTGCCCGAGCTCTTCATGGAGTTCATCAGCTCGATGACCGGCAAGTCGCCCTCGACCACCGGTGCCGGCTCCGAAGGCGCCCTCACCAAGGGCCCTTTCAACGCCCTGCCACCGATCATCGACCTGAACGCCGCTCTCGTCTCGCTCATCCTCACCGGCCACGACGTCTTTGTATCCGCCGCCGGATACGTGGGGCCGCACGTGCGCGTCGACCACGACGTGTCGCTGCTCGTGCCCGAGGTCCTCTCGCGCATGTCGCCGAACGAGCGCGACGCCCGCATGCTCATCGCCGACGGCTGCCTCGAGCGCTGCGCCGACTTCGAGCACGAGGGCCGCAAGGTCCTCGCCAGCCGCCTCGGCTACCGCATCACCACGCGTTTCGTGCGGATCTACTTCGGTCGCGTGTTCGCCCACCCGCACGTCGTCTTCACCGACGAGATGCTGCGGCCCGAGTTGCACGACGCGGCGATCTTCGCCGACGGCATGGAAAACATCTGCGCTACGCACAAGCGCGTCGCCGAGAGTTACCTCGCCGACGGCGGCATCAACCTCGCGTGCCCGCCGCTGCGCGCGCTGCTCGAGATCATGGCGCTCGGCGCGACTTCCGACGGCCGGGATCTCAACTCGCCCGAGGTGCGCGCGCTCTTCACCCGCGAGCACCTGATGGCGAGCAACTGGTACGCCGCGCGGCTCGACGCCAAGCAGAAGAGCGACACCGCCCTCTGGCAGCGTCACGTGCAGTCGCTCGAGTTGTTTCTCGAGCAGCCGCACTACGCCGACGTGGCCGCACGCCTCGGGATCAAAGATCGTCTCGCGCACGCCCGTCAGGAACTCGCCCGCGTGAGCTCGCGCGAACATCGCGCAAGCCTGCACGGCACGCTCGGCCTGCAGCCGCTGTGAAAAGGTCCGGGCGCCATCCCTGGCGTCCGGAGTGCCATTCCCGCATTGCCACCCGATGAGCGGCCGCTCATCGGTGAGGCGTATGCGCAACCCGATCTTCCGGCTCGCGAGCGGCGTATTCGCAGCGGCGCTGTGGTCCGTTTCCGACGCTCTGAGGAGCCAGGACCTCACGATCACCCCGATCGACTGGCTCGAACCTTTTGACGATGCTCCCGACACGCTGCCCACGGCACGGGGGTTGACCCCGCCGGCCGTGCCGGACCAAATTCGCAACCTCGCCGAGCCGGCGTACGCCCAGGAACGGTTTGTGATCGATGCCTTCGGCAAAGTGCTGATGCGGGACCCCGCGAGTACAAGCCCCTGGCTTGAGGCCGCCGTGCAGGAAACCCGTTCCCACGCGCGCTATCAGCCCGCCAGACGCGGCTCCGAGCCCGTCGCGAGCGAGGTGGCATGGTTTCTGATCTTCAATCCCAAGTCCGCCTCTCCCAAGGCGCCCAACGCCACGCCGCGCCTGCTGAAGATTGTTTCGCCCGTCAACCCGAACGGCACGTCGAAGGACGCCCCGACGGGCACCGTGATGGTTGAAGCCCACATCGACGCCGCTGGCCGTGTCACCGACACCCGCGCGATCGACGAGGGCGTCCTGCCCGCGTACAAAACCGCGGCGGCGGACGCCGTGCGTTCCTGGACGTTCGCTCCCGCCCGCGCCGACGGCGAGCCGGTCGCCGCCACGGTCCGCGTTCCGGTGTTGTTTGCCGAGCCGACCGTCATCCCCGTCTCCTCGGCCCACAAACCGCCCAAGCCGCTGAAGCGGTCACCTCCCCTCTATCCCATCGCGATGCGGAAGGCCGGCTTGGTCGGCGAGACCACCATCGGCTTTATTGTCACCGTCGAGGGGCGGGTGCGCGAGGCGCACGTCGTCCGCTCCAACAACCCCTACTTTGATCAACCGGCCATCGATTGCGTGCTCCGATGGACGTTCGAGCCGGCGCGCATCGGCGAGCGTCCGGTGAACTGCCACATGCGGGTGCCGATCGTCTTCACGATCACCGGCAAGCCCACATCCGATCTCTACTCGGTCCGGCACGACCCGAAACAACTGGCCAAGCTGCCGTCAGCGTTGCAGTGGGACCACCCGCCGGAGTTCACGGCCACTTCATTCGCCGCCTACCCGTTCGAGCAACTGCAGACCGGCACGGAAGGCGAAGTGAAGGTCAACTTCATCGTGGGTCCGAGCGGGCGCGTGATTCAGACCGGCATCCTCTCCTCACCGCATCCGGCGTTCAGTCACGCGGTGCAAGCGATGCTCGACACCTTTGAATTCAAGCCCGCGGCGAAGGAAGGAAAGCCCAGCCTTGCGTTGCTCAGCTTCACGGTTCGTTTCGACAAATCCGGCTCCCTGGAAGCGCCGGTCACCCCCGAAACACGGTCGCTCCTGCGCTCGCTCGAAAAGAATCCCGGTCGCTTCGTGAAGCTCTCGGAGCTCGATGCGATGCCGCGCCCGACTTCCCGCCGCCCGCCGGTCTTCCCCAGCGCGCTGAAGTCGGAGCTCACCGAGGGCGACGCCCTCATCGAGTTCATCATCGACCGCGACGGTGCGGTGCACGCGCCGCGCATCCTCAGCGCCTCGCGCGAGGAATTCGGTTACGCCGCCGCCCAGGCCGCGGCCACCTGGAAATTTGCGCCGCCCAAGAAGGACGGACGCGCGGTCGATGTCATCGCCCGGCAGCCGTTCAGTTTCAACCGGACGCCGCGGCCGGAAGCCGGCGGCTGAGCCTGGAGGCCGTCGTGAGCTTTTCGCAGCGGCGGTCGGAGGTGGCGCGGTGCTTTAGCCCGCGCTCGGGGGCGCAGCGACCGCGGGCTAAAGCACCGCGCTACGAACGGGCGTTCGAAAAATCCATGACCGGCTCTCGCGGCAGGCCCGGCCCGCGCCAGCACGCTCCCGTCCGGCGTCAGCACAAAACCGCTTTCGCGCCGCTCCCCGGCGGATTCGCCCTTGGCTTGGCGCACGGCGCCGCCCTAGGTTGCGTGCCCATATCGCCATGAAAATCGACGCCCGCCTGACCCCGGCCAAACTCCAGAAGAAAGTCTCCCGCGTATTCGAACTCGCAGGACAGAAGATCGACCTCATCGACAAGTCCTGGGACGCATCCAAGGGCACACCCGTATTCACCGTTAAAGGACAGTACACCTCGCGCGGCTGGACCGAGTGGACGCAGGGTTTTCAGTTCGGCATGGCCTTCCTGCAGTTCGACGCGACCGGCGACGAGCGCTACCTGCGCCTCGGTCGGGAGAAGACCGTGAAGTACATGGCCTCGCACGTCTCGCACGTCGGCGTGCACGACCACGGCTTCAACAACGTCTCCACCTACGGCAACCTCCGCCGCCTCATCCTCGAGGGCCGCACGAGCGGCACGCGCGAGGAGGTCAACTTCGCCGAGCTCGCGTTGAAGGTTTCCGGCGCAGTGCAGGCCGCGCGTTACGCGCCGACCGCCTACCAGGCGCCGTGGTCGCCGAAGGCCGGCTCGCCCGGACTCGCCCCGAGCGGCTACGTCTACTCCTTCAACGGCCCGCAGTCGCTGTTCGCCGACACGATCCGCTCCATGCGTGCGCTCGTCGTCGCCCACCAGCTCGGCCACGTGCTCATGGGCGAGGGCGACAAGCCCATCAATCTCCTCCATCGCGCGATGGAGCACGCCGCCACGACGGCGCGCTTCAACGTCTTCTTCGGCCAGGGCCGCGACAGCTACGACGTGCGCGGTCGCGTCGCCCACGAATCGGTCTTCAATCGCAACGACGGCCAGTTCCGCTGTCCGTCCTCGCAGCAGGGCTACTCGCCGTTCACCACCTGGACGCGCGGCGCCGCGTGGATCATCTGCGGCTACGCCGAACAGCTCGAGTTTTTGGATACGGTTCGCGGGACCGATCTCGACGCGATCGGCGGCCGCCGGGCCGTGACCGACCTGTTGCTCGAAACCGCGCGGGCGGCGAGCGACTACTACATCGACGGCTACTCCGCGAAGGACGGCGTGCCCTACTGGGACAGCGCCGCGCTCCACACGCACAAGCTGGGCGACTTCACGAAAAAACCCGCCGATCCGTTCAACGCGCACGAGCCGGTCGACAGCTCCGCCGCCGCGATCGCCGCCCAGGGATTCCTGCGCCTCGGCAACTGGCTGGCCGCGCAAGGCGAAAAGGCCGCCGCGCAGAAATATCTCCAGGCCGGCCTGACCGTCGCCGACACGCTCTTCGACGAGCCCTACCTCTCGACCGACAAAAAGCACCAGGGCCTGCTGCTCCACAGCGTTTACCACCGCCCCAACGGCTGGGATTACGTGCCGAAGGGCCGGAAAGTTCCGTGCGGCGAGTCGTCGATGTGGGGCGATTACCACGCGATGGAGCTCGCGCTGCTCATCCAGCGCATGGCGGAGGGGAAGTACTACACGTTCTTCTGAGGCGGCGGCGTCCGCTTCCCGCCTGATCGACATGGGAGCGCTCCCGGTCGCCTTCGGCGCCGCCCCGGGAGCGCGGGCCGCTGGCCAGTACTGTTCGGCGTGGTTGAAGCTGTGAGGTCTTTTCAGACGGCCAGGCTGACGGGGCGGGACGGCAAGCGGGGGTGGAGCGGGCGCTGAAACGTTCGGGGTGGAGTAAAACGCCAAAGCTGCGCCCTGACCGGCTCCGGGTGGGAGTCGGCCACAAGGGGGATCAGGCTTTTTTGGCCGCGCGTGCGTTCGCGCGCTCGACGGCCGCGCACAGCTCCTGGAGGGTCGCAACCCCGAGCAGATAAAACTGGATCATCTCCATCACGCGTTTGGTCGGTCGCCGGCCGGTGTAGAGCTGCAACAAGACCGCGGCGATCAGCGCCAGATATACCTGCACCTGCACGCCCCGCGGCGACTCCGCCAGCCAGTGCCGGCAACCGAGGATGCACTTGATCCAGCGGAAAAACAGTTCGACCTGCCAGCGCTCCTTGTAGAGCAACGCGACGTCCCCGGCGCTCAATTCGGAGGCTTCCAGATTGGTCACCAGCCGCAGGACTTCACGCGGGGTCTGCACCCAGATGACCCGCACCCGGATGCTCCGGTAACGCGCCGTGCTGCCCAGCCGCCCCCACGCCGCCCGGATGACCCCGGCCCGCTGGTCGTTCTGGCTCACCACCAGCTCCTCTTCGACGTTGAACACCGCTTCGTCGCGCAGCCGCACAACGAACGGCATCCCCGACTCCTGCATCTCTTTAAACGCCTCGTAGTCCTCGCCGTAGTAGCGATCTCCCACATACGCCTCGCCGCGCTGCCAGTGGCGGCGCCACACCTTCCGCTCGCACGTCCTGCCCGGCGTGATCGTTGCGTGCGCCGGCGCGCCGCCGTCCCGCTCCAAGCTCAAGTGCAGGCGCACCTGCGCCTGCACCGTGCCCTGCCGCCGCCACAGCGCCCAGTGCATGCGCGGCAGCGCCTCGAACAAACTGCCGTCCTGCACGAGCCAGCGGTAACGGCTGGCCGTGTCGGTCTTGGCCGGCAGTTCGGCGCTGAGCTGTGCGAGCACCCCGGCCAGCAACTGCGGATCGACCACCGCCTGCGCCTCCGAAAAACTGCCCAGGCT
>DASWVO010000119.1:0-9820 GCA_036406235.1 Opitutaceae bacterium
CGCCGGCCGTCCCCACACCCAGTCAAGTCCTGCGCGAACGCTTCGGTTTCGAGCGCTTTCGCGCCGGCCAGGAGGAGGTCATCACGCATCTGCTCGCCGGCCGTTCGGCGCTCGCGGTGTTTCCCACGGGCAGCGGAAAGAGTCTCTGTTACCAGCTCCCCGCGCTCTTGCTGCAAGGACTGACCGTGGTCGTTTCGCCCCTCATCGCCTTGATGAAGGACCAGACGGATTTTCTCCAGGCCCGCGGCATCGCGGCCGCGCGGCTCGACTCGAGCGTGTCGCGGGAAGCGTTTAACGAGATCCAGGACGCCCTGCGCGCCCGCACGTTGAAACTCCTCTACGTCGCCCCGGAACGTTTCTCCAACGAACGTTTCCTCGCCCGGCTGAAGTCGCTCCAGATCGACCTGCTGGTGATCGACGAGGCGCACTGCATTTCCGAATGGGGCCACAACTTCCGCCCCGACTACCTGAAGCTGGCGCGCTTCGCCCGCGAGCTCGGAGTCGGACGCGTGCTCGCCCTCACCGCCACGGCGACGCCGGGCGTGGCCCGCGACATCTGCCGCGAGTTCGCGATCGAGCCGGCCGCGCACGTGCACACCGGCTTTTATCGTCCCAATCTCTACCTGCGCGCCACCGCCTGTGCGCCCGACGCGCGTCTCCCGCTCCTGCTCGAGCGGCTGAAATCCCGCCCGAAGGGCCCGAGCATCGTCTACGTGACGCTGCAGAAAACCGCCGAGACCGTGGCTGCGGCGCTGGCCAGGGCGGGGTATCCGGCGGAGGCCTACCACGCGGGGATGGAGGCGGAAGCGCGCGAGGCCGTGCAAACGCGCTTCATGGCCGGCGACGACACCGTGGTCGTGGCCACGATCGCCTTCGGCATGGGGATCGACAAGGCGAACATCCGCGCCGTCTATCACTACAACCTCCCGAAAAGCCTCGAAAACTACGCCCAGGAAATCGGCCGCGCCGGCCGGGACGGACAGCCGTCGCATTGCGAGATACTCGCGGACGGCGAAGACCTCACCGTCCTCGAGAATTTTACCTATGGCGACACGCCGACGCGCGAGGCCCTGCGCGATCTGTTGAAAGAACTCCTCGAAAACCGGTCCGACGGGGAGGTCTTCGATGTCTCCACCTACGAGCTCTCCAATCGGCACGACATCCGCCAGCTCGTCGTGTCCACCGCGCTCACGTATCTCGAGCTCGGCGGGATCATCGAGGCGACCGCGCCCTTCTACACGACCTACGAGTGGCAGTTCCAGCGCGACCTCGCCGATATCCTCGCGCGCTTCGACCCCGCGCGGCGGGAGTTTCTCCAGCGCCTGTTCGACCTCGCCAAGGTCGGCCGCATCTGGCGCTCGGTCGTCCTCGCCGACGCCGCCGAGGCGCTGGATTGCGATCGCGAGCGCATCGTGAAGGCGCTCAACTATCTCGAGGAAAACGGCGACCTCGAGCTGCGCGTCGCCGGCGTGCGTCAGGGTTACCGCGTGGTGCGGACGCCCGAAGACCTCGCGGCGGTCTGGAAGGAGCTGTGCAGCCGTTTCGCGGTGCGCGAACAAAGTGATCTCAAGCGCACACAGGCGGTCGCCGATCTCCTCGGCGGCGAGGGTTGTCTGGTGCGCCGCCTCCTCGCCTACTTCGGCGAAGAGCTCGGCCGCGACTGCGGTCACTGCGGGCGCTGCGAGGGCGAACCCGCAGTCCGGCTCGAACGGCCGGTGGCCGACTTCGATGTGCCGACCGGGGAACTGGCCGCGCTTCGCGCCCAGCACCCCGACGCCCTCCACAGCCGGCGGCAGGTGACACGTTTCCTGTGCGGCCTCAGTTCGCCCGCCCTCGTGAAGGCCAAGCTCACGCGGCATTCGCTTTTTGGATACGCCGGAAAAATCCCCTTCGCCCGCGTCGCCGAAAAGGTCACACTAGGCGTGACGTCGTAAATGACTGCCCATGTGGGTCGGGTTTGATCCCCGACATCCGCCCGAGGCGGACGAGTGTCGGGCGAAGCGCCCCCGCCGAGCCGCGGACGGGCGACGGCTCCGCCGGAGGCTTCGCCCCTACCCGCCCGATCCCTGTCGATCGGCTCGGCTTTGACGAAGCTTCCGCGTGTTCCGTGTCGTCCGCCAAGGCGGCCCGACCCACGCGGCGAGGGCGCCGCGTCTCCATTTGGACTCGGCGCGCCGATTCTCCCGCCCCCACTTTCCCGCTCTCCACATCCCTTCGCTTTCCTCCGCCCTACTTTCCCGCTTTCCACATTCGCGGGCCACGTCGGCGGCGGTGCTTGCCTTCCTGCGCCAGCCGGAGGAACGCCCGCTTGAGGACCTGGCGGAGGGCGGCGCGAGCGTTCGGCTCGGCGGCGGGACTGAGCGGCGACGCGGTCGACTCCACAAGCCGCCGCAGTTCGGAGTTCTCGGGCGCGCCGGCATGCCGGTCGCAGATATACAGCCAGATCACCTTGAACCACGCGCCGGCCGTCGAGGCCTGCAAATCCGGCAGACCCGCGGCGGCCGCCGACCACTTCGGTTGCAGCGTCGGAAACAACTCCGACGGGATGCGGAAGGAACGCTCGATCTCGATCGCCTTGAGCGCGACCAGCACCGCCGCGTTGGCCGGACTCGAAAAGCCACCCGTCTTCCGCGCGGCGGGCGCGGGCTGACTCGGAGGATTGCCCAACGGCAGGCGACGGGCCCCGGTGACCAGCCGCAGGGTGCGGCGCCGTTCCTTCGGATCGTGCGAGAGGTTGAGCGGCCACGTGGTGCGTTCGCGCGCAACCGTGTCGGCCGCCTCCTGGTGCATGCAGGCCAGCGTGGTCGTCTCGGCGCAGAGGTTCGAGGCCAGCTCCGTGACCTTCCGGATCGCATGCACGTTGCCGGACATGGCGACGCCCAGCAGCGGGCTCAGCGTCTTGGCCACCGTGGCCGCGATCTCGTCGATCTGCGCGTCCGTCGGCTGCCGCGTCAATCCGGCGGATCGAAGCACGATCTTTTCGATCGGGTGGTTATGGTCGCTGACCGCATGACGAAGGCCGCGCTCCACCAATCCTGTAAGGCGTCGTTTCACGTGAACCTCTGGTTGTCCCGATCGCGCCACGAGGGCAAGGCTGCGCACGAGGCGTCGCCGGCCTTTCTCAGCTTTCAGCTGAACGCCCCGTAACGTCCGACTCCGCCGGGAACGTTCCCGTTGCCACGGGGCAACGCCAGGGCCAGATCACTTGCACCTCATGACCTCGAACTTTGTCTCCCGCCCCCTTCGAGTTGTCTCCGCTGTCTGCCTTGCCCTGCTGCTCCCGGTCCTCGCGCGCGCTCAGCTCTCGCTGGGAAAAGCCGAGTTGATCAACGACGGCTGGGCCTTTGCGCTGCAGGACGACGGCCGGGCCCGGCAGCCGGACTACGACGACCGTGCCTGGCAACGCGTCGATCTGCCTCACGACTGGAGCGCGAAGGCCCGGATGAATCCGGACCTCGCGAGCTGCACGGGGTATCTTCCCGGCGGGATCGGCTGGTACCGGAAAATCCTCACCATCCCCGAGCAGCAAGGCGGCGAGAAGGTGTTTCTGTATTTCGAGGGCGTCTACAACCGGAGCGACGTTTACTTCAACGGCCAGCTCCTCGGTCACCGGCCCAACGGGTATGTGTCATTTCACTACGACGTCACTCCGCACGTGCGCTTCGGGCGGGAGAACACGATCGCCGTGCGCGTCGACCACAGCCGGTCAGCCGATTCGCGTTGGTACACCGGCTCGGGCATTTATCGCAACGTGTTCCTCATCCGCGCGAACCCCGTGCACATCGCCCCGTGGGGCGTGTTCGCCCGGCCCGAGGAGGCCAGCGAGGCAAACGCGCGGCTCCGGGTCGACACGGAGATCCAGAACGAGACGGCCCGTGACGTCACGGTCGCGGTGCGGCACGAGCTCCTGGAGGCGGACGGCGCCGTGGCGGCGACCGTGGCGTCGGAGCTGACCTTGCGTGCGGGAGTTTCGGATACAGCACAAGCCACGCTCGACGTGCGCGCGCCGCGGCGGTGGAGCGTGGAAAATCCCCACCTCTACACGCTCCGGACCACGGTTCTGCAGGGAGGCCGCGAGATCGACCGCACGGTGACGCGCACCGGAATCCGCACCTTCGCCTTCGATCCGGCCAGGGGATTTTTCCTGAACGGCACGCCGATGAAGATGAAGGGCGTGTGCCTGCACCACGACGCCGGCGTGCTCGGCGCCGCGGTGCCGCGCGCGGTCTGGCGGCAGCGCCTGCAGACGTTGAAGGCGCTCGGCTGCAACGCCGTCCGCACCAGCCACAATCCCCAGGCGCCCGACCTCTACGAGCTCTGCGACGAACTCGGCCTGCTCGTGCTCAACGAGGCCTTCGACGAGTGGGAGTTCCCCAAACGAAAATGGCTCGACGGGTGGAATGTGGGCGATCCCGGCTTCGAGGGCTCGCATGATTTCTTTGAGGCCTGGAGCGAACGCGACCTTGCCGACATGGTGCGCCGGGACCGGAACCATCCGTCGATCTTCGCGTGGAGCATCGGCAACGAGGTCGATTACCCGAACGATCCGTACTCGCACCGCGTCCTGGACGGCTCGACGATCACCCAGCCGATGTATGGCGGCTACAAGCCGCAACAACCCGACGCCACCCGACTCGGCGCCATCGCGCAGCGTCTGGCCGCCGTGGTGAAGAAGCACGATCCATCCCGCCCCGTGACGGCGGCGCTCGCCGGCGTGGTGATGTCCAACGAGACCGCGTATCCAGCCACCTTGGACATCGTCGGCTACAACTACACCGAGGACCGCTACACGATCGACCACGAGAAGTACCCGGAACGCGTGCTCTATGGCAGCGAAAACCGGCACGGTCTGGCAGACTGGAAGGCCGTGACGGAGCACGAACACGTTTTCGGGCAATTCCTCTGGACGGGGATCGACTATCTCGGCGAGGCGGGTCCCTGGCCGTCGCGCGGCTCCTCCGCGGGGCTGCTCGACTTGACCGGCGCAGTGAAGCCGCGCGGGCGCTTCCGCGAAGCATTGTGGTCGGACCGCCCGGTCATCCACCTCGGCACGCAGCCCGCCGGCGGCGGCGCCGACGCGCGCCGGAGCCTGATCGATGCGTGGCCGGTCTGGAACTACGAGGGGGGCGCACGCGTGCGTGTGCTGGGCTACACCAACGCCGTGAAGGCGCGACTGCTGCTCAACGGCCAGCCGGTCGGCGACGACCAGTCCCGCAGTCACGAGACGGGCGTGATCGCCTGGGAGCTTCCATTCGCGGCGGGAACGCTGGAAGCGGTGGGCTTCGACGAAGCCGGACGCGAGACGTGCCGCACGCGCCTCGAAACTGCCGAAGCGCCGGCAGCGATGACGCTGACAGCGAACGAGTCCGTTCTGGATCGCCATCGTGGCGTCGCCATGGTGGCACTACAGATCGTCGACCGCCACGGCGTGCCGTTGATGGAGGCTGCTCCGGAGGTGACGTGCACGGTGGAAGGTCCCGCGCGGCTGCTCGGGCTCGAGTCGGGAAATCTCCACGACACTTCCGATCTTTCCGATGCCGTACAGCCGGCGCATCACGGCCGCCTCGTCGCTTACGTCGCGGCCACCGGTGCCGCAGGCGTAGCGCGCGTGCGGTTTTCCGCGGCGGGATTGCCAGCAGCGGAGCTGACGCTGACGGTGGCAGACGATGCAGGGCGCTAGTGTCCTGAGCTCATCACGGACGAGGGGGAAAGCGCCACCGATCGCCGCACCGCGACGTCACATCCGCGGCCGGAGGCGAATCGGAGGCCAGGGGACGGGCGCTTCGCGTCTTCGTTGTAGTTATTGAATAACTACGCGCTTCACCGGAGGCGGGGCGCGTGGAGTCACGCCCGCCTGCCTCGGATTGTTGCCGGACGCGGCGGCCCGCCCCGCCGCGTCTCACGCCGGTGCTAACGGTTCGAAAACGAACCAGTCGCCTCGCGGCGTCCCCCGCTGCACTTACGGCATGTCCCCGCACCCTGCCCGGCTCCGCGCCGGGCCTACCCTAACACCGCCCCACCCGATCATGAGGAAAAATGTCGTCCATCGCGCCGCGCTCGCCGGACTCTTCGTCGCGACCGCCGCCACCCTGTCTGCTCAGCCCGTCTCGCCCACCCCGACCGCCGCTGTGGCAACGGACAAGACCGACGAATCCGTGCTTTCGCTCGACGAATTCACGGTCTCCGGCACGCGCGCGTCGCTGGCCAAGTCGCGCGAATTCAAACAGGAAGCGAAGATCATCAGCGACTCGATCGTGGCCGAGGACATCGCGAAGTTCCCGGACCTGAACCTCGCCGAGTCGCTCCAGCGCCTGCCCGGCGTCGCCATCAACCGCGAGGCCGGCGAAGGCCGCCGCGTCTCGCTCCGCGGCCTCGGGCCCGACTTCACGCGCGTGCAGCTCAACGGCATGGAGGTGCTCGGCAACGTCGACTCACCGCAGGACAGCCGCGGCCAGGGCAGCCGCGACCGCGCGTTCGATTTCAACATCTTCGCCTCGGAGCTCTTCAACCGCATGGACGTCTATAAAAGCTTCGACGCCTCGCAGAACGAAGGCGGGCTGGCCGGCACCATCGGCCTCTTCACGGCCAAGCCGTTCGACAAGCCCGGCTTCAACGCCGCGCTGTCCACCCAGCTGGGCTCCAACACCCAGACGAAGGACCTCCAGCCGCGCGGCGCTTTCCTGGTCTCCAACACCTGGGGCGAGAAGTTCGGCGCGCTGGTCTCCGTCGCTTATTCCCGTCGCGAGACGGAGGAGCAAGGCACCAACACCTATCGCTGGAGGCATTCCCCGAGCGCGCAGGGCAGCGACATCTCCGCGCTCACCGCCGAGGAACAAGCCCTGATCAACTCCGGCCAGGTGCGCTTCGCCCGCGGCAACCGCATGTCGTCGTGGCAAAGCGACGCCGAGCGCCTCGGCATCACCTCCGCGCTTCAATGGCGCCCAAGCGACAACATCGAGCTCACCCTCGACATCCTGCATGGCGAGTTCACCTCCGAGCGCGACGAGCTGCACCTCAATTCCCGCGGCGCCAACTCGTCCAGCTGGCTCGGCGGCGGCACCACCGTGGCCGGCGTCGTCCACCCCAACTCGACGATCAACGACATCATCATCGAGAACAACGAAGCCGTCTACATGGACGTCTCCAACGGCAACGTGGCCACCGAGACGCGCCGCCAGCTCGCCGAAAACACCTTCGATCAGGTCGTGTTGTCCGGCAACTGGCGCCTCAACGACCGGCTGAAGGTCTCCGGCCTCGTCGGCACCGAGCGCTCGGAATACGATATGCCCATCAGCGACCAGTTCTACCTCGAGGCCTTCGGCGACGTCGTCTCCGACTACACCCGCGATCCCTACTACGGTTATCACACCTACAAGTTCGACACCGCGAATCCCGCCAACTGGAACGCGCACGAAATCGATTTCTCCTCGAGCTACCAGAAGAGCACCTTCGACAACGCGAAGGTCGATTTCGATCTCTTCCTCACGCAGAGCTCCTCGCTGAAGTTCGGCGTCGCCCGCCAGACCTTCAAAAACGAGGGCTACCAGCAGGCTACCGACAACCTGCTCCAGTCCGAATTCCAGTCCGGCGCCGTCGACGACAACCCCGCCGCCTACGCCAAGGTGTTCTCCGACCACAAGGACGCCGACTGGGTGATCGTCGATTTCGACAAGGCCCTTCAGTCGCTCGGCGTCACCCGCACGCTCGGCGCCCCGACCAGCATCTTCGAGGTCGAGGAGGTCACCGACGCCGGGTACGTCCGCTATGATTGGGAAACCACGATCGGCGGGCTGGGCTTCCTCGGCAACGCCGGCCTGCGCGCCTACCGGACCGAGGTCACGTCCTCCGGCACCGCCAACGTCGGTCCCGTCACCGTCGTGAAGACCTACGACGACATCCTGCCCTCGATCAACGGCACGCTGAAGCTGCGCGAGAACCTGCTCCTGCGCGCGGCGTTCTCGAAGAACATCAACCGCCCGTCGCTCTGGGCGATGGCGGTCAACGGCAGCCTTTCGGAGAACAACGGCGAAATCAAGGTGAGCGCCGGCAATCCCGGCCTCCATCCCTACGAGTCCGACAACATCGATCTCTCGCTCGAGTGGTATTTCGGCGACATCGGTTACGCCGCCGTCGGCTACTATCACAAGGACATCACCGGCTTCATCGGCAACCTCACGTCCTACAACGTCCCCTACAGCACCACGGGGCTGCCGCTGGATCTTCTGAGCGGCCTGACCCCCGACACGATCGTCGCCGAATACTCGCGGCCGGTGAACTACGAGGACACCAAGATCAATGGCGTGGAGTTCAGCCTTCAGGCCGACCTCAAGTTCCTGCCCGCCCCGTTCGATAACCTCGGGTTCATCGGCAATGTCTCGTTCGTCGACGGCGAGCTCGACTACGCCACCCCCGCCGAACAGGCCGCCGGGATTCACATCGTGCGCCCGATCACCGGCCTCTCCGATGTGCTCGGCAACGTGACGCTCTACTACGAAACGAAAAAGTGGGGCGCCCGCGCTTCACTCAACTACCGCGGCGGCTATTTCCGCGACGTACTGCCGAGCGGCGACCAGGATGGCGACGGTTACACGCCGACCGTCTACGTCGACCTCTCCGCGTTCTACCAGCTCAATGAGAAGATGAAGCTCACCTTCGACGTCATCAATCTCACCGACGAGCGTGAGGAGCAGTACTCCGACACCATCGCCCGCCGCCAATACAATACCACGACCGCCGGCACATCGTTCTTCGCCGGCATCAACTACCAGTTCTGACCTGGAATCCTGGAACCCCCGCTGACCTGAAGCCCGCAAAAACGCGCCCGGCGCAAGGTCACGTTCCACCTCAAGCCAACCAAATGTTTACCGACCCCAAAAAAACCCGCGAAACCACGCTTGACTTGCCTGCGGCGGGTTAACACGTTCGCCGCTCTTTCCCTCCACGGGGTGGTAGCTCAGCTGGTTAGAGCGTCTGCCTGTCACGCAGAAGGCCGCGGGTTCGAGTCCCGTCCATCCCGCCATTTTTGGCAAAGCCCGACTTTTTAAAGCCGGGCTTTTTCGTTTCCCGGCGGTGGGCCAGGAGTGTGTCCGGATCGGCTTTGGGCCGCATGCATCCACGCCGTTGGAGTTTTGCGGGAGGCGAGCTGGCTCGCGATTTTCGGAGGCAATCGCGAGCAAGCTCGCCCCCCCCAGGATACACACACCGGCCGTCCGCCGTATTGGCCACCGCCTGTCCGGTATCAGCGCGCGCGGTCCGGCGCCCACTGCGCCAGGGCGCCGCGCCAGCACGCGACCTCGCCGGGCCATCCGTGGAGCTCCAGTTGCTGCGCAATCTCCTCGAAGGCCGGCTCGCGCACGTCGTGGCGCGGATCATTCGGAAACTCGGGTCGCACGACTCGCGTCAGCGCCCAGCACGCCCACGCCCGCCAGCGTCGCGGTTCACGGCGCGGCGCCTGCAGGCGGTCAGCGTAGTGCTGGAAATGCACCCGCGGGTTGCCCAAAAACACGTCCGTCGGCGTATGCGCGAGAAACCACGCCATCGCCGCGTAAGGTGGTGGCCAGGAGGCGAGCACTGGTTCGTCGCCACGCAGATCCGCTCCGAACGCACGGTCGAGGCACAGGATGGCCCGGGCGGCATAGCCCTGCCGCCACAGAAAATGCCCGTATTCGAGCGCAGCACCATAGAACGCCGCGCCGCGGGCCTCGCGGTCGCGAAAAAGATGGAGCGAGCGCCAGTCCATCGCCGGGCGCGGAGTCGGAAGGTGCGGACAGGGCGGCAGGTCCATGCGCTGCGCTTTCTCCCCCACGCCCTTCCGGTTGCC
>DASWVO010000120.1:0-4676 GCA_036406235.1 Opitutaceae bacterium
TCGGCGACGCCCAGCCGCCGGCGCCACCGGCCTGAGCGCACCGTGCACGGCGACGCGCCGCGCGGAGAGCGATGCGGTGGCGGCGCAGCCGCGGGGCGAGCGGGGCCAGGCGGGCCCGAAAGAGTTGACGGTAAAGTGAACTAAGACTCGAAGGGCACCCTCGGGCCTCGCAGTTTGCTCGCCCAACGCCACCTGCGCATTGGCCCGGCCTTGGTTTGCGCGTGTCCCCGAAATTCTGATTCCCCATCCTCCTCACTCCTTCCCAGCCCCCGGCGGTCGGCGGGCGCGGGTCGGATTTGGTTCTTCAACCCCGCTCATTGGATACGAACATGACGACGTTCCGTAAATGGATGCTGACTGCAGCCGCAGGCGCCTGCGCTGCCGGTTTCACCGCCTGCTCTCCCAAGACAGGCAGTGCCCTCCCCGAAAAACAGCCTTTCGGCAAAACCGCCGACGGCCAGGCGGTCGATCTCTACACCTTGCGCAACTCGAAGGGCGCCGAGGCGACCATCACCAACTACGGCGGCATCGTCGTCACGCTCAAGATGCCCGACAAGGCGGGCAATTTCGATGACATCGTGCTCGGCTACGATTCCCTTGCTGGATACCTGGAAAAGACGCCGTATTTTGGCGCGCTGATCGGCCGGTACGGCAACCGCATTGGCGGCGCGCAGTTCAAGCTCGACGGCCAAACCTACACGCTGGCCAAAAACGACGGGCCCAATTCGCTGCACGGCGGCGTGAAAGGTTTCGACAAGGTCGTCTGGGAGGCGAAGCCGCTGTCGACCGCCGCCGGCCCGGCGCTCGAGCTCACGTATCTGAGCAAGGACGGCGACGAGGGGTTTCCCGGCAACCTCAAGGCGGTCGCGGTGTATACGCTCACCGAGGACAACGAGCTGCGGCTCGATCTCACCGCCACGACGGACAAACCCACCGTCTGCAATCTGACCCATCACTCGTATTTCAACCTCGCGGGGCAGGGGAAGGGCGACATCCTCGCGCACGAAGTGTACATCAACGCCGAGCAGACGACGCCCGTGGACAAGACCCTCATCACCACCGGCGAGCTCAAGAGCGTCGCAGGCACGCCGTTTGATTTCCGCACGCCCACCGCGATCGGCGCGCGCATCAACGATCCCGACCAGCAGCTCCAATACGGCCCGGGCTACGACCACAATTGGGTGATCAACAAGCCGGCCGGCGAACTCGGATTGCAGGCTCGCGTCTATGAGCCCACGACGGGGCGCGTGATGGAGGTGTGGAGCACCGAGCCGGGCCTGCAATTCTACGCGGGCAACTTTCTCGACGGCACGCTCAAGGGCAAAGGCGGCGTCGCGTATCCGCACCGCAGCGGCTTCTGCCTGGAGCCGCAGCACTACCCCGATTCGCCGAACAAGCCGGAGTTTCCCACCACGGAGCTGCGGCCGGGGCAGACTTACAAGAACACGATCATCTATAAATTCAGCGCCCGCTAAACCCGCCCCGGCAGACTTTCCTTATGAGTGGACTCGATTGGCTCATCATCGCCCTGTATTTCGGCCTCATCGGCTTCGTCGCCTGGTGGTATGGCCGGCAGCAGAAGGACTCGGTTGACTACTTCCTCGCGGGCCGAAACGCCGGCTGGGTGGTCATCGGCGCCTCAATCTTTACCTCCAACATCGGTTCGGAGCACATCGTCGGTCTCGCGGGCCAGGGGGCGGCGACCGGCATGGCGATGGCGCACTGGGAGCTCCACGCCTGGGTGCTCATCATGCTCGCGGGGCTCTTCGTGCCCTTTTACTACAAGTCCGGCGTGCAGACGATCCCCGAGTTCCTGGAGCGTCGTTTCAGCGCCCGCACGCGCCTCGTGTTGTCGTGCGTTTCGCTCGTCGCCTACGTATTCACGAAGGTCAGCGTGACGGTGTATGCCGGCGCGATCGTGTTTCAGGCGTTGCTGCCCGAACTGTCCCTCTCGCTCGGCGGCTTCACGCTGGATGCGTTCTGGATCGGCGCCTTTGCGACCGTGATCATCACCGGCGTCTACACCGTCTTTGGCGGCATGCGCGCCATCATGAGCACGTCGACGCCGCAGGCCGTGATCATTCTCGTGGGCTCGGGCATCATCACGTTCATCGGGCTCTCGAAGCTGGGTGGCTGGGGTGAACTCGTGAGCATGGCCAGCGCGAACAAGGAGCAGTTCGCTCTCTGGCGTCCGCTCTCCGACCCGGATTTCCCGTGGCTGGGCGTGCTCATCGCCTCGCCGATCATCGGCATCTGGTACTGGTGCACCGATCAATACATCGTGCAACGCGCCCTCTCGGCCAAGGACCTGCCGACCGCCCGCCGCGGCGCCCTCTTCGGCGGTTTGCTGAAGGTGTTTCCCGTGCTGATCTTTCTCATTCCCGGCATGATCGGCTGGGCGCTGCACCAGAAGGGCATCATCCAGCTGCCGTTCAAGCTCGGGCCGGACGGCGTGGCGACCAACGTCATCAACGGCGACCTCGTGTTTCCCACCCTCGTGCGCGAGCTGCTGCCGACGGGCATCCGCGGTCTGATCGTCGCGTGTCTGCTCGCCGCGCTCATGAGTTCGCTCGCCTCGCTTTTCAACTCCAGCGCCGCCCTGTTCACGGTCGACATCTATGAGAAGCTGCGTCCGGGCAGATCCGAGCGTCATCTCCTGATGGTCGGCCGCGTCGCCACCACGGTCGTCGTCGGCCTCGGCATCATCTGGATTCCGGTCATGGCCAAGCTCTCCGGGGGCGGCCTCTATCAATACCTGCAAAGCGTCCAGGGCTACCTCGCCCCGCCGATCACCGCGGTCTTCTTCATCGGCCTCTTCTGGAAGCGCATCAACTCCGCGGGCGCCACGTGGGGCCTCGCTGGCGGTTTCGTCCTCGGTATGCTCAAGCTGACGATCCAGGCCTTCTTCGGCACGGGCAAGATCGAGAACCCGGCGTTCCTTGCCGCGATCGGGGACTTCAACTTCCTCTACGCCACCGGCGTGTTGTTCGTCTTCAGTTCGATCCTCCTGGTCGTGGCGTCGTTGCTGACGCCGCCGCCGCCGGCCGCGAAGATCAAGGGCCTCACCTACAGCTCGATCCATGATGAAGCGGGCAAGGAGATCAGCGCGAGCTGGGACGCGGGAAACAAGCTCCTCGCCGGCCTGATCCTCGTGCTCGTGCTCGGCATGTATCTCTACTTCAGCTTCTGGCTGAACTGAGCGCCGCAGCGGCGAAGAACTCTGCGGGATCTCCGCGATCCGGCACGCAAAGGGCGGCAAATCTGCCGCCCTTTTTCGTGCCCGCCTGACGATTTTCAAAAGAAGTGGCTGCGCCGTGGCCCCCTTGTGGGCCGGGCTTTACGCCCGACAGGTCGGCGGGGATGAACTCCGCCCCCTGAAGTTTGAGCGATTCTGATCAAGCGGGCCCTCAGCCCTTATATAAACCGCGGCTCGGCAGGCCGCCTCACCCTACCTGTCTCTTCCCTTCGATTCCTCTCCGGGCTGGGGAGCGGCGGGCGTGAGTTCCCTGGCATGTGCGTTCGGGCCGAGGTACGTGGGATGCCGGGCGCCGCAATGCCCCGCCACTTTCCGCCGGCGATCTCCTCGTTGAAGCGCCGGGTCTCCGCGACGAGCTGGGCATGGGCCTCCTGCGCGCGCCACGTTACCGAACGGAAAACAGCGAACCTGGGCTTTCTTTGCGCCCTCCCTTTCTTTGCGGTGCAAATCCCGATTTGGAAACACCGCAAAGAAGCGAAGAACGCAGAGAAAACCACGAGCGTCGTTTCCGGGCGGATGGCAGAGACCGTTGCCGGGCTACCGCGTTGGCGCAGTTTCACTTTTCCACGCGCCTGGCCTGCACCTGCCTCCGACGCGGTACCCGATCGCGCCGGAGCCGTGGGCTTCGCTATTGGCTGACGTACACCGAATCGATCCACAGATCCTGCGCCCCTTCGGCATTGGGCAGACGGAAGACGACCGCGACATGATTGCCCGGAAATGCGTCCGCTTCGCTCAGGGCCCCGCTGACCGTCCCGCGCACATCCGTGCCTCCCGACACCGTCAGATTATAGGTGTCGGTGTCCGGACGCAGCCCAACCTGAAACCGCTGAACCGCGCCCTGGGTGTAGTGGCCGATGCTGTTTCCGTTGATGAAAATCAGGCCGTCTTCCATGTCGACGCGCAGCACCAGGTGCTCGAAGTCGATCACGATCTCGACGCGGGCGCGGGCGCCGCTGGAGAGCCGCAGTTGCCAGAAAACATACACCGGCTCGTTGACGTCGGCGTTGGGAATCGGCTCGGCGTGGAGGATGACGGCGGGGGTCGACTCGCCGCTCGGGCCCCGCAGCCGCAGCGACTGCTCCCCGGTGATTGGCAACGAGTCCACGACGACGATTTCCCCGGGACCGGGCGCGGCCTCCAGCAGATCGTTGGGCGCTCCATCGGGCTGGGCGAGCGGCAGCGCGCCGACTGTGTCGGCTTCAAAATCGTCCTGCAGCAAGGTCGTGCAGCCGCCCAGTAGCAGGGCGACGACGAGGAGTGCGGCGGATGCGCGGAACGATCGCCGGAACTGGCTGCGCGCAGATGTATTCAGATCGCCGATGCAGACGCTGGCAGACGGGAATGGGGTGGTCATGGGGATTCCGGGGGCGCTCCTGCGAGCCCAAGGGGTATGATCTGGCGGGGTAACGACGTTTCG
>DASWVO010000121.1:0-13883 GCA_036406235.1 Opitutaceae bacterium
GAATTCCGAGGCCGCCGGGGGCGTGCCCGATACGGCGGCGAGAAAGGCTCGTCCGGCATGAACCTGATCCGCCGTGCCCATCAAGAGGACCTTGTCGCGTGGATACAGCACGGTGTCGGGCGAGGGCAGCGGGATCATGTAGCCCTGCCGCTCGATGCCCACGATGGTGCAGCCGAAGCGGGTGCGCAGATCGAGTTCGGCGATCCGCCGGCCCTGCACATCAGCCAGATCCGGAAGCACGCACTCAACGACGCTCAGGTTCCACTCCTCGTGCGGGCGCAGCCAGGGAGCGGAGGTGCCGCTGAGCCGGGTTTCACCGCCGGCGAGCACGCCCTGCAGTTCCACCTCGAGTTCGCTGTGCCAGTAGATGAGTTTGCGGCGTAACAATAAAACGGCGACCGCCGCGACCACCACGGTCGCCAGCAACAGCCATCGTCCAAAACCTCCCGCCGGCAGGAACGAGCTCAACCAAACATAGAGCATCGCCCCGGCGCCGAGTTTCAGGCTCGTCTCGACCAACGGCGTGAGCCGCGCCGCGCGAGGATGGCCCTGGGTGCTCACTTGCGCATACATCAGCGCCAAAGCGGAAATGTTGCGCCAGATCGCCACCGTCGGCGCGAGCACCACGAGCGTGAGCCCGGTCCAAAACAACACCGTGAGCAGACGCCCATCGCCGCCAAACCAGCTGCGCACGAAGCCAAAGAGCTGTTCGGAAAACACCAGCAGCCCCGAGACGAACAGCATGCCCACTCCGACTTGGACAAAGCGCTTCCGGCTCAACTGCCAGAGTCGGTTGCGCTTCGAGCGCGCCTGCATCTGCCCCAGCCAGCTCCGGTAATACGTGATCCACGCGTCGAGCCAGCGCGGCTGGCGGGCGAGCAGCCAGTCGGCGATCGGCTCCGAGCGTCGCGTCAGCAACGGCGCCGCCAGCGTCGTCAGAAGGGACACTCCGACCGCCAACGGGTAAAACCTGGCCGGCACCATCTGTGCCGTGACGCCGAGTTGCGCGATGATGAAGGAAAACTCGCCAATGGGGGTGACGGTGAGGCCGGCGCGCAGGGCGTCCTTCGGCTGTTTGCCAATCAACACCAGCCCCGTCGCCGCCGCCAGCGTGCGCGACAAAAGCGTAAACGCCCCCACCAGCAAAATCAGCCACCACGCATCGCCGAGCAGCCGCAGATCGATCTGCATTCCGATCGCGACGAAGAACATGGCGCTAAACACATCGCGCATGCCTTCGAACGTTCGCTCGACCTGATGCCGGTGCGGTGTCTCGGCGACGATCGTCCCGAGAAGAAACGCGCCCAAGGCCAGCGAATAGCCGGCATGCTGCGCGATCATCGCGAGCGCAAAGAGCAGCCCCGCCATGCCGAGCGTCTGCAACTCCTCATCGGCCGCGATGCTCATGCGCCGCAGGAGCCACGGAACCAGCAGCAGCCCGGCCACGACGGCCAGCACCACGAAGGCGCCAAACATCCCGAGCGTCTCCGTGATGCGCGGCCCCCGCCCCATCCCGCCGAATTGCACGAACGAGTTGAGGACCGTCAGCATCACCACCGCGACGACGTCCTCGAGCACGGTGACGCCCATCGCGAGCTGTCCCCCGCGTTCGTGCGTGGCGCCGGTTTCCACCAGCACCTTGCCGATGATCGCCGACGACGAGACCATCAGCATCGCGGCGAGAAACAGGCTCTGCGTGCCGCCGAAATCCAGCACCACGCCTAGCAGCCGCGTCAGGTAATAGATGATCCCCGCGCTCGCGAACACCGACAGCAGCAACGAGAGCCCCAGGCGCCGCAAACGCCGGAGGCTTAACCGCAGCCCGATCGAAAACATCAGGAAGACCAGTCCGACTTCCGCCGCCGTCTCGATGCGGCCCGGATCCGTCACGAACGCGAACGGCGGTGTAAACGGGCCCACCATGATGCCCGCCACCAGGAAACCCACGACCACCGACAGTCCGATGCGCTGGCACACCCAGCCCATTACGCCGGCAGCGGCGAGGATCACGGCGAGGTCTTGGATGAAATCGATGCCTTGCATGCAGATGAGCGGCGAAATAACCAGCGCCCAACACGCGCAGTCTCGTCGGGAGCGTCAAGGGCGGAGCGAAAAGGGACTGCGCAGGTCGGCCGGCGTTCCGAAACCCGCGGGCCCGCCCAGTCGCCACCTCCGGTTCCCATCAGTCCAACCCGTCCGATCGATCCCATCCGAACACAACTCCACCCTCGCGGCGCGTATCCGCCAACCAAGCACTTACCTCTGGCACCAGGGGTGTTTTACCCTTTGACAGTCATGCTGCCCGCCGATTGTTTTCCGTCGGCGGAAACGCAACACGTCATGGCTTCCAACCTGTTCAACTACTTCTCGAACGACATCGGCATCGACCTCGGCACGGCCAACACGCTCGTTTACCTGAAGGACCGCGGCATCGTTCTCCGCGAGCCCTCCGTCGTCGCGCTCGATACCACCACCCGCAAGGTCCGCGCCGTCGGTGATGAAGCCAAACGCATGCTCGGCCGCACCCCGGGCAACATCACCGCCATCCGCCCGATGAAGGACGGCGTGATCGCCGATTTCGACGTCACCGAGGCGATGCTTCGCTACTTCATCCGCAAGGTGAACAACAACGCTTTGCGCGTCAGTCCCCGCGTCGTGATCGCCATCCCGTCCGGCATCACCGAGGTCGAGAAGCGCGCCGTGAAAGACTCCGCCATGCACGCAGGCGCACGCGACGTCATCACCATTCCCGAGCCCATGGCCGCCGCCATCGGCGTCGGCCTCCCCATCGACGAACCCGCCGCGAACATGATCGTCGACATCGGCGGCGGCACCACGGAGATCGCGATCATCTCGCTCTCCGGCATTGTGTTTTCGAAATCCATCCGCGTCGCCGGCGACGAACTCGACGCCGCGATCGTCAACTACATGAAGCGCGCGTACAATCTGCTGATCGGCGAGCGCACCGCGGAGGAGATCAAGATGAAGCTCGGCTCCGCCTACCCGCTCGACGAGGAGCTGACGCTCGAGGTCAAGGGCCGCGACTCCGTCGCCGGCCTGCCCAAGACGATCCACATCACCTCCCAGGAGATCCGTGAGGCCTTGGCGGATACGATTGCCGCCATCGTTGACGCCGTGCGTTCGACCCTCGAGCGCTGCCCGCCCGAACTCTCCGCGGACCTCGTCGATCGCGGTTTCGTGATGGCCGGCGGCGGCGCCCTTATCCGCGGCATCGACCGCCTGCTCAGCGAAAAGACCGGGCTGCCGGTCACCGTCGCCGACGACCCGCTTTCCGCTGTCGCCAACGGCACCGGCGCCGTGCTCAACGACCTCAACTGGGTGCTCCAGCACGCCTAAACCTCCGTTGCTGACGACGTGAGGAGGTGGGCCGCCTCCCCGGGACTCGCCCTCCACCGCACGCCAGGCTCGCGACCTCGGCAGCCACCCGGCACCGCCCACCCGGCCTCAGCGGCCACGATTTTTCTCCCTCCAGCTCAACATGCCCATCCACCTGCCCCGACTGTTCCGTCACCGGGAAACCGCGCGCGACGGACTCACCCAGCCCCAGCGCGAAGCAATCGCCGACCTGCTCTATTTCTGCGAGTTCGCCGACAATCATATCGCGCTCGCCGAAGACCAAGTCGTCGACGAGACCATCGCCAGTCTCTCGTGGGATCCCAACATTTCCGTGGAGTCCTATGAGGCGCTCTCGCTTGGAAAAGTCCGCGAGGCCAAAGCCGACCCGAGCGCCGCCGACGAGTTTTTTGTCTCGGTGCGCAGCCGGCTGAATTCACCGGCCGCCCGCGAACTTGCTCTCTCCGTCTGCAAAAAGCTTTTTCTCGCCGACGGGGCGGAGACGGAGAAAGAAACGCAGCTCCTCGCCACCTTGCGCAAGGTGCTGGGTTGAACGGCTGACAGGATGGAGGGCGGTCCGCTTCGCCCACCTCCGCGCTTTCGCAGAACCGACGCCCGTCCGTTCTGCATGGCGACGTTGCGCGTGGGAAAGCGTCCGCACCACGGACTCATCGCACCCACCAGTGCAAACCGGTGGGAAATTTTCCGTGTCTTCCACCCGTTCCGTGGGCTAACTCCCCGCCGTGCTGTCGTCGCGTCGTTTTGATCAGGCCAAACCCTTCGTCACCCTCGGCGTCGTCGTCGCCGTCTGGCTGATTCTCCCGACCGCGCTCAAGCGTTTCGCCCGTGCCAGTTTTTTCGAGCTGCAGGCTCCGCTTGAGCTCGCGGCTTCGGTCGCTCGCGACCTCCAGGATTTCTGGGCCCTGCGCACGCGTTCGAACAACGAGCTGATCGAAGCGGGCCGCAATCTCGCCCGCGTCACCGCCTCCTACGAACTGCGTGTCTCGGAGAACGCGTACCTGCGCGACGAGGTCAAACGGCTCGAAAGTCTCCTGCGACTCCCGGCGTTTGCGGAGTATCGCACCGAGCCCGTACGCGTCGCCCGCCGCGATTTTTCCGCCTGGTGGCAGCGTCTCGTGATCCGCAAGGGCCGCGCTTCCGGCATCACCGTCGGCGCGCCGGTGATCTTCAGCGGCGGCGTCGTCGGCCGCGTGAGCGAGGTCCACGCCTACACCGCCGTCGTCGATTTGATCAGCAGCCAGAGCGTCCGGCTGGCCGCCACGATCGAGGGCGACCAGCGGCCGATCAGCTTTCAAGGCGGCATCAACCCGACGCTCGGCCCGCCCCGCGGGGTCGTCGAATTCGTGCCGCTCGACATCTTCGCCACCGCGTCCTCAGCGAAGCGCCTGGTCACCTCCGGCCTCGGCGGCGTGTTTCCGGCCGGCCTGACCATCGGCCAGATCGTGAAGCTCGAACCCAGCACCGACGGACTGTTCAAGACCGGTGAAGTGCAACTCGATCCACGTCTCACCGAACTCACCGAGGTCGCCGTCCTCGTGCCGATCAACCCGGTCCCGGAGACTGCCGCCACACGTTGATGGCTTCGAATTTCGATTTTCGATCGGCGAGTGAATGCGCCGACGTGGTCCAAATCGAAATTCGTAGATCGAAAATCCAATTTCTCATGGCCCCTCCCTACCGCCAGACGCTCATCGTCCTGCTTGCGGGCATGCTCCTGTGGCTGCTGGCCGCCCAGGCCAACCACTACCTCGCGCGCCTGGGCGTGCAGCTCTGGTTCGGCGGGCTCGCCATCACCTTTTCGGCCCTGCGCCTCAGCCTCCGGGAGGGGCTCACCGCGACGTTTCTCATCGGGCTCGCCGTCGACGCGGTGACTCCCGTGGCGTTCGGCCTGCATGCCATCCTCTTCGCACTCGCACACATCGTGATCTACAATGCCCGGGCCCGCTTTGCTCGCGAAGAGGCGGTGATCGCCGTGATCGTCGCGCTCCTCGCCAATCTCGCGCTCTTTCTTGCGGTTTCCTTCACGCAGATCGCCGACTCCCCCTCTCCGGCCCACACCTGGCTGCGGCTCTTCGTCGACCTCATCGTCTCGCAGACCGCGCTCACGTTTATCGGCCCGTGGTTTTTCGCATTGCAGCGCCGGGCCCTGGAAATCGCCGGTGCGCGCTTGCAGGACGATCCGCGTCGGTTGATTTAGAGCCCGTCGCCTCCGCATGCCCGTCCCGGTCAAAGAACGCACTCCCGGCCTGATCGAAGCCTTCAAAGGCCGGAATCCGCGCGTGCTGTTTTTCTATTTCGTGATCACGGCGCTGCTCGTCGTGCTCGCGACCGGGCTCGGTTATCAGCAACTCGGCCGCACCGATGTCCACCACGAGCGCGAGAAGGTGCAGAACCAGCGGCGCATCCTCGTGCCCGGGCCGCGGGGCAACATCTACGATCGCGAGGGCCGCCTCCTCGTCGGCAACCGCCCGCAGTTCGCCGCCGTGCTCTACCTCGACGAGCTGCGCGGCGAGATGCGCCGTGAATACCTCAAGATCCGCAAGGCGTATCGAGAATCTGGTGACAAGGATCTGCCCAACGCCAGCCAGCTGGCGAGGATCGCGCGCTTCGCCGTCGTCGACCGGTATCTCCAGCAGGTCAACCGCGCTCTCGGCCGGGAAAAGGCGCTCGACGGCAACGACCTCAACCAGCACATGCAGCGGGAACTGCTGCTCCCCTACACGCTCATCGACGACCTCGCGCCCGCCGAATACGCGAGGCTCGTCGAACAACTGCCCGTCACCTCCCCGCTGCAGGTCTACACCTCGAGCGCGCGTTTCTACCCCTTCGGCTCGGCCGCCGCGCACACGCTCGGTTCGGTCAAGGTCGCCGATCCGATCGGCAAGGGTGAGGATTTCCCCAACCCGGAGCTCGCCTCGTTCAAGATGCAGGGGACGCTCGGTCGCGACGGCCTCGAGGCCCGCTTCGACACGAAGCTGCAGGGCGAGACCGGCGGCACAATCTACCGCGTCGATCCCGCCGGCTACCGCGTCGAGCCGCCGTTGATGAAACGCCTGCCCGTGCAGGGCGGCAACATCGTCACCTCGCTTGACATCGATCTTCAGCTGGCGGCCGAGACCAAGCTCGCGGAAAACCAGATGGCCGGCGCCGCCGTCGCGATGGACGTGCAGACCGGCGAGGTGCTCGTCCTCGCCAGCAAGCCCGACTACGATCTCAACGCCACCTCACCGCGCATTTCCTCCAAACTCTACAAGGAAATCGAGGACCAGGGCGGCTGGTACAACCGCGCCCTCTCCGGCCTCTATCCGCCCGGCTCGTCATTCAAGATTCTCACCACCATCGCCGGGATGCGCGCCGGCTGGATCACGCCCGACAGCGAAGTCGATTGTCCCGGTTATTACACGGTCGGGCGCCGGCAGTTCGCCTGCCACGACCGCCACGCGCACGGCCGCATCAAGCTGGCCACCGCGATCGAGAAGAGCTGCAACGTTTACTTCTACAAGTACGGCATCGATGCCGGCGCGCAGACGATCGCCGACGAGGCGCGGCGCTTCGGGTTCGGCCAGCCCACCGGCATTGAGCTGCTTCACGAAACCCGCCGCACCATCGTGCCCGACGATGCGTGGAAGCGAAAGACCCAGAACGAGCCGTGGTTCCCCGGCGACACCGCGATGTTCTCGATCGGCCAGAGCTACCTGCTCGTCACGCCAGTGCAGATGGCGGCGTTCATGGCGTCCTTCGCGCGCGGCGAGGTGCACACGAGCCCCACCCTCATTCACTCGCCCGACCGACCGCTGCAGCACAGCGAGCCCATCGGCCTCTCCGCCGAAAACTACGCGGAGATCGTCCGCGGCATGGAGCAGGTCACGCAGACGGGCACGGCCAGGATCCTCAACAGCCGCTTCATGAAGATCCCCGGGCTGCGGATCGCCGGTAAAACCGGCACCGCCCAGAAGCGCACCGAAAAGGGCATGATTAACTTTGCCTGGTTTATCGGCTTCGCGCCCATCGAGCGGCCGCAGGTCGCGTTTGCCATCGCCGTCGAGGGCGATCAGCCGGGCGAGGAAACCGGCGGCGGCACCTACGCCGTACCGGTCGCGCACGCGATCCTCAAAACCTGGGTGGAGAAGCAGCAGAAGCGCGCCGCCGCGACGCTCGCCGCCGCACCGTAAGCGCCGCCAGCCCGCCGCAAGGAACCACGGCACTTCTGCCCCCGCCGGCACCGCAGGGCGGCCGGGGTGCCGCCCCTCCTTGAGCTCAAAACAACCGCAGCGCCGAGCGTTGCCCCACGTCGAGGCCGCGCACACCGGCCGGCGCGATCTCCGCCAGCGGCACTTCGCGCTGCAGCTGTCCGGTTTCGCTGAATACACCGATCGCGCGGCCGCCGCGGAGCGGCGCGTAAAACTCCCGCGCCGCCGAATCGAACGCCAGGGCCGTGAGTTCGACGTCCCGATCCAGCGCCACGCCACCGAGGCGTCTGCCTTCGAGGTCGAAGCGCCTGACGTGCGCGAGGTCGCCGCCGCCCAGTACGAGCAACTCATCGCGCGCCTGATCGTAAGCCACCCCCGCCGGCGGCGGCCCGCCGGCCTCGAGCGCGATCGTGCGCACGAATTTTCCGCTCAGCGTCGTCTCGATCACCGCCGCATCGGTCGGATGCCCCAGGAACAGATGCCGGTCGCGCGAGCGGATCGCGAGATCGCCGTCGCCCGCCGCGGACACCCCTTCGGCCGCAAACTGGCGCTTGATCCGCCGCGCAGGCCGATCCACGACGCGGATACGATTGCCCGGCGCGAGTCGCAGAAAAAGATGATCTGTAAAGGGGTCATACGCGAGCCCCACCAGCCGCTCGCCCGGGCGCACATAACTCGGCACGTCGACCCGGACGCCCGCCCCTACGCCGCCGCCCTCGAGGGCAACGTCCACGATCACCGCAGGTCGCTGTGCTGGCGCGACGTAAAGATGGGCCGGCCCCGGCGTCGCGCAGCCGCCCAGGCCCAGCGCCAGCCCCACCGCCGCGAATGCGAGCCACAACCGCAAGGGAGTCGCTTGCTGACGCCCGGTCAGGCGGCCGTCTGCCAAACGGACGTCGACGCACGACGCCCTGACAGAAGCATTGCGGCGGACGCGCGGAGCGGGTGGGGTATCCATGATGTGCCGACATCTCGGGGCCGACTGTTCGCCTCCGCAACGTTAACCTTCGACGCGTTCGGCTCCGGGATTGCCAAGCCCCATGGCGCGACATGTTCTCGCCCCATGAAAGTCGCGTTCATCAGTGGCACCAGCATCGTCAATTCCGACCTTTTCTCCGCATGGGATGTGCGCACGGTCGAGACTCCTTACGGCCCGGTCACCTACAAGACCCGCGGCGAACACGCGCTGATTAACCGCCACGGCCATGGCTTTCCGAAGCCGCCCCACTCGATCAACTATCGCGCCAACATCCGCGCGCTGGCCAATCTCGGTTTTCAGGACATCGTCTCGCTCAATTCCGTCGGCTCGCTGAAACGCGATCTCCCACCGGGCACGCTCGTCTCGTGCAGCGACTACGTGGGGCTGCAGCAGGGGCCGCAGACGTTCTTCGACGACGAGCTCAAGGGTGGCGCACCCGGCATCGCCAACAACCTCATCCCGCTGCTCGTCGAAAAGCTCGCGCCCGAGTTCACGATCCAGACCGGCAAAGTCTATGTGCAGATGCGCGGCCCGCGCTTCGAGACGAAGGCCGAGATCCGCATCGTCCAGCACTGGGGCGATGTGATCGGCATGACCGCCGCGCACGAGGCCGACCTCTGCGGTGAAATCGACCTGCGTTACAACAGCCTCGCGATCATCGACAATTACGCGAACGGGCTCGAAGGCACGGAAATCGACTTCGCAAAGTTCAAGGACCTCGTGAAGGACAACCAGGCCCGGGTGAACCGCCTCTTCGCCCGCATGCTCGAGATCCTCGGCTAGGCGAGCGCAGTCTGAATGTGGATCGGGCTTTACGCCCGACATCGCACCCCTCCAGGTCGGGCGTAGCGTCCCCCCAGGAATCGTTCGGTCTCGTCGCCCGCCCGCGCGCGGGCTAAACCTTCCGGCGCTGGCCGGCATCATACCTTCAACGCAGATGCCCCATGTCGACGAAATCGCCGCCCTGCCCGGCTCCGCTGTGACCGACTCGCCCACACCCGCAGACGAGCCTCACCTGATCCGTCGCGCCCAACAGCGGGACGCGGCAGCGTTCGAACGGTTGTATCGCCTGCACGTGCGCCGGGTCTACGCGCTGTGCCTGCGCATGACTGCCAACGTCGTGCGCGCCGAGGAACTCACGCAGACGGCGTTCATCGCGGTGTGGGACCGGCTGCCGCGGTTTCGCGGCGAGAGCGCCTTCGGCTCCTGGCTTCATCGTCTCGCCGTCAACATCGTGTTGATGGACATGCGCACGGCGCGGCGCCGGGAAGAGCGCATCTTTTCCACCTGCGACCTGCCGGCCTTCGAGAGGGCGGGCGTCCCGATGCACGCGAGCGTGCGCCTCGATCTTGAACAAGCGATCGCCGCGCTGCCGCCGCAGGCTCGCATCGTTTTTGTGCTGCACGATATCGAAGGGTGGAAACACGCCGAAATCGCCACCCACCTCGGCATCGCCACCGGCACCGCCAAGACGCACCTCCACCACGCCCGCAAACACCTGCAGCACGCCCTCCAATGAACTGCACCGAAGCGCACGCCAGCCTGGATGACTCCGTCGACGGCACCCTCTCTCCCGTCGAGTCGCTCGCGCTCGATGCCCACCTCGCCCGCTGCCCCCGCTGCCGTGAGGCGCTCGCTTCGCTTCGCGCCTTGCGCGACGCCGCCGCCAGCTTGCCGCACGAAATCACCCCCGGCCGCGACCTCTGGCCCGAGATCGTCGCCGCAACCGCCGCCCGTCCGGCTCCCTCGCGCCGGCTGACGTTGCCGCTTGCGCTCGCGGCCGCCGCCGTCGTCGTCCTCGTCGCAATCGGCGCTTGGTCGTGGCAGCACCGGGCCACCCGGCAGCCGGGCTGGACCGTCGCCCCACTCGCCGGCACCCCGCACGTCGGCGCCACCCCGATCAGCGGAGACGCCCGCCTGCGCCCCGGCGACTGGCTCGAGACCGACGACGCGTCTCGCGCCCGGCTCGACGTCGGAGCCATCGGCGAGGTCCGCCTCGAGGCCAACTCCCGCGTGCGTTTCGTCGGCACCGCCGCGAACCAGCACCGGCTCGAACTCGCCCGCGGCACGCTGCATGCGCTCATCTGGTCGCCTCCGCGTCTTTTTTTCGTGGATACACCGGCGGCGACGGCGATCGACCTCGGCTGCGCCTACACGCTCGCCGTCGACGCCGAGGGACACGGCATCGTGCGCGTCACCGCCGGCTACGTTGCGCTGGAAAACGGCCCGCGCACGGTCGTGGTTCCCGCCGGCATGATGTGCGCGGCGCGGCGCGGCACGGGCCCCGGCACGCCCTTCGCCGCCGATGCCTCCCCGGCGCTTCGTGCCGCGCTTGATCGCTTTGATTTTCACCCGGCGGAGCGGACCGCTGCGCTCGACGAGATTCTCCGGGAGTCGCGTCGCGAGGATTCTGTCACGCTCTGGCACCTGCTCTCGCAGGTGCCGGCCGGCCGCCGCGGCGACGTTTTCGACCAGCTCGCCGCGCTGCACCCGCCGCCGGAGGAGGTGACGCGCGAAGGCATCCTGCGCGCCGACGCGGTGATGCTGACCCGCTGGGCCGGCGAACTCGGCCTCATCGCGGCCAGCGACGCGCCGTATCGCGGCCCGTAAAATCTCCGCAGGCGTTCCCCGCGCGCCCAACCCTTCTCCGCCGGCCGGCATCCAATTTGGTGAACATCCCCGCTCAACCATCCGTTCGCCATGTCATCGTCTCATCCCATCCGCCGTATCGCCGCACGCGCCTTGTTCGTCGCCGGCCTGTTCACCTCCAACGCGGTCTTCGCTGGTCCACCGCTGATCTGCAATCCCTTCGAAGCCGGCGAGTCCGTCGGGCTCCCGGCCGGCAACCCCCGGGATTTCCACGGGGCGAGTCGCAGCTACGATCGCACGCGCGTGGTCGGCGACGCCCTCGCGGCGCTTACGCCCGACCGGCCCGTAATCGTCCGCATGGAGACGCTCCGCCGCGCCGCTGTCTACGCCACCAACGGCATGGAAGGCCTCGACCACAACCGCGGCTATTCCGCCGACGACCGGCGCCTCGCGCTCCGTTTGCTCGAGAAACTTCGCGCGCGCATCACCGCCGCCACCGCGACGGACGACGCGCGCGCACTCGCTCTCTTCGACGTGGGATTCTTCTCCGAATGCCTGAGGCAGGCCCGCCTGATCGACCGCACGGATGGTTACGATCTTCTGGTGAAGGCCGATCGGCTGCGTGGCGGCGATCCCGAGATCCAGTTCGCCCTCGCGCTCGCGCTCGCGGGCAACTCCCCCCGCCCCCCCGAGCAAGCCGAACATCTCCGGCTCGCGCGAAGCGGCGCCAGGGACGGCTCGCTCCTCGCCGCGAATCTCGCGTCGCACTTCGGCCCGCGTGACTGACGCCGGCCGAGATCGTGTTCCCGTCGGGCCGCTTGCCGGCGGAACGATTTCCGCCCGACTGCACGCCATTATGAAATTGCCCTCTCCGCGCGAACGCCTGGCCGGCTGCGTCTGGCTGCCCCGCATCCTCCGCCAAGGCTGCAACGCGGCGAACTGCCGCCCGACTACGCCGCCCGGTTCTGCCATAACACACGAAAGACACGAAAAAGGAATTCTCTCTCAGAATTCGTGTCTCTTCGTGTCCATTCGTGGTTCCCTCTGAAACGCTCCGGCTAAGTGGTTCCCTTCGTGTATTTCGTGGTTAACTCGTTCTGAAATTTTCCGGCCAAGAGGGCGTCGAAAGGGTCCGGAGGCATGGCGCGCCTTCGGACTTTTTCGATGCCCCCTCGCGCAACCCTGCGGCGTGTTAGGCCCTTTTCTGAACGCACGCCTGTAGTGCGGTGCTTCAGGCAAGCGCAGCCCAAAAGTTCAGAACAGCCACTAGCGCCCGACCCACTCCGCACCATCACCGCCCTTGCGGTTTCATGCTCAGTTGCGCCCGGCGTGGATGCGGCGCTCGTAGGCCTCGAGCGGCTCGAGTCCGACGGAGCGGCGGCGCTCGTCGACCTGGGAACGATCTTCGATCGGATGCAGCGCCAGCCGGCCGGCGGCGTCGTTGGTGAACTGCGTGCCGTAAACCTGCGGCTGGCCCTGGGCCAGGCGCAACGAATCATACAGGTAGGCATAACTGCGCGCACTAGCCTCGCCCGCCGCCACCGCGCGCTCCAGCAGCAGCAGGCATTTCTGCATGAAAAACGAATCGCCGCTGTTCTGGACCAGCAGCCAGGCATTGAAGGCCCCACCGGCGCCGACCAGGGAGCGGCCCGGCCAGCCGTGCTGGTCGATGATCTCCTTCAGCCGCTTCACATTCAGAGCGTGGGTGCGTTTCTGCTCTGCAATCTCCTCGGCCGAGGCGGTGGGTTTGATGATCCGCTGGTCTTGCGCCGCCATCGCCGCCAGTTCCACGCGCAAGGCTTCGTTGAACTCCGGTCCGCGATTCGCGCCGACTCCGATGCGTTTCATCTGCTCGGCCAGCGACGGCAGCCCGATCGCCCGGCGACGGTCGTCCACCTCCGCAGGATTCTCGATCGGGTAAACGGAGGTCTCGCCGTCACACGTCCGCAACTGCGTGCCGTACACCTGGGGCTCGCCCCGGCGCATCCGCACGCGGTCGACGAGGCCGGCATAGTCGCGTCCCTGGATTTCACCCGCCGTCATCGCGCGCTCGATCACGGGAAGGCATCGTTCCTGGAACTCGAGTTCGCAGTGCTGCACCAGCAGCCAGGCCTTGCTGGCGGCGTCTTCGCCGACGAGCGATCTCCCCGGCCACCCGTGTTCCGCAACGATCGCGCTGAGCCGCTCCGTGTGCTGCAGATCCACGCGCTGCATCTCGTCAAACTGCTCGGCGCTCATCGAGGCTCCGACATCCTTTCGGACGCGCTGGTCCTCGGCGGCCATGGCGACCAATTCCTGACGCAGGGAGGGGTTGAATGAAACCGTGACCGGTTGGGGATCCGCTTTCGCGTCCGCCAGGGCGGCGCCGGCGATGATCGTGACACACAGGATGAGGGGAGGGGTATTCATGAGGCAGTTGGCTACACTGAGGGGAAGGCAAAGGGTAATCCGACGGCGCTTGCCCAAAAAGCCGTCGTTGCGGCGCGCACAGACCGCCAAATCGCCCGTGCGTTACGCGGAAAACGCCATCTGTTGCAAAATTTTCCATTGCGGCGGCGGTCCGCTGCCGGAGAGGACAAACGGTCAGCCCGCTCTCGCCAACGCGAAACACATTGTTCGGTTTCGTTCGCGAATTGCTCGGCGAAGCCGGCTTCGCCCAATACCGCGCCTGCACGCCGACGTCGCGACGACAGAGTCTCTCTCGAGAAAATAACCGTCGACCCGATCCGACGGTTATCCGCCTCATGCAA